>DHHG01000201.1 GCA_002403175.1 Syntrophaceae bacterium UBA4778 | reverse complement strand
TTTGTATATTTTAACTGAATCCGGTAGCGAGCGCATTTCCCGCTGCTCGCAGCGGGGTAAGCGAGCGAATCATGTTTAAGCATCTTCCTTTGAGTCTTCAATGGTCGTTGTGAAGAGCGGCGGTCCGGAACAGGATCATGGAGGTTGAGATGAATACGATCAAGACAGGGATCCTTCTCGGGGCTTTAACCGGTCTATTGATGCTGATCGGTGGCTTTTTCGGAGGGAAACAGGGGGTCTATATTGCCTTCGTCCTCGCGGCTTGTATGAATTTCTTCAGCTACTGGTTTTCGGATAAGATTGTTCTGAAAATGTATCGTGCTCAGGAGGTTACCGACAGTGACTACCCGGAACTTTACTCTCTGGTCAAGAATCTGTCATTGAAGGCTCGCCTTCCCATGCCGAAGGTCTATGTCATTCCGAGCGATTCGCCCAATGCCTTTGCTACCGGTCGTAATGAAAACCATGCCGTCGTCGCGGTTACAGAGAGCATTATGCGCATTTTGAACCGCGACGAACTTGAAGGGGTTATTGCCCATGAGCTTTCGCATATCAAGGATCGCGATATCCTGATCAGTTCCATTGCCGCCACCCTGGCCGGGGCGATTGTCATGCTTGCCAATATGGCCAAATGGGGGGCTGTTTTCGGCGGATTGGGAAACAGGGATGATGAGGGCGAAAGGGGAGGGATCATAGGCCTTTTGGTAATGGCCATTCTGGCACCTATTGCGGCCATGATCATTCAGATGGCGGTATCCCGTTCAAGAGAATATCTTGCAGATTCAGAAGGTGCAAGGGTATCGGGAAGTCCATTGGGACTGGCCGGTGCCTTGGAAAAATTGTCCCGAGCCTCTCAGGCCGTTCCTATGGACGCAAATCCATCGACGGCCCATATGTTTATTGTTAATCCTCTTACAAGCAGGTCCCTCATGAACCTCTTCAGCACCCATCCGCCTGTTGAAGAGAGGGTCGCAAGGCTCCGTTCCATGCGCTGATTTTATAATAAAAGCGAAAAGATACGGATTGCCTCGTTTTTTTTCAGGCTTGCTTCTGAATTTCCGATTAAACCTTTGTTGTTCCCTACCGATCTATACTGTTGAAATGTTATGGTTGCGAAATTGCTTAAAATTCGATAGAGTACCGAACCAATTGAAATAGTTTTGGATTGTGGAATGCAAAAGAGATCTTTCTTTTTCAGCCTATTTTTTTGTCTTTCAGTGGTTTGTCTGCTGTTTCCGGCAAAGGGTAGAGCTGATATATACAAGTACGTCGATAAAGACGGCGTGATTCATTTAACAAATGTCCCGACCGATCATAAGTATAAATTGTGGCTGAAAGAGGCGAAGAGAGGTCCTGCTCTCATCAGCCATAGTTCTTCCGGTGGAAAAAAGAGCCGCTCCGGTTTCGATCATTTGATCAGTAAGGCTGCAGACAAACACAATGTGGATTATGCCTTGATCAAGGCGGTCATAAAAACAGAATCGGATTTCGATCCCAGCGCCGTTTCCAGAAAGGGCGCCAAGGGTCTGATGCAACTCATGCCGGGAACGGCCAATAATTACCAGGTAGATAACTCTTTCGACCCCTGGAGCAATATCGATGGAGGAGTTCGGCATCTCAAGCACCTTATCGGGCAGTATGGGGGAGATCTTCCGCTGGCTCTTGCTGCCTATAATGCAGGAGAAGGTTCCGTACAGAAATATAATTACAGAATTCCTCCTTACGAAGAGACTCAAACCTATGTTAAACGGGTAATGCATTACCTGAATAAATACAGCAACGATTCTAAAAAATTCGCCAGCTTGGAACCATAACCTGTCCTGTAATACAATCCCAAGGAGCCATTCATGGAAGAAGATGAGAAAAAAGAGAAAGATTTTGTAATCAAAGATCGGCGCTTTAGCTCGGAACCGGAAGAAGCACACACCGAGAATAAATCAGTTGAGGAAGAAACGCCGCCTGAGGAAAAATTCGAGAAAAAACCGGCAGCCGATGAGAAAGAAAGAAAACCGGCATATCCGGAAATCAATTTCATAAATTTTATAGCTTCCTTGGGCTCTTCTGTCCTGTTCCATTTTGGAGAGTTTCCCGACCCGA
This sequence comes from Syntrophaceae bacterium UBA4778, assembly GCA_002403175.1. Next base: position 12,666 of record DHHG01000201.1, on the reverse strand, counting down.
TCACAAATAAAGCTCAGCGGGATCTCGCTGCAGCCAAGCAGACCATTGATCTTATCGCGCTGATCCAGGAGAAAACAAAAGGTAATCTCAACGATGATGAAAAACAACTGATCGACAGCATGCTTTTTGAACTGCGTATGCAGTATGTCAAAGAGAAGGAAAAGGATGATCGATAAGCTTTCGCATGCCAAGGTCAATCTCTTTTTAAGGGTACTGGGGAAGAGACCGGATGGGTATCATGAATTGGCAACCTTGATGCAAAAAATCGGTCTCTGCGATCGGATATCGTTCGTAAAAGGAGGCAAAGGGATTCAGATTGAGTGTCCGGGCAGTTCTCTTCCGGTAAACGAGTCCAATATTGCATACAGGGCTGCTAAAGCTTTGTTCTCTCATGTCTCAGATAATCCGGATGTACGGATTATTATCGAAAAGGGGATTCCCGTGGCCGCCGGTTTAGGCGGGGGGAGTTCCAATGCCGCTACTGTCCTGACGACATTGAACGATTTATTCGGGTACCGACTCAAAAGGGAGGAGCTCATTCATCTGGGAGAAAAACTTGGGGCCGATGTCCCTTTTTTTATTTATGGTAGCTCAGCCTGGGCATTTGGAAAAGGGGAGAGGCTTGAGCCATCCGAACCGATCCCACCAATGTGGCTGGTGCTCATTAATCCCGGATTCGAAGTATCTACAAAATTGATATATGATAATCTCAAAATGGGATTGACAAACGGGGTTTTACAGTTTAACATCCCAAAGTTTTTCTCATTAGGGGATATCGCCTCTGGTCTCCTCAATGATCTTGAACGGGTTACCCTGATTCTGCACCCTGTAATAAAAGAACTGAAGGATTTGTTAATTCGACATGGTGCGCTTGGAGCACTGATGTCCGGTAGCGGGCCAACGGTATTCGGAATATATCCTGATAAAAGGGATGCGGAAAAGGCTGCTCAAGCGATAAAGGCAGGCCAAAACTGGTCTGTTTTTTTGACTAATTCACTAAGAATTCAGGACCCCAGCGAATAGTGCTGACTTCTTGGTTTTCACTTTTTTGATTTTTAATCGGGCGTATTGGGGCGTCGTCAAGCGGTAAGACACAAGATTTTGGTTCTTGCATTCGGAGGTTCGAATCCTCCCGCCCCAGCCATTATGATGTGAGGTTCTGAGCATGTTGGAAAGAATGAGAATTTTTACCGGTAATGCCAACCCGGCTCTTGCAAAGAGAATTTGTGACAAGCTGGGTATTGCGCTGGGCAAAGCCAATGTAGCCACTTTCAGCGATGGCGAAACCAGAGTTGAAATCAATGAAAATGTCAGGGGAATGGACGTTTTTATTGTGCAGTCCACCTGTCCGCCTGTCAACAACAGCTGCATGGAACTGCTTATTATGATGGATGCCATGAAACGGGCGTCTGCCGACCGGATTACGGCAGTTATACCCTATTACGGGTATGCCCGACAGGACAGAAAAGTAGCCCCTCGAGCACCGATTACCGCCAAACTCGTAGCGGACCTGATAACTGCTGCGGGAGCAAACAGGATGCTTTCCATTGATCTTCACGCCGGGCAGATTCAGGGTTTTTTCAATATCCCTGTTGATAATCTTTTTGCCACCCCTGTTCTCCTCGATTATGTCAGAAAGAGAGATACGGAAAATACGGTCATTGTTTCTCCTGATACGGGAGGCGTGGAAAGAGCGCGTGCATTTGCAAAAAGGCTTGGGATGACTTTAGCCATTATTGACAAGCGTCGGGAAGGTCCGAATGAATCCCAGGTAATGAATATCATCGGAGACGTAAGAAATAAAAAAGTCATTATTCTGGACGATATGGTCGATACTGCGGGAACGGTTGTGCAGGGAGCCGAAGCACTGGCTGAGGCCGGAGCGGTAGAGGTATCCGTTTGCTGCACGCATCCTGTTTTGTCCGGGCCGGCAATTGACCGGATAAACGCCTCTGTTATCAAGGAAGTAATTGTCACGGATACAATCCCGCTACACGATGGAGCAAAGGCTTGTAAAAATATTAAAGTCCTTTCAGTCGCTGGTCATTTGAGCGAGGCAGTCAGAAGGATTTATTATAACGATTCTGTCAGTTCATTATTCATTTAGGAGGAAATCAATGGAAACCATGGAATTAAAAGCCCGCATGAGAAAAGAATCGGGTAAAGGGCCGGCAAGAAGGCTTCGTGCGGGTGGACAGGTTCCGGCTGTGTTTTACGGGGCCGGTTCGGATTCTCTCCCGTTGGCTGTTGGTCTTGAAGATTTGATCAAGTTATTGAAGAAAAAGAAAGAGAACGTTTTTATAAAGCTGCGTATAGATGAAGATGGCCGCGAAATAGAAAAATTATCAATTATTAAGGAAATGCAAACCAATCCGGCAACTCGGGATATCTTTCATGCTGATTTTTACGAAATCCGTATGGATCATAAATTGATTATTGATATTCCTATTCATATAAAAGGAACACCTGCCGGTATTATCATGGGTGGGGAATTGCATATTCTGAAGAGGGAATTGAAGGTTTCGGGTCTGCCCACAGCTATACCGGAATTTGTAGAGCTGGATGTCAGCGCCTTGGAAATCGGCGATTCCGTTAAAGTCGGCGATATCCAGATAGGGGATGATATTGAGGTGCTGGATGGAGAAGATGTGGCCGTCGCAGCGGTGTCCGCAGCCAAAGGTGAAGCCGTAGCTGCTGCTTCAGAAGAAGGGGCAAAGGAACCTGAAGTGATAACTGCGAAGAAGAAAGAAGCTTAATCAATCTCAATTAGCTTATAGCTTTGGAAAAGCCCCTGATTCAACAAAACGGGGCTTTTTTTTATTTGGATTTATGATTAATTGGGAATTATGGGAGCTAGCTCCGGGGAATCCCCGATCCTTAAGGGAAGATAGTTAGACATGATTCGCTAGCTTCCCCCGCAACAAGCTGCAAGGAGAATGCGCTCGCTGCCGGATTCACAACTAAACCTCACAAGTAAAGGACCAAATTGAAAATCATCGTCGGGCTCGGTAATCCGGGGACAAAATATACACTGACTAGGCATAACATGGGATTCATGGTTATCGATGAATTGGCGGCTATTTATGGAATTGGAATGACGAAAAAGAAATTCGATGCGATGATCGGTGAAGGCACTATCGAAGGCAATTCTGTTGTGCTCGTCAAACCGCAGACTTTCATGAATCTAAGCGGGAGATCCGTTTCCGGATTGGCATCTTTTTATAAATCGACAATAGAAGATCTGATCGTTATTCATGATGATCTTGATCTTGATCCGGGTATTATTCGGGTTAAAATCGGAGGAGGCACGGGAGGTCATAAAGGACTGAAATCGATAGTCGATTGCCTGGGTCGTATCGATTTTGTAAGGTTAAGAATCGGCATCGGAAAACCCGCCATAAAGGAGAGAACGGAAGGATATGTCCTTGAGCGCTTTAGTCGGGAAGAATTAGAAATGGCTGCGGATACGGTTCACCGGGCTTGTGATGCTATAGGGGAAATAATTTCATCGGGAGCTCAATCAGCCATGAACAAGTTCAACCTGCGCAATAAAAGAAAGGGGCAGGAGGAGGCAGAGGAACAGCCCGATTGATTGACAGTTGTGTTTTTTTCTGTTTTGACTGCTTCGGAATACATGCCAAGGGTTGATATAATTTCTTTAAGAAATTATAGTTCATAACGTTCGGACAATCATTTTTCAAAGCTCTTTTTTAAGTAGCGCGGTGCTTTCTCATTAGAACATCGGTTGTCCTAACCACGGCGCTTTCCTATTATGGTTACCATAATTGCAAACCGATTCTAATTTCTTAAGTAGGATGGGAGTAGATCATGATTTCGTTTTGTCGTATCAAAAGCTTAACTTCGAAGCAGGAGGAAGAAGTCAAGAACCTCTATCGAGATGCCGGTTGGTGGTTTGCATCTGACGAAAAGAAACTAGAAATGATAGCGCGTATTGTTGCCGGAAGCTGGATTTTTTGCATAGCGATTAAAAACGATGAAATTCTTGCAATTGGAAGGGTTATTAGTGATGGTGTGAGTGATGCTTATATACAGGACATAACCGTCCGAAGCGATTCCAGAAAACAGGGAATCGGAACTGCCTTGGTTGAATTCATCATAAGAAAGCTGACGGAAGAAGGATTCAGTTGGATCGGATTGATAGCAACGCCCGAATCAGAGCGAATTTACAAGAGAATCGGTTTTAAGGAAATGACAAACAACAAGGCAATGATACTCAGATTCCGTTCCGCTCCTGGACAGGACTGTTAATGGACCTTCGTTAAGCTACTCCATTGTCATAAGGGAATGCCACCGTTCCCATTCTGTATCGCAGGGAAGTCCTTTCTTTTTTAGAAAACTGACAATTTCGGGCGCATTCATCCGGAGGAACGGATTTATCTGAAACTCCTCCTTCAATGTCGAAAAAACGTGGCGGGGTGAATAGCGGGCCAGGAATGCTTTGATGTTCTCATTTTCAGGCTCCAGCGTTTCCGCATAGGCTATTGAATCTCTCACATAATCGTGACCGGCATAGATCAGCGACTCCGGTGGAAGCGTCATGAGTTTTTTGATTGACCAGTAAAAGCTTTTTAGATCTCCCGAAAAACAGTTTCCCACCGTTCCGTTGAAAAGCGTGTCTCCGGTAATCAGGTAGTTCCCAGCATGAAAACAGACTGAATCCTCCGAATGCCCCGGAGTCCGATAAATCAGGATAGGAATCCCATCGAGGTCTATTTCGCCTCCGTCCCTCAAATCCCCGAAAGCCAGCAGGTGGGCTCCGGTTTTCTGAACCAGCCTGTGATTCCCAATGGTATGGTCGGCGTGGGCATGGGTATTGGTGATAAGGGACAAGGACAGTTTATGGCTTTTAATAAATTCCAATATATCGGGAACGGCTCCGCCATCAATTGCAACAGCTGACCGGTTACCGTGAAGGACATAGCCCAGGTTGTCGGTTGCGTAGCGAAATTGACGGATGGCAATCATTGTGCGCAGCCTTTTTATGGACGGAATTTGGGAAAAATCCGATTCCGCAGATTCTTACGTATTTACTTAGATTGCGATAAGTAATTGCGTGCCAGTACAATCCCCAATGCCGTTTTGGCATCGACGATTTCACCCCTTTCGATCATGCATAGAGCTTCGTCAAAAGGAATACGTACTATTTCAATCACTTCATCCTCATCCGGGGGAAGGCTTTTTTCAAACAAATCCAAGGCCAAAAAGAAATGCATGTATTCGTTGCAGTAGCCGGGTACCAGATAGCCCTCAAAGAGTTTGATCAACCTGTCCGCTTGATATCCTGCCTCCTCTGCCAGCTCGCGCTGTACGCATGCCTCGATGGATTCCTCCGTGTCCAGACTTCCCGCGGGGATCTCAAGCAGATTCCGGTTCAGAGCGCTACGGAATTGATTGAGCAGAATCAGATTGCCTTTCTCGTCAATAGGCACGACGGCAATCGTTGGTTTGTGCTCGATCCGGGTCTGTTTTACCAAGCGGCCGTTCGGAAGTTTTACATCGGCCTCGTACACATCGAATATCCTGCACCGATAGACAAGCGATTCAGAATTTTTAAGGGTTTCAGCCAACTAGATTACCTCTTCTATTTTTGCGATAGCTTCTCCCAGATTCTCCGGTTTTGTGCCTCCGGCCTGAGCCATATCGGGGCGGCCGCCTCCGCTTCCCCCTACGATCGGCGCGATGGCTTTTACGATCTGTCCCGCATTGAACTTTTCTGTCAAATCCTTTGTAACCAGGCAGAGAAGCATCGCCTTTTCTCCCGCCTTGCTGCCGAGAAGAATGACTCCCGACTGCAATTTATCCCGGAGTTTGTCGCCAAAGTCCCGTAGCGTCTTGACATCGGGTGCATCTACAACAGTCGCAAGGACCTTTATTCCTTTGATGTCCCGTGCTTTCCCTATGAGATCCGTTGAGTCCTTTGCAGCTAGCTTTCCTTTCAAGCCCTCGATCTCTTTTTCCAGATCTTTCTGATGTCTTAGCATTTTTTCGATGCGGTCGACTATTTCATCCGGTGTAGCTTTCAGCAGGTTCGATGCCTTTCGTACTTCGGCAGTGGTCTTTTCGACATATTTGATTGCCTCATCCCCCGCGATGGCTTCAATTCTTCGGATTCCTGCCGCTACTGAGGATTCACTCACAATTTTTATAAATCCGATGTCGCCTGTTCGACTCACGTGGGTTCCGCCGCAAAGTTCCCGGCTGATGTTTCCCATTTTGACAACCCGGACTTCCGTGCCGTATTTCTCATCGAAAACAGCTGTTGCTCCCGTCTTGATTGCCTCCTCTTTGGGGAGGATGGTGGTGGAAACCGGGACATTTTGACGAACATATTCGTTGGCCAAACGTTCGATCCTGGTGAGTTCATCCTCTTCGATTTTCGAAAAATGTGTGAAGTCAAAGCGGAGTCTTTCGGCATTGACCAGCGAACCGGATTGCTTGACGTGCTCTCCGAGCACGGATTTCAAGGCGGCATTGAGGATATGTGTTCCTGAATGATGGGCCTCAATGGCGCGCCTCAAGGCTGAATCGGCAGTTAGGGTAACCTTATCGCTTACCTGAATTTTTCCTTTCTTCAATTTTCCGATATGGCTGATCAGGTCTTCTAAAGGCCGCTGGGTATCCCAGACCTCGAAAATGAATCCTTTTCCCTTGATAATACCTGTATCTCCGACCTGTCCGCCTGTCTCTCCATAGAAGGGTGTCCTCTCGACGATAATCTCAACTTTATCGCCTTCAGATGCTGTGTCGATTTCCTGATCGTCTTTCAAAATCGCCGTAATTTTTGACTGGAGTTTGGTGACTCCTTTGTATCCCTCGAAAGAGGCGGAAATCCCCCTGACCGAGAGTTTTTTGTAAGCATCGGATATGGCCTGCTCGCCACTGCCTTTCCAGGATTCGCGAGCCTTTTCGCGCTGGGCCTCCATTGCCCGCTCGAAACCTTCCAGGTCGAGGGTGATTTTATCTTTTTTCAGGATATCCGCAGTTAAATCCACCGGAAATCCATAAGTATCGTAGAGTTTGAAAACGATGTCACCGGGGAAGATGTCCTTTGCTTCTTTTTTCAGCAGGGCGACTTCATCATTCAACATCCGCAAGCCCAGATCGAGTGTCTCTGTGAAGCGTTGCTCTTCGTTGAATATGACCTTGCGAATGTAAGTTTCCTTCTCGGTGAGATCGAAATAGGGGTCCTTCATCTCCTCAATGACCACGGTGGCGGCTTCATGCAGGAATGGAGTATCCAGTCCGAGAAGTTTTCCATGTCGGGCGGCACGACGAAGGATTCGGCGCAAAACGTAACCCCGTCCCTCGTTGCTCGGCAGGACGCCATCTCCGATCAGGAAGGTAACGGATCTGCTGTGGTCAGCAATGACCCTGATTGAAATATCAGCCTCGGGATCTTTGCCGTAGATCTTACCGCTGATTTTTTCAATGAAGCGGATAATGGGTTGAAAGAGATCCGTATCGTAGTTGCTGTAAACTCCCTGAACGACCGCTGCCAGGCGCTCCAGCCCCATTCCTGTATCTATATTGGGTTTCGGAAGAGGAGTCAAATTCCCCTCCTGATCGCGGTCAAATTGGGTGAAAACATGATTCCAGATCTCCAGGTGACGGTCGCAGTCGCAGAAAACGCTGCAGTCGGACCGCCCGCAACCGACTCCGGGCCCCATGTCATAAAGGATTTCAGAGCAGGGCCCGCAGGGGCCTGTATCCCCCATCATCCAGAAGTTGCTTTTCTCCCCCATTCGAACGATCCGGTCGGCGGAGACCCCGACGACCTTGTTCCAGATTTCGAAGGCTTCGTCGTCATTTTCAAAGATGGTGACCCAGAGCCTGCTCTTATCGAGCTTCATTTCTTCCGTAAGAAATTCCCATCCCCAACAGATCGATTCCTTCTTGAAGTAATCGCCAAAAGAAAAATTGCCGAGCATTTCGAAGAACGTATGGTGCCGAGCCGTAACTCCCACGTTTTCAAGGTCATTGTGCTTGCCTCCGGCACGCACGCATTTCTGGGATGTGGCTGCCCGTTTATAGCCGCGATCTTCCAGTCCTAAAAAGTAATTTTTGAACTGGACCATTCCGGCGTTGGTGAAAAGGAGTGTCGGGTCGTCCTTCGGAATCAAGCCTGAACTTTGAACGATGGTATGTCCATGCTTCTCAAAATATTTCAGAAATCTTTCTCTGATTTCTTTTCCCTTCATGAATCAATCCTCCTTAAAATCTTCTGCCTGGCATCTGCTGACCTGGATATCGAATTCCCAAAAGATGTTATTACTCTCAAAATAATCATTCAAGAATCTTAAATCCGCACTCAACCTAGCGAATCGTTCTTCAAGTGCTCCTTTAAGATAATTCTGGAAAACGGTGTGTACTTACGGGTGTTCTTTTTTTATTGCAATCCCTACAAAGCTTTTGAATGATCTCGGTCTTTAAAAAAGGGGGATTATTTTGAACTGTTGCGACTTCATTACGGTGAGCCGGTGAACAGCCTGCAAAAGCAGAATGCTTTGGTTAAAGTTCCGAAAAATCCTCCAATGCATATTTCATTTTTTCATAAATCAGCGACGGCGCATATCCTTTTCTCAGCAGAGACCGGATCAGCCGTTTTTCTGACTGTTCCGACGTATGTGAAACCCTATCATTTTCAGCGCGTTTTTCAATCCTTTCTTTAGGATATCGGGAACGTAGTTTTCGGGTCAGAAGGTCGATGCCTTCCGCTTCCGTTATCTCCTTTCGTGCGCTGAGAAGGGCTTGGTCGATTGCTTCCCGCGAAAACCCCTTTTTTCGGAGTTCCTCTGTTATCCTTCTATTGCCATAGAGTTTATTGCAAGCCAGATGGAGGGCGTATCTTTCCGAATAAGAGGCATCATCTAGATGTTTGGATCCAACAAGGCGTCGAATAGTCTCTTCCAGAACGGCATCCTCATAGCCCCGCTCTTTCAGCTTTTTCCGCATTTCCCGGCAACTGTGATCCCGGAAAGACAAGAGGTGCAGGGCTTTGGCGTAAGCCCCGTCCACTGCTGCATCCGTCACGATTTCCTCCGGATTATTCGGATGCTTTGATTGAGAGCCCGAGCTTTCCTCGGAGAGATCCCTCTATTTCAGCCAGTGTATCCGGATGGTCCTTGAAAAACGTCCGTACGTTTTCCCGTCCCTGCCCGAGCCGTTCGCCTTTATAAGAGTACCAGGCTCCGCTTTTCTCTATCAATCCATTGGTGGCGGCCAGATCCAGGATATCTCCTTCTCTGGAGATGCCCTCTCCGAAAATAATATCGAATTCCGCTTCCCGGAAGGGGGGAGCAACTTTGTTTTTTACCACCTTGACGCGAGTCCGGCTGCCGATTACGTTATCTCCCTGCTTTAGCGCGGTAATCTTCCGAATATCGAGACGCATTGAAGCGTAGAATTTGAGGGCATTACCGCCGGTGGTCGTTTCGGGGTTCCCCATGAAGACCCCGATCTTTGATCGCAACTGATTGATGAAAATCACGGTTGTCTTTGATCGACTTATGGCACCGGTTAATTTCCGGAGGGCCTGTGACATGAGCCTTGCCTGGAGACCCATCTGGGCATCGCCCATGTCCCCTTCGAGTTCCGATTTTGGGACAAGAGCCGCAACGGAGTCGACGACCATGATATCGAGAGCTCCACTTCTGACGAGTACTTCGGCTATTTCCAAAGCTTGTTCACCCGAATCAGGCTGGGATATAAGCAGATCGTCCGTATTGACGCCGATCTTGCGCGCATAGGTTACATCGAGGGCGTGTTCGGCATCGATGAAGGCAGCCAGACCGTTATTTTTCTGCGCCTCGGCCACAATATGCAGTGCCAGGGTTGTTTTGCCCCCGGATTCCGGACCGTATATCTCAATTACTCTGCCGCGGGGAACCCCCCCTACGCCGAGAGCGAAATCGAGGCTGATCGCGCCGGTCGGGATTACCTGAACATCGGAAAGTATTTCCTTGCCTCCCAGCCGCATTATGGAGCCCTTTCCAAACTGTCGCTCAATCTGAGTAATTGCAAGATCTACCGCTTTTTCTCTGTCGTCTGCTGCCATGCTATTTACTGCCTCCTTTAAATTCAGTGAGAAGGTGAAAATTCATTTATATAAGATTATTAGCTCTTGTCGTTTATCAATAAAGAATAACGCCTGGGCTCAAATTCCAATTTAAACTCCGAACTTTAAATTTGCCTAGGCAGGATTGCCGTAGAAACCTTGGCCTCCCTGAAACCTGGAACCGGCTCATTTTCCAGTGAGCGGAAAAAACTCCAGCGTGGTATAAACTGCGCCATCCGGACGAAGATCGCTTCTATAAAGTTTCAGGCCGTTCACGATAAAGTTCCCCTTGGCCAGACCCATAACTTTATGAAAGGCCTCCTCAATGCCGGGGAGCTTGAATGCTGATTTCAATCGGCCCAGTGTGAGATGCGATGTAAATGGACGATCTTCCTTTTTGAAGCCGATTTCATCCAAATCGGTTGCGATCTGTTTCTGAAGGCTGCACAGAATATCGGTTTGTCCGTTCAGTCCCAGGTAGATCACCCTCGGTCTCGTGATGGTAGGAAATGCGCCAGGTGACCCGAGATTTAGCATAAAAGGCGCTACCCCTTCCACGTTTTTTTTCACCGTTTCCGATACCAGAACGATTTCGCTGGAAGAAATATACCCCAAAAAGATCAGGGTCAGATGGATGCCCTCCGGCTTGGTCCATTTTATGTTCCGGGTCGCTCCGCCGATAAGCGGTTTTAATCGATTTTGGATTTTACCGAGTGTCTCCTTGATTTCATCCGGAAGATCGATTGCCAGGAAGGTTCGGATTAATTTCTCGTCCGTCATGAAAGTTCCCCCAGTATAAACTTTCTCAGCATGTTCAAAGCATGCTGGGCTGAAATCTCTTTGATCCTCCGGCGGTCCCACTTGAATGCGAAGTGATGACAGATTGTATGTTTTTTGTCGCAAACGGCAATATAAACAGTTCCTACCGGCTTGATTGCAGATCCTCCTGCCGGGCCCGCAATCCCCGTAGTCGCCAGTCCGAGAGCGGTTCCTCCGAGTTTCCGGACGCCTTCCGCCATCAGCTTTGCTGTCTCCTCGCTCACGGCGCCGTACGTATCGAGGATTTGAGCTGGGACTCCCAGAAGGTCCTTTTTGCATTCATTACTGTATGCGACAATTCCCCGGTTCAAAAAGGCGGAGCTCCCTGGTACATTGGTTAGGCGGTCGGTGATCAGTCCGCCTGTCAGCGATTCGGCAACCGAGAGGGTGAGCCCTTTCTCAATCATGAGCGCGGCGGCAAGCCCCTCAAAAGTATCCTCATCAAATCCAAAAATATAGGAGCGCAAAGCGGTGGTGATTTTTTCTTCGGTATGTTTGAGTTTTTCCAGGACCTCTTTTTCATCTTCCCCATGTGACCTGATGACCAGAAGGTTCTCCGGATAGCGCGGATAAAATCCGATGCTGATTCCGGGCAGGTCCACCCCTAATGAGGATACGGTTTGATCGATTTTGGATTCGGAAATACCGAAGAGCTTTATGGTCCGGTTAAGGACAATCCTTTTCGTGCCCTTCCATTCCTTGCGCAACAGAGGCAGTATTCCCTCCGGCAGCATCCGCCTGACCTCGGCGGGGACTCCGGGCATGACGGCAAAGAGCTTGCCTTCATGGCGAAGTGCGAATCCGGGTGCTGATCCGGCGGAATTGGGGACAACCTCAGCCCCTCGCGGAAACATGGCCTGCTTGGCATTATTTTCGGTCCAGTCAATTCCCAGTTTTGCGAATCTTTCCTTGATCCCGTTGAGGACCGACTCATCGGTATAAAGGGGGAGTCCAAAGATATCGGCGACAGCCTGGGTTGTCATATCATCCGCTGTCGGCCCCAGCCCCCCGGTTATGAGAACGGTATCCGCATGGCTCGCCAGAAATTCCAGCCCCTGCCGGATTCTGTCCACATCATCTCCGACGGAGAGCATGGCCGCAATCTGCCATCCTTCATTATTTATGATCTGTGCAATATAGGACGAATTGGCATCCTGTATCCTTCCGGTAGTCAGTTCATCTCCGATGGTCATAATTCCGATTTTCATTTAGAAGATCCCCGCAAATCTGATGAGCGCCCATAATACAATGTTCGCGTAAATTCCTGCAACGATATCATCCATTACGATCGCATAACCGCCGGAAAATCTGGTCTCGCAAAGATTGGCCGGGAATACTTTGAAAATATCGAAGAACCGGAACAGGAGATATCCTGCAACGATGTGCCACAATGTTGGCGAAATCAGAAAAAGGGTTACCTGAAGGCCGGCAATCTCGTCGATAACGATCCAGCCTGGATCTTTTAAATATGATTGCGCACTGCTTGCATCGGAACCTTTTTGAACAGACCCCGCGAAAATTGATTTATTTTTATGGGAATAATTGCCCAAACCTTCGGCGACTCCGGCTGTGTAAACAGCAATGGCTATGATAATCATAATGCCCAAAAGGTGGAAAGGCCAGGAAAGGTGGGAAAGCATCAGATAGATAGGGATTCCCACGAGTGTTCCGACCGACCCCGGAGCGGTGGGGCTGTATCCTGTTCCGAATCCGGCGGCAATCATTTTGATAATGGTTTCCAAATTAGCACCTTCTGGCAATTCTTTTGAATG
>DHHG01000042.1 GCA_002403175.1 Syntrophaceae bacterium UBA4778 | reverse complement strand
TCTCCAAAGTGAGGCAAAATGCCGCCGGTGACCAATTTATCGGTGAGGGCGCAAAAACCGGTTTCTCCCAGCAAACGGTTGACTTTGCACTTCCGCGGACAAAGAATGCATTTTTCCATGAAAGCCCATAGCGCTTCCGAGCAGCATGCTTTCCGGCCTCTTGTGTGTTTCTTGCTCATGGAAGGTATTTACAATTTTCTGACAGCTTCCGGGAATTTTGAACTGTGGACGAGTTCAAGGAATTGGTCACCGAGAATAGAGGAGGAATTTACTACTTTTCGCCAATTTTCCACGCGTTCTTGAGGATTTTTCATAAAGTCTGCCAAATTCGGCATTTTCCCTTTGGGCAATGTTCGAACAAAATCTCTGGTAGGATAGATCAGCAAGACATTATCCAATTTGGGACCGGTTAGCCAACGGGATTTGTTGTTTCTATCAAAACAGCCGGGGGCAATGGCCTTCTGATGATGGAATAAAAGGGTAATCTCATTCTCTTTGGTTTGGTATTCCTGATTCAGGTGGTAATCGAAAAGAGCGCCGCTTCTGTAAATACCATTCGGCGCGCCGTAAATATCCCTGATTCCTTTTACTCGAAGCGGAACCGCAGCGGAAGCGATCAGAGCATCTTTGAAATTAATTGTATTCAGCGGGATGGCTTTTCCTTTGAAACCCTTTTGCAGGCAAAAACGCGGGGGCAGCGGTGCGTAATAGAATACAATCCTCTCGAAAAAGTAATTGAGGAAAAAGGGGCTTAAAGAATTCCCTAAAGAGGCCAGGAGCAGTCCCAGTTTCTGTACCCAAAGCACATCCGATTTATTCAGAAGCAGCGACCTGGCCGTAATGACGGAAAGGCGGTATCGCTTATTGTTAAGCGCAAAAGGGAGCGCATCATCATCAATGTAAGAATTGATAATGCTGCTCATTTTATCCATTACGGTTCCCGGATTATCATTTGGAGCGCAGGCCAGAGAGATATACGCCTCGATGAGGCTTTCATAGCTCTTCGCCGGTTCCGGTTGCAGCCATGCCGCAAACCGCCATGCCCCTACAGACGTACCGGAAAGAAGCACCGGTTTTGCGTTCCCCAAAACACCCGATTTTAAAAGGGGGAGATCAAAACCGGATGCAATAAGCCATTTCGAACCGTTCGCCGGTCCTACATAGGTTGTAATCTGGTCAAAATCAAAGCCTCTGTCTTTTATCATTTCAAAGGCTTTATTCCCGGCTCTGATAAATAAATCCATAGTGAGTAAACTTAGCAGACAAGAAATAAGAGAGCAATAAAAAAGCCAAATAAAAACAATTGAATTTTGCCGTGCGCAGACCTCACAAATCCGGCCTTGAACAAGGTCCCACCGATGTTCTTCCTTGACACTTATGCCTTGATTCTGTATTTAAAGCGGATATTTTAATTTATGATAAGTCCCTTTCGGTTGGAAGTACCTATTGGAGAGTATGGAAATCAGAGAACATATTGTAAAAATGGCCATGGAGGCCAAAAGGGCGGCTAACATTCTCGCCAGGATTTCCTCCCCTGTCAAAGACAGGGCATTACGGGATATGGCCGAAGCGCTTGTCAACCGGACGGATTTTCTCATTGCGGAAAACGCAAAAGACGTCGAATGCGCCCGGGACCAGGGACTATCGGCGGCAATGCTGGACCGGCTCACGCTTAAGCCGTCAACAGTCAAAGGAATTGCCGATGGCCTGCTCGAAGTTGCGGCACTTTCCGATCCGGTCGGGAAAGTCACATCCATGTGGCGAAGACCCAATGGACTTCAGGTTGGAAAAATGCGCATTCCTCTCGGCGTAATCGGAATCATTTATGAATCGCGACCGAATGTAACCGCAGATGCAGCAGCCCTCTGCCTCAAATCCGGAAACGCGGTCATACTGAGAGGGGGATCGGAGGCGATTCACTCCAATCGCGCCATTGCCGAAACACTCCAGGGTGTTCTGGAGAAATCGGAGATACCCATAGCGTCTATTCAGTTGATCCCTTTTACCGATCGCGAAGGGGTCAATGTCCTTCTGGAGCAGGAGGACTATATCGATCTGATTATTCCCAGGGGGGGAGAGGATCTGATCAGGGCCGTTGTCAAACAATCCAGAATTCCGGTGATTAAGCATTACAAAGGGGTTTGTCATGTATTTGTAGATGCAAGCGCCGATCTCGATATGGCGATATCGATTGCGTTCAATGCCAAGGTGCAGAGACCGGGCGTCTGTAATGCGATGGAAACCCTGCTGGTCCACAAGGATATTGCCGGGGCATTTCTACCCGCTATGGCTGTGAAATATCGGGATGCAGGCGTCCAATTGAAGGGTTGCGCAAGGACCCGTGAGATTCTTGCCGATGCGGCAACGGAAGCATGCGAAGAAGATTGGGGATATGAATATCTCGACCTGATCCTCTCGATCCGCGTCGTTGACAGCCTCGACGAGGCAATCGCTCATATTGACAAATACGGTTCTCTGCATACAGAGGCAATCGTCACGCGGGATTACGCCAATTCACAACGTTTTCTCAATGAAGTGAATTCATCAACCGTCCTCGTGAATGCCTCAACTCGATTCAGCGATGGGTTCCAACTCGGACTCGGAGCGGAAATCGGGATCAGCACGACAAAGTTACATGCCTTCGGACCCATGGGCGTGGAAGAATTAACAACAACCAAATTCATCATTTATGGAAACGGACAGATTCGAATATGAAATTAGGATTACTTGGCGGAACTTTTGATCCGGTGCATTTCGGCCACCTGCGTTGTGCACAGGAAGTTTTGGAAATGCTGGAACTTGAAAAAATAAGCTTTATCCCTTCATCCCGGCCCCCTCTCAAACAACGTGCAGATCTGAGTTCTTTTACAGATCGTTTGCGCATGGTCGAAGCGGCGATTTCCGACAATCCCGCCTTTAACGCAATGGATCTTGAAGATTCCAGGGAAGGCTTCTCCTATACGATCGATACGATCCGTTCATTGCTGCGGAGCGGAGATCAGGAAAACGATCTCTACTTCATTTTCGGACAGGACGCCTTTATCGATATCCAGAAATGGAAGGATTGGCAGGAGTTCATTACAATCTGTAATTTGGTCATCATGACAAGGCCCGGCTTCAACTGGGGCCGGCTGGAGCCTGCGCTGCCCCGTTACTTTGCCTCCCAGTTCACGTACGATAAAACAACGGATCTCTATATCGGTCCCGAAGGTAAAACAATCCGGTTCAGGAAAGTAACCCTTCTGGAGATTTCTTCGACCGATATACGGGAGCGCATCCGTCAGGGCAAATCCGTTCGCTACCTTGTTCCGGATTCGGTGCAGGAATACATCACTAAACAGAAGCTCTATCTAGGCGATTGATTCTGATATTTCGGAATTTCATACATTGCCCTCGCTTTTGTTTGCACGTGCAGGCATTAGCGAGGGCTTTTTTGAAGAGGGATGGAACGTATAACATCGAAGCTGATTCTGGTCAGGCTTGCCGTTTAAATTCCTTCCACTGCATATTGGCCGTAATCGCCCTCAAGTATCTTCCGCAGATATTTGCCCGTAAGGGATTCCTTATTGGCAACGATTTCTTCCGGGGTACCCGACGCAACGATTCTGCCGCCGCCGTCTCCCCCTTCCGGCCCCATATCGATTACATAATCGGCACACTTGATGACATCGAGATTGTGCTCGATGACAACGACGGTATTGCCCATATCAACCAGTTTCATCAGCACTTCCAGAAGCTTGTCTATGTCGGCGAAATGCAGGCCGATCGTCGGTTCATCCAGGATATATAAGGTATCCCCTTTGGCGCGTTTCCCCAGTTCTCGCGCGAGCTTTATTCTCTGCGCCTCGCCTCCGGATAGCGTCGTCGCCGGCTGGCCTAGCTTGATATACCCGAGCCCGACATCATAAAGAAGCTGCAGGCGAGATTTGATCATCGGTACACTGTCGAAAAAAGGAAGCGCCTGATTCACAGTCATATCGAGAACATCGGCTATGCTCTTTCCTTTGAACTGTATATCCAGAGTATCCTTATTGAAACGCTTTCCGTGGCAGACATCGCAGGTGATGTAAACATCGGGCAGGAAATGCATCTCAATTTTGATGAGTCCGTCGCCTTTGCACGACTCACAACGCCCGCCCTTCACATTGAAACTGAACCGCCCCGACTTGTAGCCGCGAATCCTCGATTCGGGCAATTGGGTGAAAAGGTCACGGATGAAATTGAAAGCCCCCGTATAGGTGGCCGGATTGGATCTCGGCGTGCGTCCGATCGGTTGCTGATCCATTTCGATTACCCGTTCAATTCCCCCGAGATCTTTGATTCTTCGAATCCTTCCCGCCTTGCCTTTGTATTTATATAACCGGCGGGCCAGCACCTTATAAAGGGTTTCTATTACGAGCGAGCTTTTGCCGGAACCGGATACGCCTGTCACGCACGTGAAGATGCCCGTTGGAATCCGGATATCAATATTCTTCAGGTTGTTTTCCGTTGCCCCTTCCAGAACTATATGGCGTTCGGGTATTGGGCGTCTCTTCTGAGGAACGGGAATGGATTGCCGTCCCGAAAGGTAAGCGCCTGTTAAGGAATTTTCATCTCTCAAAATATCCTGCAGCGAACCCCGGGAAACGATTTCTCCTCCATGGGCGCCCGCTCCCGGCCCCATATCGATGATATGATCTGCGGCCATCATCATGTCGGTGTCGTGTTCCACGACCAGAACTGTATTGCCCATGTCCCGCAAGCGGTTCAGAGTGGCTATCAGCTTGTTGCCGTCCCGCTGATGAAGTCCCACCGTCGGCTCATCCAGCACGTAAAGAACGCCCACCAGACCCGATCCGATCTGGGTGGCAAGTCGGATGCGCTGCCATTCCCCTCCGGAGAGCGTGGCCGATGCCCGGTTGAGGCTCAGATAATCCATCCCCACATCGATGAGAAATCCCAGACGTTGCCGGATCTCTTTTTGAATACTCAGAGAAATAAGATGTTCCTGATGAGAAAGGGTCAAAGAAGAGAAATATTCCAGACATTCCTTGATGGAAATACGGCAGAGGTCATGAATATTCTTATCACCGATTTTTACAGCCAGAACTTCCTTTTTCAGCCGGGCCCCTCCGCAGGTGGGGCATTCG
>DHHG01000296.1 GCA_002403175.1 Syntrophaceae bacterium UBA4778 | reverse complement strand
ACATTTATTTTGAGGCAATTCGGTATGGTGAAATCTATTTAAGCTTTTTTCTGAATCCGGCCAGACTCATCAACCCCATAGCCAGCAAACAGAATGCAGCGGGCTCGGGAGTCTGTATCGGTGCTGTCCGATCATCGTATGTGACATTGTCCATGGCGAAAGTTGGAATCCAGCCATAGCCAATTAAAGTAACCATATCCACGTCGGTAAAGTTGAATGTGTAAAAGGCAGCACCTGTCGTGCCGAGGTCAAATGTCATATCGTAGACCGTTTCGCCATCTCTTGAACCTGTAACTTCCAGGGGGGTGGGATCTTGCCAGACGGAAGTCAAATAGGCTGAGATAAAATCAAAATGGCTAACTGTATCCGCCATCGAGATGGACACAATATCCATGAACCAAAAAGTAGAATAAGAATAGGCGACATTGTTTCCCGATACTCGCGCTTTCTCAAAATCTGTTGTCCATGCATTCGTGACGTCAACATAGCCGACATTTCCCCACAGAAGCCCATCGTACTCGCCGAGATAGGAGTATCCATAGTAATCTGGAGTTGGTAATCCCGTGTCAAATGTCACCGTTTTTTGTACGGCGTTCGCAAGGCCTGCCAAGCCAATAACCAGTATGAAGGCAACAAAAATGATTCGCTTCCCCATCAAAATATCCCTCCTTATTTTTTATGGAACCCTGTTGGCGACTATATAAAAATAGGATACTTATTGCTATATTTTTTCTAATGAGAAAAGTTGCCGAATAGGTTTTTATTGCTCTTCTTTTTTGGTGTACGATATATTATTTATGCTCGATACAATATATGAAATTAGGTAACAGACTCTAACCTGACTGATTTGCAAGAGAATACAGATTGTCAAACTGGATTAAGTCCTGTTCGCAATGCCGCTGAAAGGAGGTCTGCTGTGAAAATCATATTTCACGAGGATTTTTATCAGGTCTATTCACTCGATCCGGCTGCGGCTTCGGGGCGCATGGAATCGATTGTTGCTGCGGTCGGGGGCAGGCACACGTTTATCGATGCGGTAACGGCGCAGGAGGAGGAGATTGCTGCCGTGCATACGAGATTTCATATGGATTCTGTGAAGCGGATGGGTCTTTATGAGATTGCTGCGCTTTCCGCCGGTGCTGCGATCCAGGCAGCCAGAATCGGGTTGGAGGAACCCTGCTTCGCCCTCAATCGGCCACCCGGACATCATGCTTCGGCAGACAGCTCCTGGGGTTTTTGTTTTTTCAACAACATGGCCGTGGCAATCAGGACCCTTAAAAATGAAGGCGAAATAAAGAAGGTCCTTGTGCTGGATATCGATTTACATTACGGAGACGGCACCATAAATATTTTCGGATCTTCAGGTTCTGTGAATATATTGAATCCCGTTTCGAATGACAGGAATGAGTATTTGAAAAGCATCGAAAAATTTCTGCTTCAAAATAATGCGGATCTGATCGGCATATCCGCCGGATTTGACAATGCTCAGGACGACTGGGGAGGGCTTCTTGCCCGTTGCGATTATACGGAAATCGGCAGGATGGTTCGGGAGGCGGCCCATGCTTCAGGATCGGGATTTTTTGCCATTCTCGAAGGGGGTTACAATCACGGGGTGCTGGGCGAGAATGTGATGGCGCTGCTGGAAGGAATGGAAGAGGGGTGAAGGTTTTGGGTCAGATCCCGAATCAGTTTTGGAGGGGACAAATAAACTCGTAATTCGAAATCTGACCCTTACTGCCTGATAAATTCTTTAACTAAATATTTTGCAAACCAACTTGCCAGGTATCTTCTTGCGGCCCTCTGCGCATTTTTTGACAACGTCGAACATGCGGCGGCCCATTACTATTGAAGGCGTTCCGAGAAGGAATATTATGAGCCACTTGCGCAATGGGGTAAACGGCTCGAAGGTGCAATCGCAGCGTGTCATAAATCGTGTTTTCCCCGGACCTTCATCAAACAGGAAGAAGTTCCAGGAATAAGCGAATGACTTGACTGCAAACGGCGGCTTGAAGGCGATTGCCCCCTGTACTTTGGACGGTCTGCGGGTGTCCGAAAGTGTGGTGAAATACTCACCGACCTTTAATTTTTTAACCTCGGAACCAATACCGGCCTGGTGGTAGAAAATATACTCACCTTCATACATATGCTGCCACTCATTCACAATCGTATATGTGTTATAGATATGAAAACCGGACAGCCGCTCCAGCCATGAGAAGCTATAAAAGCCGGCACGCCTTTGACCAAGCTGAGCCAGATACGGCCAGACTTTCTCTTTAGGCGCGTTGATCGTAATAGCTGCTTCATACCGAAGCTTCGGCTCTGAAGCCTTGAACAGGTCGTCTCCCGGCAGGCGTCGTGCCTTTTCGTTTGCTGTGACCATATGGCCGAGCCCGTATATCCACAGTGCCGCCAGTATCAGCAGACTACCGAATACGACACAGGTCGCTAAAAACTGTGCCATGTAATTTGCCATGAACTCCTGAATCATTCCTTCCCCTCCATCTACATTCTGAAAGTAAATCTATACGCCTTTATTAAAGGCGCCTTGCTAAGGTTATAACCTTATTTTCATAAAATTATATCTTAAAGCGAAATATTCTATCTAAAAATTATTTTTCCCAGCTTGAGAAAACGTTTAACAGGCGAAGACCCTGCCATCAAGGATGTAGAGGCATTCAGCCATTTTTAATCACACAGCCATATAACCCTATAATCATACTATTATATAATTGTCAATCAAATTAAAACATGAAATTCTCATTCATTTTGAATAAAAAAATAAAATGGTTAAGGATGTGTGAAAGGTTCTGTCACGGGTTTTGATTCAGGTAGACGCCCCTTCAGTATCTGGTCTTTTGACTATTCTCGGTGAATGCAATCTCAGATACCGAACGAGAATGTGATGGCGCTACTGGAAGGAATAGAGAGGTTTCAAATCGGATGAACGAATTCTAAAAAGGGGCGACGGTAGCCATTCAGCATACGCCACCCCTTTCTGTCCAGTACGATCAGAGTCTTACGATCTCTTTAGAATCTGATTCGCGGCATATATGCCCGAGATAGCGGCAGGTTCCATACCCAGGCCGTTATGGTCGCCAGCCATGTATAGGTTCTCGGCGAGGTCCTGATCGAGTACGATATTTGGATTGGTGAAGAGCGCTTTGGGCCAGTAGACAGACTCAACGATTTCGTACTTATCGAAATACTCACCCATGTCGATTTCTTTTTCGGTGAAGATCTCCCACTCACTTTCGGAGCGCTTCCGAGTGAAAATAAGCGGAATAGTGTCGCCAAAAATATGCACCACTGCCTCTTGATACCTCGGTTTCATTCTGCCTCGCACAAGAAAAGTCCATAGCGTCGAAGTGTTTCTGATTCGCGGAATTTTGACAACCGGTTTCACGATCTCCACTGTGACATCCGCTGGCGTGGCAAGTACGATATTCTTCGCATTGTAGGTGGCTCCCGATAAGGTCTCGACCAAATAGGTTCCGTTACTGTTCCTGCGGACCGACCTGACCGAATCGAAGATGACCTTTCTGTTATTATCCCGCAGCTGTTCGGCCATCGCATCTTCGTCAAACGAGAAGAGTCTTAATTCGAGCACGAGCGCCTGCGCGCAGTTGAGATAATCAAGTGCGGACAGAGTTCCGATACGTGAGCCGGTGCAGCCGTGGGCAAGCAGTGAGATGACATCGTCTGCAAGACTCTGGATGCGCATCTTCGCAATGAACTGATCTGCTGTCATAAAGAAGATTTCCTGCATGAAGGGGTCGTGCTTCAGGGCATCCTTGACCTGCATGGTCTCACAATTTGTCTTGAATGTTTCATAGTGCGGTATGAACTCCTTGCTCATGTAATGATAAAACTTGAGCAACTGGCCTGCATGCTTTGCGTTATGAAAGCTCAGCGCCGGGTATTGTGTTTTTTTATCCGGGTGGCAGTGTATTGCGCGAAATGAAGGTATTACTTTGGCACCGGTCTTCAGGATTTTCGGCATATTTTTGTAATTAAAGTGAAGACGGCGCCGAAATTCATTTGCAGGTCCTTGCGATACATGACTCGGCCCCCCATACGATCAGTGATGAGTGTGTAAGTTCGGCCGGCTTCCTTTAGCTTAAGTGCCGCGTGGATGCCTGCACACCCGCCTCCTACAATGATCGTTTCCTGATTCGTTCCCATAAAGACCTCCTTTAAACCTTATATCTAGTCCGTTAACGGATTAAATATGCTCTGAGCCTGTCTAAATACCCGGTGAGGCTCCTTTAGTCAGGTTTTACTCGTTTGAAAAAGGAATTTTAACGGAATTCGAATTTACGCTGTTCTAGTTCTTGAACCGTTTAAAGACAGATTATAAAAGTAAAAAAAGGGGATGGGTCTTGAAAATCAGTTTTCCGGCTAAATGAAAACCTATTTCAAGACCCTGACTTTGAGTGCTTCAGAGGGTAATCACCAATTCATCCATGCCATAACTGCATAGATCGTGATAAGCGTTCAGGTAATAAGAGATAGGCCGAAGTGAGTAATTCTACCTCTCTTTTTATCAGCAGCGAATTTGCTGATATAAATCCCTGATAACCAAGTTATCCCGTATGAAGCAAATAAAAGGATAAAAACAGTTTTCATGACGACCTCCTCTTTTTTTTGCCGAGATCCAAAATAAAATTAAAGCCTTTCCCATTTTTGAGAAAACGAGAATATTTCTCTATCAGTCTATTTTCCCCATAGCAAGGAATTTCTCTATCGTCTTCCCAAGGTAGCCGGGATCTGTGACCTTAATATCTACAGCTTTTTGCTTGCAGTTCGTGGCGCACCTCCCACATCCGCGGCACAATTCTGAATGTCGAGCTTTTCCGTTAACAACGGTAATGGCTTTCATGTAGCATTTTTCGGCACAAGTACCACAACCGATACACTTGTCATTGACTTTGATTTCCAGTCCATCCAGACGCGGGAAAATCTGATCCAGTCTTCCTTGCGGCACGGCTCTGAAATGTTTAAGCGCACAGCAGCAATCACAGCAAAAGCAGCAGGCGACCAACTTGTGTTCATCTTTTAGCATAAAATAGTAATAGTCCAGGCGTGCGCGGGCAATTGTTGGAACGAGTCCGTTCTTCACTGCACGGTCGATATGTGCAATGGCCTGCTTAGCGTTAATTCGGGTAGCCAGCAAGGGAGATACATCGAATCCCGTTTCGCCGAAAAATAGGCATGCAATATCATGAGGGTGCTTTTTGCAGTCGTATCCTGTACGGCACGGACATATTTCGAGTCGGTGTATATAGGGCGAACGCTTGGCGATCTCTTTTAGTACGGCGGGGGGCAAAGGGATTGATTCTGATTGAATTTCGGCATTGATTGGTAATTGTGTTAAACGAGTACTTTTGGGTTTCGCAAAAGGATGCACACCTTCTAAAAATGGGATACGGGTGATGTACAAAGTTTTCATTGTTTCAAGGGCCATTTTTGCTATGGGAGGCCTTCTGAAACCCCAGTTCAGTATTTTGTGTTTTAGTTTTAATTTTCGGGTATCAGCCATGATCTGTGAGAAGACGGACTTGA
>DHHG01000306.1 GCA_002403175.1 Syntrophaceae bacterium UBA4778 | reverse complement strand
CTGATGGCCGGTTCACTTTTTTCTGCGTGGCCATCTTTTCCGCTAAATCATTATACTGCGTCTGAACCTTAAAGAGGTTATTAATGGCTGTATTGAACTTTAAGCTATCAGAAACGCGCGTCAACATAAAAAACTCCTGTTCTTATTCAGCGGATTTTCCCCGCTCGTCACCCGTTACTTGTCACTCTTCACTGCGACCAATCGTTATTTCCCCAGATTAATCATTGTGTCCAGCATTTCGTTTACCGTATTAGCAAGCTTGCCTGCAGCGTTATATGCGAACTGATATTTTATCAGATTTGTCATTTCCTCATCGATGGATACGCCGGATATCGATTCCTTTTGAGTATTGAGCTGATTGGCGACAGCCGTTTGTTTTTCCTGGTTTCTTGCGCAATCAGCGACATCCTGGCCTACCTGAGCTACCAGTGCATCAAACAATCCACTACAAGTCACCAAACTCTTATTTTGAACCAGCTTGAAGGAAGCTGAATCGTTCTGTTGCCAATCTCCACTCAAAGAAAGAGTAATATCAGCGGTTCCAGAGCCACCAAGGTCCAGGGTAACCGTTGTTGCATCCGCCGAAAGGACAGCTAGACCCGTATAGCCGCCGTTATCCGTAACGGTCCACGCTCCTGCAGTTGCTCCTCTCGTCAGAGTAATTGGATGACCAGTTGTGGTACTTCTTGTTACCGCATCGCTGTTATCGATCAGGGCAGTAAATCCCGGATTTTCATTGGTGCCGTCATCTGCATTGGAAACGGAAATGTCCAGTAGAGCCGGATACACTTGACCGTCCTTGATAGATGCGATCAGAAGGGCATTATTTCCATCTCCATTCACGGTCGCTGAAGCTGCGATCTTCTGGGGATCAGATAAAACAGAAGCACTGACTTGCATATTTTTGGCCTCTGTGAACGGCTCAAAAAATGCTCCGCCCAAATCACTATATGCATTGTATCCGACTGCGTGTCGCCCATTGACGCTGTTCACGATGCCCTCAGCAATCGTATCCAACTGGCTCAGGTAATCATCTATGGTTGTATCCCTCATCTCCAGGAGCGCACCGACTTTACCACCGGTAATCACATTATCCAGTGCCGTTTGGGGAGAACTGCTGGCAATAATACGATGATAACCGGACGCGTTGAAAGCATCCGTTTCCATGGAGAGTTCCCAGCTGGTATCGTCAACGACCAGCGGGGTTCCGTTGGCGAGCATGATATTGTAAGCACCTTGGGAGTTCTCATAATATTGGATATCTAATGCATTTGCCATATTTTGTAACAGTTCGGACCTCTTGTCGCGAAGGTTATTCGCACTGCCGCCAGCCATTTCTATTTGCGTAATCTGTCTATTGTAGTTTGCGATATCGGCAGAATACTGATTTACCTGAGTTAGTGTATCATCGATGGTACTATCCATATCTCGTCCGATCTGGATAAGATTATCGGCTTCCTGGCTGATCATGGATGTCAGGCTCTGAGATACGGAAACCAGGGCATCTCTTTCTGCAGTACCGCTCGGATTGGCTGCCAGATCATTCCATGCTCCCCAGAATTCGCTCAGCACCTCGTTTATGCTGCCCCCATCGCTCTGGTTCATAGCAGCTTCGATACGGTCAAGAGCGTTTCTGCGGGTATCGGTATACCCAATTCTATTTTCTTGCTCGACAATCTGGCTTTCGAGAAATTTGTCGTAAACACGCTGTATATCTGATATCTGAACGCCAATCTGATCTTGAGGGGAATCGGAACTGGAGCTGCCCACTGTACTGAAAACAGGTCTGAGCCGGGCATAACTTGTCGTGTTTGCATTGGCAATATTGGAGCCTGTCGTATTAATGGCCGACATTTCGCTCAAAATCGCCTGTTTCGCTGTATGCAAAATACCTAGAATGCCTGACATATTCCACCTTTGCCCTTTTTAGCCTTCCGTGCGCAACAGCCTTCCATTGCTGTTCTGCAGGGCCATGTCCCCCGTTTCCATATACGTCGGACCGGAAGACATCATATCATTAATGAATCTGATAGAGGCACTTACCGATTGGAGAGAGGCATCCAGCAGCATCTTGTTTTTCGTATTCAGATCCCTGATCTCCCTCAGAATGGCGATCAGTATTTCATAACGCCTCTGCAATTGAACCCCTTTTGCCTCTTCGGAATGAATGATGATGGCCCTGATATCATTTGACTCTTCTATACCGAGTATACTAGATATTTTTCTCATGGTATTAATTCTGATCTCTTCCAGCAATCGGGCCTTAAGCACCTGTGTCTCTTTCAGATTGTTAATCGAATGAATTCTTTCCAGGATCGGCTGTAAAAGGATTCCTTTCTCTTCCTGAAGTGTTTCGAGAAGCTTACGGTAAAGCTCGATTTCTTCTCCAAGCACTGAGATCAGATTATCAAAAAGAGTATTAATTTCTGTTTCACAGATAAGATGGTGTTTAAACTCAACTTGTTGATTTAACATGGGTATGCTCCCAAATACATGCAATCTCTGCGTGCAGATAACCTGCAAGCACACAAACACTCGTATGCATCACAATGGATTTAGGATACGGAAAAGGTCAGTTTGAATTGGGAGGGCAAGTAATCAGGATAAGTTATCCAAAAGCGATTCTCCCACCATCTTACCGGCAACCTTTTCACTATCAACCTTGTAAGTCCCCTGTTCGACCTGTTTTTTCAGGTTTTCAACCTTTTCGGACCTTACATCTGGTAATTGGTTGATTAAGTTCTTCAGTTTCTGAATGTCTCTTGCCGTGGTGGATAGATTCACTTTTTCTTCCGGAGATGATGAATTTCCAAGAGCTTTCGTTTCGGCTCCTGTGCCGTTAACCTTATCAGTCCTCTGGTATTGCTGGATCAACTGAATATTGGTGTCGTCTGTCTTGGATATTTTCATATTCCATCTCCTTGCTCTTTCCTATATCATATTTATCGGCAAGATGTATCCTAATCTTTAATACTTTTTTATTTTTTTTCTGAATTCCTTTTAATATGGGACATTTGCTCTACAAGCATTTTTTGCAGACCGAATCCCCCCTGTTTACCGGCTACATTATCCGCTATTTTTTGATCAAGCATCATCTCATAAGTGTCTCTGCCGGGACCCTTGGTTAAAAATCCGCTCTGAGGAATACTTTTACGCATCGTTTTAAGCATCTGATAAACAAATAGCGATTCAAAACCCGCGCAGGCTTTTTTCAGCTTTTTTTCATCTTCCGCCTGTCTATTGTTTATATCGTCTTTTTTTTCGATTACTTGATTGCCCGGCAGCTTCATTCCGGCACCCAGGATTTCCATATTCTGCTTTCCATCCCCCCTTTCTAAATAATTCTTAAATCAGCTTGCAAGGCACCTGCTGCCTTGATTGACTGCAATATTGTAATCAGATCACGGGGCGATACACCTATCGCATTCAGGGCTTTCACAACTTCCTGAATTGTAATCCCCTTGGGAACGAGCATCAGTTGATTCTTTTCTTCAGCCGCAGCCACTTTTGAATCAGGGGTCACTACCGTCTGTCCTCCTTGCCCCATCACAGCCCCTCCAACTTCCTGGGGCATGCTCCCGATGGTCGCCTGCGGAGCAAACGGGAGCGGTTGAGACACTTTCTTTTGCTCTTTGATCTCAATGCTAAGATTTCCATGCGCAATCGCTACTGTGGATATTCTTACCTTTTCTCCCATGATTACAGTTCCCGTTTTCTCATTGAGAATAACTGTAGCAACTGAATCAACCGGCACATCAAGATTTTCAATCTCCGAAACAACTTTAACGACATTTCCGTTGAAACCCTCTTTCAGACTAACTGTCACCGAGTTGGAATCAATGAGGTTGGCACGAACCTCTTTGATGTGCCTGTTGATAATATTTGCCAACCGGGTCGACGTGGTAAAATCGGCCTGATACAAGTTAATGGAGAATACCCTGTTTTTCTCAAAATCGTACTTCAATTCTTTTTCCACAAAGGCTCCATTGGCAATGCCTCCCACGGTGGTGTGGTTTTTACTCACGCCGCCTCCCGCCGCTCCGGAAGCCGAAAATCCGCCGAGGGTAATCGGTCCTTGAGCGACTGCATAGATTTCACTGTCAGCACCCCTGAGCGGCGTCATCAGAAGCGTTCCTCCGAGGAGACTTTTGGCATCTCCAATAGACGAAACCTCAATATCAATTTTCGATCCGATTTTAGAAAAAGGTGGAAGCTTGGCGGTAACAATTACAGATGCGACATTATTGGATTTCAAGTCCTTGTCCTTCATCGAGAGTCCTTGCCGTGTCAATATATTGGCAAGTGTTTCCCGAGTGAACCCGTTTTTGATGTTATCCCCCGTTCCTGCCAAACCAACTACCAGCCCGTACCCTATCAACTGGTTATCCCTGACTCCCCCAAGACTGGCAATATCCTTGATCCGTGCGGCTGAGGCTGGCGAAACCGGCAAGGCCAACGCTGCTGCGATCAACCACATCAGAGCTGTTTTGATTATCCTGTGCATAATCTGCTTCCTTTAATTTCAAATCTCTCTAGAACGGCCATACCCAGTCTAGTACTCTGGTTGCCCAGCCCGGCCTCATTTTGTCATTGACGACTCCGCGACCGCCATACATAATCCTCGCATCAGCTATATATTGCGAAGAGATGGTATTATCCGTGGTGATATCTTCCGGTCGAACCACACCGGTAATGATGATATACTGATCTTCGGCATTAACAGACACTTGCCTTCTGCCTTCCAGGAGGAGATTGCCGTTCTGCATAACACCTGTAACTCTAGCTGTAATCCTCGCTTTCAGATTCCCGTCCCGCTTGGTTTTCCCTTCTCCTTGAAGTTTGTTGCTGAGAGAGCCACTCAAGGAAAGTCCTGACAGGATGGTTTTGGGAGGAGAGGTCTGCGCCATTCCGTTGAACGCTGCAGACAACGTAGACTCTTTATTGGTATCCGTCTTGGCGTTATTGGCTCCCTCCGACGATTCTTCTATGATGATCGTCAGAATATCATTCACATATTGCGCCCTCTTATCCGAAAACAGTGAATTCTTTGAATTGACCCCCGCCCAGATCGACCCCGTAGGCGGCGGAGCAGGTTTAAAATCCTGGGGCGCCGTATAGGCATAATCGTCGTTCCTGACCATGTGTTTCTCTGTTGTGCAGCCGATCACAG
>DHHG01000178.1 GCA_002403175.1 Syntrophaceae bacterium UBA4778 | reverse complement strand
TACGAATTCTGGGATTCATCCTCGTCGGCCATCGAAGGGCAGAAAAACAGGGCGCCATCATCCGTACAGATCGATTTGCAGCTGGTTAATCCCAATGCCTCCAGCAACTCCGGCGAAAGTGCCGGCAAAGAAAACCCGTATCGCTTTCTGACCCGGACAAAGATCGGGGTTTCCTGACCATCATGGCAATGGATACGATCGATTCTAAAAGGGAACTGAAAAGCTCCCGTTGCGGCGGCAACCGGAGCGAAAGCGGAGTGGCCTTAATCATCGTACTTTTGATGATCGGAATTATCATCGGCGTCACGGTACAACTGGTCAGATCCTCAAGATCCGAATATTACGATGCCTCCAATATGCGGGACCGTTTTAAAACGGTTTGCCTGGCCAAATCCGGCTTTTATCGCGCCCAGACCTTTTTGGCCCAGGACGATAATAATTACGATGCGCTTTTCGAGAAATGGGCGCAATCGGAAGCCATTTCAGCACAGGCTTCATCTCTGTTCGACGACGGATATTTTAAGGTATCGATTGAAGACGAATCGGGAAAAATTCCGATTAACAAACTGGTTGTCAATAATGACTTCAATCAACCGGTAAAGGATCTGCTGATCCGGCTTCTTACACAGCCCGATTTTAAACTGGAAGCCGCCCAGATAACCGCTATTGTCAATACCATCAAGGATTATCTGGATGCGGACATGGAGGCGACCGGAGCGGAACAAGGGACGGGAGAGTCGGTAAATTATAAAAATGGTCCCCTGGACAGCTTAGAAGAACTTTTACTGATCAAGGGGATCTCCGAAGAACTTTTTTACGGAACCAAAGAGAAACCGGGAATCTCAGCCTACTTGACCATATATGGAGACGGTAGGGTCAATATCAATACGGCCCCAAGGCTTGTATTGAAATCGCTTTCCGCGGGCCTGAGCGACGACCAGGTAGCCAGGATAGAGGATTTCCGGAAAACCGATAACCGGGACCTGGCGGATCCGGGCTGGTATCATAGAATCATAGGTACGTCCGGAATCAATATCGCTACGGATCTTATTACCGTTCGCAGCAGGGTTTACAGAATTGTGTCGACCGGGTATTTGGGCAAGATGACTCAAACGGTAACGGGCATCGTTGAAAAGGGAGAGGACCCCAAAGCAATGAAAATTTTATCTTGGAAGATCAGCTGATGGGTAATCGCATACTGGGTCTTGATATCAGCCAAAACGGGGTTAAAGCCGTTCAGATAACAGCGGAGTTGACCGGGAAATACCGCATTACCGCCCTGGCGGACTACGATATCCGGGAAACGAGGAACATTTTGGAGGCGGTCAAAAGGATTCGCGAAGATGCACGCTTCAGGGATAATATCTGTGTCACTTCTCTGGCGGCAGATACGCTTTCATTTCGCAATCTCAAAATGCCTTTCAAGAGCAGGAGAAAAATCAGGCAGACCCTGAATTTTGAGCTGGAACCGCTTATTCCTTATGCCATTGAAGAGGTCGTAACCGACTTTTTGATCATGGAACCATTTCATTTACAGAGCGATTCAGCCGATAATTCATTAACGGATCTGTTTGTTATTGCGGCCCCGAAAGAAGCCATTCGGGACAGAATCGAAGAGCTTGCGCCGCTACGGGTCCCTATCATCGAGGTCGAGACCGTCCCTGCGGCCTTGAGTCTGATATCGGCGGGTTATTCCCGTGATTTTTATATATTGCTCGATATCGGCGCAAAGGAAACGGTTGCCGTTTTCTTCAGAAACGGGGTCATTTTTCATATCCGCTCATTTGCATTCGGCGGCAATACGATCACCGAAGCCGTTTCCCGATCCCTCGGCCTGGATTTCGATCAGGCTGAAGAGAAAAAGAAAACGGGCCAGATTGCCGGCGCCGATCAGGAGGTTGCCGAAGCATGTCAAAAATTCTGCGCAGAGTTGAGTCATACCCTGCATTACCTGAACCAGAGGGGATCGGATGAAAAGCCTTCCAAATTGATCGTTACGGGGGGCGGCGCTATGGGCAATCTGTTCAACAGAGAACTGGGAAACTATTTCTCCGTACCGGTTGAGAAGCTCGATGTCCGCGCCTTCAAGCATGTTTCGGTCCCGACTGAAATGATGGATTCATGGGACGCCATGAGAATGAATAATGCCCTGGCGCTGGCTTTGAGGGGCAGCCTGAAAACGGAAAACGGATTTAATTTTAAAAAGGATGAATTTACCGGAGCGGAACGCCTCCTGGTGGATTTCAAGGCAAATATCAGGAAAATAGCCGCTGTCCTGGTGATTGTTTTCGGCATTGCGGTAATCGATTCCGGTGCGGGATTTTATATAGATAAGCGGCGCCTCGCCAACCTGAAGTCGGAAATTACGAATATTCTCAAAAAGAGCAGTCCGGATATAACCCGCGTCGTTGATCCGGTCCAGCAGATGAAAACGAAGGTGAACGAGGCGGAAAAATTCTCTATGGGCGCAACGGACAGGAGCGTGCTCGATCTTTTGAAAAGCATTTCCGAGACGATCCCTCCCTCGACCGAGTTTCTGATTACGGACCTGAACTATGACGGTGAAAAGATAGAGATCCGTGGAGAAACCGCCGATTTCGATTCGGTCGAAACGATCAAGCGGGAAATTGCCC
>DHHG01000025.1 GCA_002403175.1 Syntrophaceae bacterium UBA4778 | reverse complement strand
TGGAGATTTTTGATCGCATTTCAGAAAAGTCTCACACAGAGTCTCACACAGAAACAGCAAGGGGCTAACCACTGTTGGCTAACCCCTTGATTTTATGGTGGACCAGGGGAGAATTGAACTGACGACACTCGGATTTTCAGTCCGATGCTCTACCGACTGAGCTACCGGTCCTTATTGATCAGATAAATAAGACTGATTGGATCAGTTTTGAAAAACGGTATTTACTATAAAATATGAGCTCCTTTGTCAACATCTTTCTAGTCGTTTTTATAAGTTTCTGGTTTGGGCAAATCATCCTGCAACTTGCCAGCGGTCTGTTTGGATGATTCCCATTGGGCTTCGTCGTATTTTCTTGCCCTGACCACGTATGTACCGGCAATCTTATCATGCCACCCTTGTTTTTTACTATCAAAAATTACCCAGATGAATCCAATGAAGAAAAACGTACTTGAAAAAAGGTAGCCCACCGTCCTGAGGAAGGCTGTTGCGAAACCGACGGGCTCTCCCGATTCATCTATGACTTTCAGGTCCAGGAGCTTTTTCCCCGGAGTTTGCCCTATGCTGCCGTAAAAATAAACAAAATAGATGAACAGCAGCAAATAGGACAGCACACTTTCAGCGAACCTCGCATCCAGTTGGATCGTTTCCTCTTCGAAAAAAATACCCAGTACGCCCGCACACATCAGATAAATCAGATGGACAAGAATGCTGACCAGGACGCAATCTATTATAAAGGCGACTGTGCGCCTGAAGAATCCACCATAGATGTCATATCGCATCGTAATTCCCCTGAACCATGCCGATCAAACCTTTTTCGTACTGGATGATGGAAAGGATTGCTACGGAAGCGGTCTCCACTTTCAATACCTGACGCCCCAGGCTTACGGATGTCATTCCCATATCGATAGCTTTCTGAACTTCTTCACCGGAGAATCCCCCTTCGGGTCCTATGGTAATAAAGAAATTGGTCTTTTTTTCATTGAGGTCGCTTCTGAGTATCTGTTTGATACCTTGTCCGGATTCCGCCTCCCAGAAGATAAGTTTCAATCCCGCAGTAGCAGTTGCTTTGGAAAGCATTTCCTCAAAGGAAATTATTTCAGCAATTTCCGGAATATCGCTACGACCTGACTGCCTTGAGGCTTCCAGCGCGATTTTTCTCCATCTGATGACTCTGTCCTGAGCCTTTCTTCTGTCCAGTTTTGGAATGGATCTCGAGGAGTGAAAGGGAATAATACCGCTCACCCCGAGTTCAGTTGCTTTCTGGATAATAAAATCCATCTTATCACTTTTGGGAAGGGACTGCGCCAGAATTATGCTTATTTCCGGTTCGGGCAGGTTCTGAATATCGGAAATTCTGGCCAGGACGCTCCGGGAGGTTATCTCATCAATAACAGCCCGATATTCGCATCCTTGATAGCCGAAAAGGGAAACTGACTCTCCAGGTTTTAATCGCAAAACATTTTTAATATATCTGAAATTGTCATCCGTCAATTCGACGAGACTTCCCATTTCGAATTTTTCAGGCAGATAAATTCTCGGTGTGGTCAAAGCAAGTCTCCGGTTATTTTTTCCTCAGGACGTAACAAACCCATTCCTTATCGCTGAGGATATTAAGGGTGGTCAATGGATCTTTCAGGAAGGATTTTTCAATTTTCTTTACGCTCTGTTCGATTATTCCGGAGATGATCAGATAAGCGTCCGGTTTCAAAAGAGACAAAAGATGTTGTCTGAGTTTGATCAACGGTTCCGCGTTGAGATTGGCTACGATGATTTCGAATTGGCCTTTATATTTCCCGATGTCTTGGGTGATTACTTCCACTTTATCGCCCACATGGTTGATAGCTACGTTCTTGCGGGCTATTTCAGTTGCTTGGGTGTCAATGTCGAGGGCCACCACTTTTTCCGCACCGAGCTTGGCGCAAGCGATACTGAGGATGCCTGTTCCGGTTCCGACATCGAGAATTTTCCATTCATGGCTGGAACGGTTTTTCAGGAGAATTTCCTCAAGCGCCTCCAGGCACATCCGGGTTGTTGCGTGTTGGCCTGTTCCAAAGGCCATGCCGGGATCGATTTCGACGACGATATCGCGTCCGGAGGGGGTGTACCTCTCCCAGGTCGGTTTGATGACGATGTTCTTATGAATGCGCAGAGGCTTGAAGTATTTCTTCCATTGCTCTCCCCAGTCCGGATCGGCAATGGTATGGACTTTAAAATCGGGTCTTTCGAGGCCGGGGAAAAGGGCATTGAGATCCTCTATATATTGCGTCAGTTTTGCTGCTGTCTCTTCCCAGTTGGAATTGGCAGGCAGATAGGCCTTTATTTCATCCCGGGTTCTGGGAATGATTTCGTTGAGCTCTTTCGGATCTACATCTTCTTCCTGAAAGACACCCGTTGCTCCGTTTTCGGTAATGAAATTGGAGAGTGCTTCCGATAACTCTGAAGGGCATGTGATAATGATTTCGATCCATGCTTCCCGATCGGATACCTTCATGTCCTGCATGTTTTCCGGCATAATTCCCCCAGTGATCGTTTTTCCAAATTGATACAAAATTGATAAACAGTCAGGCAGAAGCCCCTATGACTCGTTTGCGCTTTGCTCTGCTGCACGCGCATGCTTAAATGCGCTCCGGTGAGCTTTGTCCCTCAGATTCTTCAAAGTTGCTTTTAGCTCTGAGAGCCTCAGATAATTGGAAAATTCTATAGCCCTTTTTTCAGAATAATTCAAGTATGCTTGAATTATTTGTAATAGTTGTGATACCTTAATGCCGCTTGTCCCGCAGTTCGATTGAAAGTGCGCCTAACCGGCTTATGGCCTGAAGCCATTTTACGGAGTCCGGTATTTTTGTTCCGGCTAGTAATCTCCAAATCTATAAGCATGGACAGACTGAACGAGGAACTCAATGAAATATTATCCGATTTCGCTCGACATAACCAATAGAAAGTGCATCGTCGTGGGAGGAGGGGAAGTTGCTGAAAGAAAAATCCAGAGGCTCCTTGATTCCGGTGCAGACATTGCTGTAATCAGTGAGGAATTGACATCCGATCTGAAACTGCTGGTGGAGGAGCGAAAAATTAAATTTGTGGAAGCGAGCTATGACAGGTCGCACCTGGATGGCGCATTTCTGGTTTTCGGTACGACAGATGATGGCACCGTTAATGAGAAGGTATTCCGTGATGCCAGGGAAAGGGGTATTCTCGTGAATGTTGCCGATGACCCAAAAAGATGCGACTTTATCCTTCCCTCTCTGTTGGAGCAGGGAGATCTGCAGATTTCGGTTTCAACCGGAGGGAAAAGTCCTGCTTTGGCCCGGAAATTGAGGACGGATCTGGAAGCGATGTATGGACCTGAATACGCGGTTTATCTCAAGATCCTGGGCGATTTGAGAAAAAAAATCATCTCCGGAGGAAAATCTTCTGAAGAGAATAAGAAAGTTTTTGAAGCGATCATTAATTCGGATATTTTCGAAAAGATACGCATGAATCAATGGGATAACGTCAAGGCCCTTATTCGTAAGCTTACGGGTGAGGATCTCGACATGAACAGGTATCAGTAAACATATGGATATATTGCTCTTTAAAGCGGCGATGGGTGCATATTTAATCAGTACATTCGGATATCTGTCATCCCTCGTCATGAAAAAAGTAGCTCTCGCCCGAATCTCTGCCTGGGCGCTTTTGACGGCTTTCATCGTTCATGCCCTGGCTTTCTCTTATCGCTCTGTCCGGATCGGAATGAATCCCGTTATCAATCTGACGGAAGCCCTGTCCTTTTTGGGGCTGGCTCTGGTCGGGACCTATCTGGTTCTCCAGTGGAGAGGAAAGGTAAAGACACTGGGAATCCTGATCGCCCCCGCCGCCCTGCTGCTGATGATCGGCGCCTCTTTGGGTTATGATGGGTTCAGCGCAGACATGACCATTTTGCCGTATCTGAAAGGCGGGCTGGTTACCATCCACGTGATGCTTTCGATCATGGGCGAGGCCCTTTTTGCGATTGCCGGATGCGCGGGGCTGGTCTACTTGATTCAAAGCGAGTTTTTGAAGCAGCGAAAACTGACAGGTTTCAGCCGGATGCTTCCGTCCTTGGGAGATCTGGACCGCATCAATCATTTCTGCCTTTTGCTGGGATTTCCTCTCCTCACGCTCGGATTTATCGCCGGTTCCTTCTGGGCGCGTGTTGTCTGGGGCAGCCACTGGGGCTGGGATCCCAAACAGGTGTGGACTCTGATCGTCTGGCTTTTTTATGGAATTCTGCTTCACCAGAGGTTCGCTATCGGCTGGAATGGCAGAAAGGCGGCGCTCTGGTCCATTGCTGCGACGGTTGTCCTATCTTTCATGTTGGTCGGTGTGAATGCTTTCCATGTCACATTGCACCGTTTTGGATAAAATGAATATTATTCTGGTTGGGCTAAATCATAAAACGGCTACTGTTGAAATGAGGGAGCAGTTGACCCTTTCCTGTGCGGAGGGAAATGGGCAACCCCTCTCACAGATCATGAGGATACCCGGAATCAAAGAGGCACTGCTTCTCTCGACGTGCAATCGTTTTGAAATCCTGGCAAACGGTGCAGCAGGAGCTCATGGGGAGCCGTTTATCAAAGGAATTAAGTCTCTTATGGGATCTATCGGACGATTTTCCGGAGGAGATTTCGATCGGTGTCTTTATGCCTATCACAATGAAGCTGCTGTCCGGCATCTTTTTCGTGTCGCGTCCAGTATCGATTCCATGGTGATGGGAGAGCCTCAGATTCTGGGGCAGGTCAAGGATGCATACCGTACCTCGGTTGAGCAGAATGCTGCCGGTCCGGTTCTGAACAAACTGCTTCATCATGCATTTCGCGTAGCCAAAAAGGTCAGGACAGAAACCGCCATTGCTGAGAACGCCGTTTCCGTGAGCTTTGCGGCTGTGGAACTGGCCAAAAAAATATTCGGAGATCTGAAGGGGAAGGTGATCCTTCTGCTCGGTGCCGGTGAGATGGCGGAACTTGCAGCCGGTCACCTCATCAACCAGGGGATCGGTAAGATAATCGTAGCAAATAGAACCCATGAGCGCGCCATCAGATTTGCGGAGGAGTTTCACGGCGTGCCGGCCGCTTTCGACCAGCTGGGAGAGATATTAAAGGAAGTCGATATTGTCATTGGCTCGACTGGTTCTCCTTCTTATCTGATTACCAAAGACATGATCGCCCAGGCCCTCCGACGCAGAAAAAACCGCCTTATCTTTCTAATCGATATCGCTGTGCCTCGCGATATCGATCCTGCCGTCAATGAGATCGATAATGTCTATCTTTATAACATTGACGATTTGCAGGGGGTCGTGGACGAAAATATCAAGAACAGGCTGATCGAGGCACAAAAGGCTGAAGAGATTATCGGGACGGAAGTGATTCGTTTCTCCGATTGGTTCAGCACCTTGAAAATCGTTCCTACCATTGTTTCTTTAAGAAAAAAAATGGAGGATATCGCTTCCGGAGAATTGGAAAAGTCGCTGAGCTGGATAAAAGAACTGGACCCCGCGCAACAGGAAAATATCCGGATACTGACAGGATCGATTCTGAATAAGGTTCTTCATGATCCCGTCAACAGCCTGAAAGAGGAGAGCAATGGCAGCGGGGCAACCGCTTATGTCGAGGCAGTCAGGAAGCTGTTCAAATTGGAAGAAAACAGTGACAAGTGACGAGTGACAGGTGACAAGAGAAAGATGCAGTCGTAGTTTTCTTTTAACTCGTGACCCGTCACCTGTGACCGGTCACGTCATTGCAGGGGGGGCATGAGTTATTCACATAACAAAACCATTAAGATCGGTACCCGCGGCAGTGCGCTGGCTTTGACGCAGACACGGGGCGTTGCTGCCGCTATAGCTGAAAGGCATTCCGGCTTGCAACTGGAGATCATTACGATCAAGACCACGGGAGACAAGATGCAGGATGTCTCTCTGGCTAAGATCGGAGGCAAAGGGGTATTTGTCAAAGAGATTGAAGAAGCGCTTTTGCGGAATGAGATCGATCTGGCGGTTCACAGCATGAAGGATGTTCCGTCCGAGATTCCGGAGGCGCTGGAGATTGCAGTCGTACCTGAACGCGAAGATCCTCGGGATGTATTGATCTCCCGCGAAAACAGAAAACTGGAAGAACTGCCTGCAGGGGCACGGATCGGGACGGGATCGCTCCGGCGCGGCATCCAGTTAAAGAATCGATTTCCTCAGATAGAAATTGTTCCGATCCGGGGCAATCTGGATACGAGAATTCGTAAAATCGAAACTCAGGGGCTCGATGGGGTTATCCTGGCTGCAGCCGGTTTGGGACGGCTTGGCTGGAATGACAGAATTTCTCAATTTATTCCGGAAGACATCATGATCCCGGCTATCGGCCAGGGCGCATTGGCGCTGGAAATGAGAAAGGATGACGAATTTGTTAAAGAGAAGACGGCCTTTCTGAATCACGAACAGAGCAGGATCACCGCTTCGGCAGAACGGGCTTTTCTGAAAGTATTCGGCGGTGGTTGCCAGTTGCCCATTGCGGCGCATGCGAAATTAGAGGACGGGAGATTGAGGCTGGTCGGCCTGATCGGAAATCTCGACGGCACGAAGATTATTCGCGATGAGATAATCGGTTCTGAGGAAGAGAGCGAATCCTTGGGCGGGGAATTGGCGGAAAAGATGCTGAGCTCCGGCGGAAGGGAAATTCTTAAAGAACTAGTGACAAGTAAGTAAAGAGTGACAAGTAACAAGTAACGAGTGACAAGTAACGGAGAATGATATTGAAATTTTTTATCCCTTGTCACCTGTCACCGGTTACATGTCACAATTCACTATTTACCATTTACTATTTACTTAAGCACTCATGAGGTACTGCGTGAAAAAAAAGAAGGGCATGGTTTACATCATCGGAGCGGGACCGGGAGATCCGGGATTGATCACAATGAAAGGCGCCGAATGTCTCGGTAAGGCCGATGTGGTGATCTATGATCATCTTGCCGGAAGCGAACTTCTGGGGCATGTCCGCAAGGATGCACGTTTGATCTACGCCGGAAAAAAAGGAGGCGACCATACGCTCCTGCAGCATGAGATCAACCGGCTTATTGTGGACGAGGCGAAAGCAGGAAACATCGTTGGACGTCTAAAAGGAGGCGATCCCTTCATCTTCGGCCGGGGAGGGGAAGAGGTCGAGGCGCTGGTCCAGGAAGGCCTCCCCTTTGAAGTCATCCCCGGTGTTACTTCTGCGATAGCCGTTCCCGCCTACGCGGGGATTCCATTGACACACCGAGGATACACATCGACCGTTGCCTTTGTAACCGGGCATGAGGACCCGACCAAGGAAGCGAGCGATATTGATTGGAAAGCCCTTGCAGCGATAGGAACGGTGGTCTTCCTGATGGGGGTAAAGAATCTTTCCAATATCGTCTGTAATCTAGTGAGGAGCGGAAAGCCGGTTCATACGCCTGCCGCCCTGATTCGATGGGGAACGACTCCAGACCAGGAAACGCTGACGGGTACGCTGGCCGATATTGAAGAAAAGGCTCAGGAACGCAAACTGACGCCCCCGGCGATCTTTGTGGTCGGAGATGTGGTCGGCCTCAGGGAACAATTGAACTGGTTTGAAAGAAAGCCTCTGTTCGGGAAAGGCGTCGTAATTACGCGCCCCGAAGCGCAGGCGCGTGAATTCGTGAAATATCTGGCGGAGGAAGGGGCAAGGCCCATTCTCTTTCCGACGATCCGGATCGCTCCTCCGGAGAGCATGAATGAAGTCGACCGGGTTCTGAAACAGATTGCTACTTACGACTGGATCATATTTACAAGTGCCAATGGCGTGCGCTCTCTTTTAAGACGGCTGGATGAAACAGGAGGCGATATCAGAGATCTCAAAGGAGTCTCCATCGCCGCAATTGGTCCGGCCACCGCGTCTCTGCTTGCCCGGATCGGGATTCGCGTTGACCTGGTCCCCGATGAATTCATATCGGAGGGGATTCTGGCTGCACTGAGCCAAACGGACATGAAGGGAAAACGCGTGCTCCTTCCCAGAGCGGAAGTGGCGCGGGATATCATCCCTAAAGGCCTGACGGAAATGGGTGCGAAGGTCGATGTTGTGACCGCTTACCGGACCGTGAATTCCGGGCGTAAAAAAGGGGAACTGGAAGGTCTTATTCGCGACGGGAAGGTCGATGTGATCACCTTTACCAGCCCTTCAACGGTGATCCATTTTTTTGACATCATGGGAGACGATTACAAGATTCCTGAATCCATCAAGATCGCCTGCATTGGGCCGGTGACAGTCACCGCAGCCAAAAAACTGGGACTCCGGATCGATATCGTGCAGGAGACCTATACGGTGCCGGGGATGGTGGAAGCGATGAAAGAAGCATTCAGAACAAAGTGAATAGTAAATAGTTAATAGTGAATAGTTATAGGTGACGAGTGACAGGTGACATGTGACATGTGACAGGTAAGAAACCTGTTCCTGTCACCCGTTACCTGTTACCCGTCACTCAAAAAACCGGAGGTTTTTTATCTGTGATTGGAATTTCTAAACTGTACTGCGGCGCAGTGGAGGCGGCGGATGTCCTCCGTTACGGGAGCGACTCGGCCAAGCTGCCATCGCATCTTCTTCAATTTTCGGCGGACAAGCGACCGGTAGTTGTCTGGAATGCAACGCGCCGGTGCAATCTCAAATGCGTCCATTGCTATTCCAGTTCGCAGAATATTCATTACGATAACGAACTGGACACGGAAGAAGGAAAAAAACTCATTGTCGACCTGGCGGATTTCGGGGCGCCCGTGATTCTCTTCTCCGGCGGAGAACCGCTGATCCGGAAAGACCTTCCGGAACTGGCGCAGTTTGCCGTAGATCGGGGAATGCGCGTTGTGATCTCGACGAACGGTACGATGATTACCAAGGAAACGGCTGCCGTTTTTAAAGAGATCGGACTTTCTTATATCGGCGTCAGCCTCGATGGAATCGGCGCAACGCACGATCTGTTCCGGGGCGTGGAAGGGGCTTTCGAGAGAGCATTGAACGGAATCCGGATTGCCAGGGATGCCGGGATCAAGGTAGGTATCCGCTTCACGATCAATAAGCGCAATGCAGTCGATATCCCCGGAATATTCGATCTGATCGAAACCGAGGATATCCCGCGGGCCTGTTTCTATCATCTCGTCTATTCGGGGCGAGGCTCCAAGTTAATGGAAGAAGATTTGAGTCATGCGGAAACCCGCAAGGTCGTGGATCTCATTATGGACCGGACCAGCGATCTATTTGCCCGTGGGAAACAGAAGGAGATCCTGACCGTAGACAATCATGCGGACGGGCCGTACATTTATCTGCGACTTCTGAAGAAAGATCCGGAGCGGGCAGCCGAAGTGCTGAAACTCCTGCAGATGAACCAGGGAAACAGTTCGGGCCTCGGCATCGGATGTGTGAGCTGGGATGGAGAGGTCCATGCCGATCAGTTCTGGCGTTCGGTCTCCTTTGGCAACGTCCGGAAGCGCCCGTTCAGCGAAATCTGGCAGGATACATCCAACGATTTGATGAAACGACTCAAAGATAAAAAGGCTTATGTCGGAGGTCGTTGCGCCACATGCCGATGGCTGAGTATCTGCGGCGGCAACTTCAGAGCCCGCGCCGAGGCGATAGGCGACCTCTGGGGAGAAGACCCTGCGTGCTATCTGAGCGATCGGGAGATCGGAAAAGAGTGAGTCACAGGTGACGAGTGGCAGGTAACAAGTAACAAGAAAAGACCTGGTAGAAATTATTGCGACCTGTTACTTATCCATTGACCTCACTATATTTTATCTTTTTTACTCGTAACCCGTCACCTGTTACTTGTCACTATTTTTTTTGGAGGTTTTTAAAATGTACTTTCCCGCATACCGGCCGCGGCGGCTGAGACAGAATGAGAATTTCAGGCGGATGATCCGCGAAACTCAATTGTCAGTGAATGATTTCGTGTACCCTCTTTTCATCACGTCGGGCAAGAATTTCAAAAAACCGATTGCTTCGATGCCGGGGCAATTTCAAATGTCAGTCGATCATGCATTGAATGAAATCAAGGCGGCACAGGATCTGAACATTCCAGCGGTCATCCTTTTCGGCATTCCAGAGCGCAAGGATGAGGTGGGTTCGGAGGCATACGCCGATAAAGGAATTATCCAGCAGGCGATACGGGAGATCAAGAGCAAGGCGCCGGAGATGATAGTGATCGCCGATCTGTGTCTCTGTGAATACACGGATCACGGCCATTGCGGCGTGCTGGAGGGCGGTTGTATAGACAATGATGCGACTCTGGAACTGCTTGCTGAAACTGCCATTGCCCAGGCCAAGGCAGGCGCGGACATGATTGCTCCTTCGGGCATGATGGACGGTGCCGTTGGAGCGATTCGCGAAGCTCTTGATGAAGAGGGCTTTGAGAATACGCCGATCATGGCCTATTCGGCAAAGTATGCCTCCTGCTTTTACGGTCCCTTCCGGGAGGCGGCGGAGAGCGCTCCCCAGTTCGGAGACCGCAAATCCTATCAGATGGACCCCGCCAACGTGGACGAGGCGATCCGGGAGATGAATATGGATGTGGAAGAAGGCGCGGATATCCTGATGGTCAAGCCGGCGCTTCCTTATCTTGATGTCATAAGGCGGGCGAGAGAGGAATTCGATCTGCCGATCGCGGCCTATAATGTCAGCGGCGAATACGCCATGATTAAGGCCGCCGCCAATCTGGGATGGCTCGATGGCGAACGGGCGATGATGGAATCGCTGCTGTCGATTAAGCGGGCGGGAGCGGATATTATCATCACCTATTTTGCTAAAGAAGCGGCGGAAGTGCTGAAACGCTGAAGTTCAGAATTGTTTTTGTTGTGATTAAAAGTAAAAGCGGAGAGCCGCAGGAGGGACCAGTTTTTCTCCCGCAAGTCTCTCGGTCTTGTCGTTTCGCGAATTCAGCCACGGGGGAGTCTTTGCCCCCTCCGCCGTCGCGACCGCTTGCGCGCTCGCGCTTCGGCTTCCCCCATGCCTGAATCCGGAAACGAGCAGCGCCCTGCCGCCATGTCGGGATAAAAACCAGTCCCGCCTGCGGCTGTTATTTGAGAGTATCAGGTACAAGGTAATGGTGTCAGCCATTGACACGAGACAATGTTTCTGATTGTTGGCCCAGATAGTTTTGAGCCGAAGTGTTTGTTGAAGTAGCGCCTGGGTATGGAAATTGACAACAGTTATGTGATTCAATATACGAAGAGGCCCACTGAAATAAAAGGCCTCTGGTCCGGTGATGTCTGGCGGGGTGTGCCGGTATTGGAAGTGGCGGCATCCCGTCCGGAAGGCAGCGGCCACTGTCCGCGGACCGAATGCAAGCTTCTGTATGGTGATAAATCGATTTATGTGATCTTCCGGGTGGAGGATCGGTATGTGCGCTGTGTGCATACGGGCTTTCAGGCGGATGTATACAAGGACAGTTGTGTGGAGCTGTTTCTGCAGCCGGATGTGGGGAACGGGTACTTCAATTTTGAATTTAACTGCGGCGGATCGCTGCTGGCTTCGCATGTGACCGAACCGACGCGAGTGGACGGAAGAGTAAAAAGCTGTACGCCCCTCGTAGAGGATGATGATCGGGAAATCCGGCGTTTTCACAGCCTGCCGGAGATTGTGGAACCGGAGATTGCGGATGATACGGTCTGGTATCTCGAATGCGCGATCCCCTTTACCGTTATGGAAAAGTATGTGGGACCGCTCGGGGACGTAAACGGTCAGACTTGGCGAGGCAATATCTATAAGTGCGGCAATGAAACATCGCACCCGCACTGGGGCGCCTGGTCGCCAATCAACGAGCGCAACTTTCATTTACCGGAATGTTTTGGTACCATTCATTTTCAGAACGTGATGGACAAGAAATCCTTTATGGACAGCATCCAACAAGTATAGTGAGATAGTTGCAAGTGCATGATACGAAGATTAAAAATTTAAACGCGAAGCTGCTACCCGATACATTGCGCATGGTCGCCTGGGAGGTGACGCGGAGCTGTAATCTGGCCTGTGTGCACTGCCGGGCATCTTCGCTTTGCGGGACGTATAAGGGGGAGCTGGATACGGATGCATGTCTGCGTGTTCTAGACGAGATTGCCTCCTTCAGCAAACCCGTTATTATTCTGACCGGCGGGGAACCGCTCCTGCGTTCCGACATCTACGACATTGCGAAATACGGCACGGATCGGGGATTGCGGATGGTCCTGGCGACCAACGGAACGCTCCTTACTACTGAATGCGCTCAGAAATTGATCACATCCGGAATCCAACGAATCAGCATCAGCATTGATGGCCCGGATGCGGCGCACCATGATGAATTCCGCAAGGTGCCGGGAGCATTTGCGGGTGCGATGGCCGGAATCGATATCCTGAAGAAAGCCGGGATGGAGTTCCAGATTAACACGACGATCACCAAGGCCAATATCGATCAGATCGAGG
>DHHG01000313.1 GCA_002403175.1 Syntrophaceae bacterium UBA4778 | reverse complement strand
AGGCTTTATGAATTGAAACTTCAGGAGAAAAACGCCAAGCTCAACGAGATTGAGAAATCAAAAAAAGATATAGCATGGGGAAGCCAGATCCGCTCTTATATCCTGCACCCCTATAAGTTGATCAAAGATCACAGGACAAATATGGAAATCGGTAATGTCAGCCGGGT
Organism: Syntrophaceae bacterium UBA4778; assembly: GCA_002403175.1. The sequence continues at coordinate 5,281 of DHHG01000313.1, read as the reverse complement.
TTTGGATGGCGATATTGACGATCTTATCGAAGCCTATTTGCTCGGAAATCCTTGTGTATGATTTTATTCAATAATGGAAAGGGCTGGAGAAATTTCCTTTATTTAGAATCAAAATTGTACTATGCTAGCGCGAGTTGTGAAAACGAAACTGTTAAATAACATGCTTCAGAAGGCATCTAAGGTTCTGAGAGCGCTCGCTGTCTGGATAAGGAGCTAACAAATGGAGAAATACAGGAAGATCATTCTGTTTTCATTGTCTTTTCTTTTTCTGTTTTCCTGCGCATCCGCGCCCCTCAATGCAACATCGGAAACGACTTTTAAGGCAGTTGCAGCTGATAATGGGAAAACCATTGTAAAGACCGATTCTGTTCAGACCGAATCGCAAAATGTGGTCAACAAGAGTGCTGATTCGTCCGCTGAAAAAAGAACTGTACATGCAGCTATAGATGAAAAGCAAGCTATAGAGCCGATAAAAAAAGATTCGCTTTTAAAAAACAAGGATGCAACGGTCGAAATCAGCAGCAGCCGTCTGTCCAATCCGGACGATATCCAGGAGCAGCAGGAAACTCTTGACCAGGCACTGGATATATTGAATCAATCTCAAAATTTTTGGCAGCAGGGGGATATCGATAATTCACTGAGATGTCTGGATGAGGCGTATGCTTTGATTCTGGAGGTGAACGGAGATCCCGAAATTGCCCGTCAGAAAGATGACCTTCGTTTAATCATATCCAAAAGAATTATTGAATTATCTACAACGAAGCATACCGTTACAAAAGGAAATCAGAGTGAAATCCCGCTGATCATGAACGCGGATGTAGAAAGGGAAATAAGAAGTTTCCAGACGGTTGAAAGAGGATTCTTTTTACGATCCTATCAGCGGTCGGGTCAATACAGACCGATTATTCTGAAATATTTGCAGGAGGCCGGTTTACCCAAGGAGCTCTCCTGGCTTCCTTTGGTGGAAAGCGGATTCCAGTGCAATGCATTATCAAGAGCCAGGGCTCTGGGATTATGGCAATTCATTCCATCAACAGGCTATAAGTTTTCATTGCAGCGAGATCGCTGGGTAGATGAAAGGCTCAATGTAGAAAAGTCCACCTTGGCTGCAATTGCTTACATGAAAGAATTGCATTCTATTTTTGGAGACTGGTTAACCTGCCTTGCAGCATATAACTGCGGTGAGGGGCGTGTATTGAGAGTTATCTCCAAACAGCATCTGAATTATTTGGATCACTTCTGGGATCTATATCGTCAGCTACCGAATGAAACAGCCCGATACGTTCCTCGGTTTCTGGCCACATTGCATATAATTAAAGATCCGAAAAAGTACGGTATGGATTTAAGTGAGGATTTGGACAAACCCATTCCTTACGAGTCAGTCAAAGTCGATAGATGCATGAGGCTTCAGGATATAGCCCAGCACCTGAATGTATCCAGAGAGATCATGAGCACGCTGAATTCGGAACTTAAATTACAGCTTACTCCAGATCGTCCCTACGATCTGAAAGTCCCTGGGGGGTCTGCAAAGCTAGTTTCCGCCAACATCGACGAAATCCCTAAATGGGAACCTCCACGTCCGGTATACGCTTCGAAATCATCATCGATCCTTGTCCGCCACAAAGTTAACAAAGGTGAATCTCTGAAAGGTATCGCGAGACGTTACAAGACCACTGTAAAAGACATCATGGAGTACAATGATCTGTCTACTAAAAAAGTTACAGTCGGTCAGGTTTTGCGGGTTCCCGCCAGAGGTTATACGAAGAAAGCCAAGGCTGAAAAAGCATCGAAAAGCAAATCGCTCAAAAATGAGAATAAAGCAGATTGTGCGCCGGATATGATCGTCACCTATAAGGCCAAAAAAGGTGATACGATTGCATCGATTGCAAGGCAGTATGGGGTGAAGGTAAGCGAGATCCGAAAGATGAACAAAATCAAAAATAATAAATTGAAAGAAAATCAAATTATAAAGATTAGGAAGGATTCTTAATACATGTTCCAGCTCGATTTGGTAGGATACCGATCAGGATCAATCACTAAACTAATCAATCGAAAAGCCGTTTAAGATCTTGAATAATTCTTTTTGCTTTAGGGACATTTTTCGCGCTTCAGACCGGGACGCTATATGATCATAGCCCAGGAGATGAAGCACACCGTGAATCATTAGAAAATCGATCTCATGCTCAAGAGAGAGATTCCCCTTTTCAGCATCGCGTAAAGCAGTTTCCACGGAAATTACAATATCACCCAGGGAATTTTCTTCGGAATGTCCTCCCTCATCTAGTGAGAAAGAGAGGACATTCGTTGATTTATTCTTTCCAAGGTACTTCAGATTGAATTCCTGAATGCCTGCATTATCGGTAAAAAGCACATTTAATTCACATTCCGAACAATTCATTAATTTCATAACACGCAACAACGATTGTCGCGCCCTCTTAGAATCTAACTTGATTCTTTTCTGACGATTTATGATCCGAATGGCCATTGTATTTCTCTTTTCTGGCATGCTTGAATGCCGATTCAGCGTATTCGATTCTTTGGTGAAATATTCCTGTCAGTGTACGTACGAAACTTTCAGATATATTATTCACATCGTGGATAGTTAATTCACATTCATCCAGTTGCCCGTCCATAAAAATCTGTTTAACGCGATTCTGAACAAGATTTCTTATTCTGGATGGAGTCGGATCGGAAAGGGTGCGTGAGGATGCTTCTATGACATCTCCAAGCAAAACCAATCCTGCCTCCTTGGTTTGCGGTTTTGGACCGGGATACCGAAAATCACTCTCCGGGATGGAACGGATAGAAGGATCTTTGTCGTTTTGTGCCTTTTCATAGAAGTATCCTACGATACCCATTCCATGGTGTTGCCTTATTATATCCGTGATTGATTTCCCGAGTTTATATTTTTGCGCCAGTTCACATCCGTCCTTTACATGGGAAATGATAACAAGACTGCTCATCTTCGGTGAAAGCTTGTCGTGCTTATTTTTCCACCCCTGCTGGTTTTCGATGAAATAAAGCGGCTTATTGAGCTTGCCTATATCGTGATAATACGCGCTTACCTTAGCCAAAAGCGAGTTCGCCTTGATAGATTCAGCGGCCGCTTCGACCATAGTCGAAACGATGATACTGTGGTGATAAGTTCCCGGAGCTTCGAGAATCAGCCTCTGCAACAATGGCTGATTCAGGTTGGAAAGCTCCAACAGTTTTATATCTGTTGTGTAGCTGAATAATGATTCAAAAATGGGTGTAATACCGGCCACTATCATGCCTGATAATAGGCCTCCTGCAATTCCCATCATGATCCGTATCAGCATATTAGATATCTCGACATTGCCCGTCAGCAGCGAAATACATACGATGACAATTGCATTGACAGCTGCTGTGATCAGACCGGATTTAAAGAAAGCAGAACGCTGCTTAAAGTAAGTTATATGGTATGCAGAGATTGCGCTTCCCAAAAAAGAAAAAAGAAACATGGGCAATTTTGAAGAAAAAAGGAAAGTGATCAGTATGGAGGAAAAAATTGCATATACGAAAGAGATGTAGCGATGTAAAAAAACCGCCGTCAGCAGAGTGGAAACTGCGAAGGGCAGGGCGAAATAAATCATTTCCGGTAATAAAAAAGGGAAAGCCTGGGATATAGATTCGGAGATGAAAATTCCCGCCTTGATCAAAATAGTCTGGAATAGGAGAACAAAGGCTATAAAGATGATGTCCTTGATTAAATCTTCCCTGTTTTTCACCAGACTTCGAAAAATCTGGTGAAAGAGAATGATAAGCAGCAGGGTTGTAAGGAAGATTCCGATTGTTCTTTTCAAAAAACCGCCCTCATCGCTACTGAATAGTGCTTCGATTTTCATTATTTCATTTTCAGTGAGCGGTTCACCGGCTCTGGCGATCAATTCATTTTTTTTAACTTTGTAGAAGACAGGTTTAATCTGATCCAGAATGGAATTCCGATGTTTTTCGGTAAGATTTTTATTGAAGGTCAGATTTGGTCGAGCAAGTTTCAAAATAATCGAAATTGCTGTATTACGGAGATCCTCGTTATCTTTTCCATAGATGATCTGAGATGGTTTGTCCAATTGCATCTCGAGATCATTGATGTCGAGAGTAGAAATAAGATTATTTCGTTCCTCCTCTTTTTTCGTCTTTGTGTCCCGAACGATAATGTTTTTATATTGTTTATTTATTCTTAGAAATTCCTCATGACCAATCAGATCGGTCTTATAAGCAGAATAGAGGAGTTGCACAATATTATTGCACATTGTGAAGTCAAATTCGTTTCGGTTGAGAATTTCTAATTCCTTATCGGACAGCGATACTCCCGCGATCTGCTCAAATTCCTTTTTTATCGTATCGCTTATTTCCGGTTTTAAGGGTATGTTCGGAGTAATTTTCTGTGCACTTCCGGTGCTGTAATAATTCTCTTCCACCCCGGCGAATGCCTTGGCCAGTTTAATTCCAAGGGATGCAGGCATATCGCGATCATAATCAAATACAGGTCCGATCGCATGGTAGGATTCTAATTTTATTCTCTCTGTGGAAACTTTATCCTCCACCAAAAAATCATGATCCGCTCTGATGTCATTTTCAAGGCTCATTCCAACCGTGTATTTGGAAGGAGAAAAATAAAAAGGAGGAATTAACAGAAAAGTCATAAGAGAGCTTAATACGATTAGGATCAGCAGCTTCTGGAAGCTCGGATCCTTTATGAGCTGTGAGGAGGGAGAAAACTGAAGAGGAAGTTTTTTGAGCTTTTGAATGACTTCGTCTTTAAACATATAGACCGGCTTCAGCTTCAGGATTTATGTTTGGAACGATCGAGGTGAGTGTAGGCTCGAATGATCTCTTGCACGAGAGGGTGCCTAACCACATCGATTTCCGAAAAGTAGATGAATTTAATGGATCTCGTTTTTTCCAGAATCCTTTCGGCCTCTACGAGTCCGGAAATTTTATCCGGAGGTAAATCCGTCTGGGTTACATCGCCCGTAATAACCGACTTGGAACCAAAGCCAAGCCGGGTCAGAAACATTTTCATCTGCTCAGAAGTCGTATTTTGTGCTTCGTCCAGAATGACAAAAGAATCATTGAGAGTTCTACCTCGCATGAATGCAAGGGGGGCTACCTCAATAATTCCTTTGGAAATCAGCGCGAAAGCTCGCTCAAAATCCATCCTATCAAAAAGAGCGTCATACAGAGGTCTGAGATAGGGATTTACCTTTTCTGATATATCGCACGGAAGAAACAACAATTTCTCTCCAGCTTCCAGAGC
>DHHG01000083.1 GCA_002403175.1 Syntrophaceae bacterium UBA4778 | reverse complement strand
CATTTATTTATGAGGCAACAGGGAGGTGCCCCGAGGGGGCCGACTTCTTCCACAGGGGTATAAAGGCAGCGGCTTGCACAACCATGTCGCCAATCCCGCTGCCAGTCTGCTTGAAATTGCTGGTCACAGGCGATGAGCCTCCCCTTGTCTCGACTTCCTGACTCCCCATCGGAAGCAAGACATTGATATTGTATACGGCATCACCGTAGAGTTTACCGTAATGGACCACCCTGCCGATGATTACATTGGCTTTAGCAGAGTCATACGTAGTCGAATTATCAACATGGCCATCCACATATTTGGTATCTGCTGTGAACGACTTGTAATACATGATCATCGCATTGAGTCCGGCGGGCATCACAAACGCATCCGTTACGTCTGTTTCAATGGAGAACGCAAATGCCGGAATCATCAGCACCACTAAAATACAAATTCCTGTAAATACTCGCTTCATTTTCCCTCCTAATTTTCCTTCCCAATCTTTACTGATTCAGACTCACCATACTTTTTTGAGAATAACCCTACTTGACCATCACCTCCTTGAGGCACATTTGCTGCGTGCACATCAAAGGCATTTTTTGATCTTTCTAATCAGGATTTTTTTGCCCGATCACCGGCAATAAGAGCTGCGCCTAAAGCCCCCATGATCTGCGGGTCAATTTCCGATTTTACAATCTTCGCCCCGATCGCTTCTTCCAGAGCTTTCACCATACCTTCGTTTTTGGCTACTCCGCCCGTCATCGTGACTTCGTCTTCAATTTCAATGCTGCGAGCGAGCGCGCCAACACGATTGGCCAGCGCTTTATGGAGCCCCCCAACTATATCCGGTCGCGGCTTGCCTGCATTGATGAGTGAAATGATCTCAGTCTCGGCAAACACGACGCACTGGTTGGAGATTGAAATAGTGTCCTTGGACAGGGCCGATATTTCACCCATCTTTTCCAGAGGGACATCCATTGCTGCAGCCATGACCTCGATGAATCTGCCTGTACCGGACGCGCACCGATCGTTGTACACATACTGCAGGACGTTTCCGGAATCATCTACCCGTATGGCCTTCGCATCCTGGCCTCCGATGTCGATCACCATGCGAACCGAAGGAATTTTCCATTTGGCGCCTTTCCCATGGCACACGATTTCGGATTCGGTATCGTTTGCAAACGGAACTGATTTTCTTCCATAGCCCGTGCCGATACAGTATTGAATATCCTCCATCTTCAGTCCTGCCTGCTGAAGGGCCTTCTCTGTAACCGCTTTGGCCGAGTCTTCCGGTTTCGGTTTTGAATGAATTACTTGAGAAGCGACGATGTCGCCATCTTTCATGATGACCGCCTTGGAACTTAAAGAGCCAATATCACATCCTAGGACTATCATTATTTTCCCTCCTCCATCTTCTCTTTTGCGATCACAGCAGCGCCTAATGCTCCTACGATTTGCGGGTCCACCCTGAGCCTGCGAACCGGCACTCCGAGATGCTCTTCCAGGGCCTTCAACACACCCACATTCTTGGCAACACCGCCGGTCATACAGACATCTTTTTCAATCCCGACGGCTCCTGCCAGGAGCGCAATACGGATGGCCATGGCATTGTTGATACCCGCTGCAATGTCCGCCTTGGGAACATTCATGTTCAGCTTCACGATAACTTCCGCCTGCGACCATGCCGTGCAGATTGCGGGCATTTTGATAGCTTCGCGGGCCTGTGCGGAAAGCTTCCCCAGTTCTTCCAGTTCCAATTCAAGCAGCTTGGCCATGACCTCCAGAAACCTTCCCGTTCCGGAAGCGCACTTATCATTGCTGATGAATCTTTCCAGGTTGCCTTTTTCATCCAGCCGCATGGCCTTGCAATCCTGGCCGCCGACATCAATGACGGTCCGCACGGAGGGCACGAGCCACTGGGTGCCTCTGGCATGGCAGGTGATCTCCGAATCCACTTCATTGGCGAAAACAATCCGCTCCCTGCCGTAGCCGGTGCTGACACAGTATTGGATGTCCTCTTTCTTCAGCCCTGAGCTCTGAATTACTTTTTCCATTACCTCGTTTGCGCCGATCACCGGATCAAAGGTTGATTTGGTTACGGCGTAACCAAGAATTTTTTTGTTGTCGAGAAGAACCGCTTTGGTCGTTAAAGAACCGATGTCACATCCTGCTGTTATCATGCTACCTTCCTCCTTACGCTTATGAACTCCTCCATCTGCTCCTGGATGGACTCCCATGTGACGGAACGATCATCAAACACATCGCAGAAAATAAGCAATGTCGGATAACCCAGCTTTTCCATCTCGCGTTGCAGGATCTTGTTGATCGACCAGGTATTTCTGCATCCATAGGTTCCCACATACATCAGGTAATCGGCCTTCATCAGTTTTGCCATAACCTGGGTATCCTTAAGCCACTGGGTTTTTTCGCGTACCGGACCGCGAAGCTGCTTGTTCATTGCCAGGCGGGAATTCAAGGCGGCAACGGATTTGAGCATGGACTGCCGATCGGTCGTATCGATATGGTAGCACTCTTCCTCATATCCCTTGGAATAGTTGGCGCCCTCCGGGTAGGTTGTATAGACGATGTTGGGAACGACCGTGTAATCGTTCTCCATGCACCAGGTATGAAATCTCGCATCGAGTGTGTAATGATCGATATAGAATAGAAAGATTCGCCCCTTTTCCTTTCCCGAAAAGGTGCCGGCTCTGCCCTCCGCCGCATTTTTTCTTCCCTCCGCCAGAATTGCCTCAAGTAGTTGCGTAAACATTTTATGACCGGCGTTAAGGGTTAGTATCGAAGCGATTATCAAGGTCATCGGTGCCGAAATGGGATTCGGCACGAGACGTGTCAACTCAAAAATCTCGTTGATCATCTCGTTTTGCTTCTTCATCTCATTCAGGGCATCCCGCAACTTGTCTTCATTTAATCGAGCGCCCGTCAGTTGCTCTATCTGTTCAATCAGCCTCTCCAACTCTTTTAACTCATAAGCCGCGGCATCATCGCTGACCAGCTCAGCAGGCGTATCGAGCGTGATCATCGGAATTTTCGCGTAGTCCGCATAAAATTGAATTGCGTTACAGTTCGTGTCGCACGGACCTGCTGCGCCGACGAGTGCAAGATCCGGTTTTCCAAAACTGGTGAGACCCGCCATAATCGCGCCGATAATACCGCGCTGGGCGGAACAGGATGTCTCGGTCATTCCCTTCTCGACACAGTAATCCATATATTCTCCTGCACCATTGCGGAAACCGATGCTCGCAAACCCTGTCATGGACTCAACGCATATGGGTTGAAGGCCGTCAAAACAGTTAAGCATCAGTTGATTTGCCAGGAAGGTATTCAAGACGAGTTTTTTCCCTTCTTTGTGAGCGTTTATGATGTTTTCCAGGTACTCCTTTTCCAGCATCATCATGAACACGGCAGGCGCTCCAACCGAACCCATAAACTTGTTCAATTCGGCATAAGATGGCGTAAGTTTAATAGAGTTCATGATCTCTTTCAGCGTGCAGTTAAAGAGTTTCACACCGCCGGCATTTGCGGCCCATGCCATCCAGTCGTAATTATATTCCATTGTTTGTCTTTTCATTTTTGGTCCTCTCCATGATTTTAATTATGGGCGCAACACTATCGAAGGCGCGACATGAATGCATCCAGGCGCAGCCTTATCCTGCCGATTTCCGCCAGCGGTCCGTATTCCCGCTCCAGCCGCATGCAGGGAATGCCTATTTCTTCCAGATCCCTCTCTATGACGGCATTTTCAGACCCATGGAGATCGCAGAAGCGGACATTCTGAAGGATGGCCCCCTGGACATGAGATTGTTTGACCAGGTCTTTGATATATTCGATTCGATCCGGATAAAAGCCCAGCATGCGGGGACAAAGACTATGTTGCAGGTAATAGGAGGAGAGGGCATGCAGCGGATTTCCTTCCTCGCTGACCTTATTGCGATAGGTACGGGCTCCAAAGCATACCGTATCCGATACAACCAATCCACCGCTCGCTTCAACTGCTTTGACAAAGTCAATATCGTCATTGGCGCTGCCTACCAGCATGATGCGTTTTTTTCCTTTTGAGATCGGCTCGGCTTTCTCCGCGTCCGCTATGAATTCCCTGAGCAGGGCATTGAACTCTTCGCGGGGCAGCACCTGGCTCGCAATAAGAATAGCCATCGCGTCTTCCCCCGTAATGGAAACATCCGCCTTCCATCGGAGGGAATCGAGCTTTTTCAGGAGATCACGCCCCTGATTGTACACAGAGATGGAGTTGGCGAGGCTTTGATCGGTGATCTTTACGCCGAAATGCGCTTCTATTTTTCCTATTAACTTCTGTAGTTTATCCTTATAAAAATCAATGGAGTGGTCCACGGCCTTGTGTGGCACGTTGAGATATTCAAAAAAACCGGGGAGTACGCCGGAACCGGGTCTATCTCTGTCAACCTCCAGCCAGTTATCGTACAAGCGGCGCATTGAATCGCAGCCATTGGATATGATGGCGCCATCGAGAAACTCATATTTCCCTTCCGCAGAGAGTTGGAGGTAACACTTAGCCACACTGCAGTTTACCGGGCCGAAATAAGTGTCTCCCATAGCCAGAGAAGTGATGCCAAGTCCTCTGAGTCGAAGCGGAAGCAGTCCCGCAGCGTGAATTATTTCAGCAGGAAGGAAGGTGCAGGTGTATCCGACGACCTTACCTCCGTTCTTTTTCCACTGCTGTACGGAAGTGTTATTTAAGACGGTGGCCGCCTCCCTCAATTTGTCAATAATCTTCATCTTGCACCTCCTGAAACGCTGAGAGCCGCTCTCAGTTCGTTTACTGCTTCATCGTGTTCAGCATCAGAGTAGCCGTCATTCCTGATCAGTTCGGCTAGTCCTCTCAGCAATACCGGTTTCAGATCCTGGATCAGTGGCTTTACGGCGTTCACAGCATCCGGAACCAACCAGGAGGCCGTTTTCCTGACTTCATCCGATGCAATGGAATCCGTGATTCCGGAAAGGAGGTTGCCAAACAGGTCCGGCTTGACGTCATGCAGTTTGTTCAGAATGCGGCAGAGGCTGTTTACCAATTCGGCGGCATCATATTTTCCAAATTCATTTACGGTATCAGATATAACCGAGCCGAGTTTTTCATCATCCGCTGCCTCAAAGACGCTCAACCGCGCGGCCTTTGCCTTCAAACCCAATGTTTTAACAGCTCCCAAAGAAGCCAACTGAGCAAAGAAGATTTCCTCGTTGCTCTTCAGTGAACGAGCGGAAGCTTTGGCAAACGATTCTCGTATCTCTCCGAGATAGATAGGCAACATTTTCTGAAGATAAGGATCTTTCGCCTTGTGATAGGCAGCAGTCAGGTCATCCAAATAGAATTCCAATTTGGATTTGTCCCCCTTGCCGATAAGTTGACTCCCGGTGTGTACCCGCCGGATCAGTTCTCCTACCGCATCGCCCAATTTGGCCATTTCTTCAGGCTTTATATCCCGGATCAAGGTGCAGATCATATCCGCCGTCGAGGACGGATCGCCGTACTTAATGGGAGCCAAGGCTTCCGTAAGGACCCTGACCATGATCCTGAAAAACGATGTCGACATAGACATGATGCATCCAACTTTTCCCGGATATGACCAAAGGGCCTCGTTGAAAGCACCCATTGCCGCTTGAACGCCCCCTTCCGATTTCTCCAAGACTTCCAAAATCTCTCCGAAATCGGTGTTGGAGAAGAAATCCCTTGCCGCTTTACCCCGATCCTCACTGCCCAGGTCAGGATTGTTCTCACGTTCCTGATTGGCAGACATGCACAGAAGGGTAATAAGCCGTCCCAGATCCGCCGCAACGCTCGTCTGAACTTCGGGTGTCTCGGAAACGATCCCTCTTATCGCGGTTATCGTACCCTCATCGACAGGCAGTTCTTTTCCTGCTTTTTCCGCAATAGCCGACCCCAGCAGAATCAATCCCGGATTCGCCTTTATCAGCTTCAGCGCGATTTGGCTGATGACAGCCACAACATCTTTACTGTTACTCATGCAACCCATCTCCTTTCACTCAGCAATCAATTATTATTTACTCCCGCCAAATGTCTCGAGAGGTATTTACCAAGGGTAATAATCTGGGTAACGGGCGGAAGCCCGCAGGGCACCGGAATTACTGACGAATCGCAAACATACAGATTATCGAACTGGGTTTTCAGATTGGAATCCAGGAACTCACCAATTTTCACCGTTCCGCCGGGATGGGCAGCAAGATAGTATGTTGTGTACATACTTTTGCATCCGAGCTTCTGAAGGATCTTCTTCGCCTTTGCCGCTCCCTCTTTCAGTCTTTTCCTGTCCTCAAGGGAAAGGTTCTTAAGTGGCCAGCCATTTTTCCCCAATGTACCCCCCAAGCTATCTTTTAATTTGATCATGATACCCATCGTATGCTTTTGCTTGAACATCTGGTCGAACCTTCCCACCTGTGATGCCAGCATGCTTTCCTGCACTCTGGAAGGTATCTGCAGATCCGTCATGAAATATCCATCGTCGGTAAAATTACATCCGCACGACATGGGAATTTCTCTATCTCTGGACAGGGTCCTATGCTCCCCGACAACATCGACAAAAGGATCTACGAAATAGTCTCTCCCGACACCTTTCACGCCGAGATCCCTGAGAAACAAAGGAGTTGACATTCCTCCTCCTGCCAGGACCACCTTGGATGCATTGACTTTATGCGTTACCCCTTTCTGTTTGAATTCCACACCAACAGCCTTCTTGTTCTCCAACAGCACTCTGGTGACCTTCGCATGGTTCAAGAGTTTGGCCCCGTTCAGCATCGCCTCCCGGACATACATAAGGGCGCTCCACTTCACGTCTCTGGGGTCGCTGACAGAGAATTCATAATCGGGGGTCCATCTGTCCTGGATAATGAATTTGTCGATAGGCGCCCAGTTGTGTCCCAACGAACAAGCGCTTTCCATAATCGCCTTGGACATATTCGAAATCATGTGTTCTTTGAGAGGCCCGAGGAAATACAGATCTCTATACATCTCATCGGCATCCTCCTTCAGGTCCAATCCAAAAGGCTTATATCTATCGATCGGCGGGTAAATCGCGGAACCGTAATAATACAAGGTAGAGCCTCCCGTACACTTGGCCCTTACAACCCCACACATCTGTGGAGTGACATATGTCTGCTCATCTTTCATTGTCGACAGGATCGAACCATCCGGCTCGCGATGGGGACCCTGCTCCAACATCAGAACCTTTTTCCCTCGCTTCGACATTTCTCTGGCAACAGTGGCCCCTCCCGCCCCTGTACCTACTACAATCAGGTCATAACTCTTTTCAAAACCACCCCCAAAATTCTCTTTCATGCCTTTGTACTCCTCCCTATGTATTCAGGATTATATTTTCAATTGATCCTGATTTTTCGCCCAACTGCTGTTGCGTGCCTTCTTTACTAATTCAAGACCTTCGGAACTGATGATTGAATGAAATTCCATAATAGGTTCAGATTGCGCCATTTCGAATACAAAGAGCAGGTTCTTGCAATCATTCGAACGAAGATGAGCGTACAGGTCCTTCCTGCTCCGCCATAATTGCTCTATCAAGATTGAATTGTTGTCCTCCAAGCTTTTATAAATGTCGCATCTGATGCACCCTGCTTTTCTCCTCGTCTGCACAGCAAGCCGACGCAGTATGTCCAACGCTTCCGATTTTTTATTTACATCCAGCACTATCCGAACAATTGAATGTTCCATTCAGATTTCCTTTACCTGTTAATGAGCGGCTGAATTGATAGAATGCATGCCCTATGAAAAAGATGTGATTCACTCTAGCCTGCTGATCCATAGTGCTGGATTTGTGCCAAGCAGGGAAAAGCAAAGATGATGAATGTAAGATGTTGAAATGAAAAAAGATATTCTAATTAGCAAACAAAGGGTGAAATGAAGAAAGGAATTTACTGTCTAAATATTTTGACAAATTGTCGAATAACTCGAATAGAGAGTTCGAGTGGTAGTGAGATGATAAAGTTCAATTCTGAAAAGACAGCTTATGCTTCAGGGGTGAATAGTCAACGGAACAGGCTTATAGAGCGACCCATCCCAGAACTCGATAGGGCTGTTGAGTGTTGCAATAGAAAGGATATGCAAATTATATTTTGGCAAAATGAAAATCGCCGGATTGAAGGTCCACCGGAGCAAGCTCCGGCGAACCTCCGATCCTTAGGGAAATGTTTTAAACATGATTCGCTCGCTTACCCCGCCGCAAGCAGCGGGGAATGCGCTCGCTGTCGGATTCACGCAGGTCCCGGCTGCTATTGGGAAGGATAGAAATCACTTCTCACGAATATCGATGCCGAGTGCCTTCATTCTATAGATAAGCGTTGTTCTTTTAAGTCCTAAGATTTTTGCGGCACCGTTGGCACCTGATATGCGCCAGCGAGTCCTCTCCAGTACATTGATGATGTGCTTGCGCTCTAAATCTTCCAATTTGTCGTAACTTTCATTTGCCTCTTCAATCGGCATACTCGGCAGCATTACATTGAGAGTTTTATTGCTGATGATCATTGCGCGCTCGATGACATTTTTTAATTCCCTGACATTCCCACTCCACATATGTTCCCTAAGGGCCTCCATTGTTTTTGCCGGAATGTTTTCAATACGCTTACCAAGTACATTCTCGTAATGCCGCACAAACGCTTGAACAAGACAGGGGATATCCTCCGGTCGTTCGCGCAGGGGAGGAATATTGATGGGGAACACATTAAGTCTGTAATAGAGGTCTTTTCGGAATCTGTCTTCCTTGATCGCTTTGGCCAGATCGCGATTGGTCGCGGCTATAATTCGCACATTCACCTGCATCGTCCTGGTCGATCCAAGGCGCTCAAACTGGCCAAGTTCAATAGCCCGCAATAGCTTTCCCTGCAACTCATAGGGCAGTTCGCCTATTTCATCCAGGAACAATGTCGAGCCATTGGCCATTTCGAAACGACCGTTCATTTTTGTCAGCGCTCCCGTGTACGCCCCCTTTTCGCGCCCGAACAATTCCCCTTCGATAAGGGAAGGCGGCAGGGATGCACAATTGACAGTAATCAGCGGCCGGTCGCGCCGGCTGCTCAGATTGTGGATCAGCCTGGCAAGCACTTCTTTGCCGGTACCGGTTTCACCGAGAATGAGAACGGTAGAATTGGTTTTGGCAACTTGCGAAGCCTTCGTTAAGACCTCTTTGAAAGCTTCACTTTCACCGATAACTCCTTCATGATCAGAGAGCTGTTTTACTTCCTCGCGCAGGTAAACATTGTCTTTCTCAAGCTGCTTTTTTAGTGCGACAACCTCCTCCATTTGCTCCTTGAGTTGGTTTTCCATCATTTTGCGATCGGTTATATCTATGGAAACACCGGTAAGCCGTTCGCGTTCCCCTTGCGTAGAGTAGAACAGCCGACCTCTGACGCTAATCCAGCGGCATTGATTTTTGGGAAGGGCAACCCGATATTCCGTCCTTAGAGCCTGGCCCGTTTTCATTGTGTTCCGAACAGCGTCGGCAAATTTCTTTCTATCCGCCCTGTGAATGGAATTGAGCAGGGTATCGTACTGCATCGCGGAATCCGAACCTAAGCAATGCAACCCCATACAAATCGGCGTCATCCACAGGAGACCCGTTTTGAAGTCCATGGCCCACAATCCAGCCCCTGCGGAATCCGCTGCCAGGGAGAGCCTTTCTTCGCTTTCTTTTAATGACTCCTTGATTTTTTCTATCTCTGAGCAGTCGACGCCTACGCCGATATGATATTCTTTTCCTTCAATTGTCGTCTTTACGCCGGTCCAGAAGTATGGGTGAACGGTTCCGTCATAATACTTATATTTTGAATACAAAGTCGATTTGCCCTTCAATGAAACTTCTTTGAGCCACTCTTTCACGAGCAAGACATCTTCATCAGCAGAAAATTCCGGAGCATACTTTGATATTTTATCAGCCGGGTATCCGGTCATCGATTCAACATTTTTATTCCATCGAATCACTCTGAGATTTTCATCCAGGACATAAAACAATTCCGGTATCGCTTCTATGACGGCCTTTGAAAAAATCTTTTCAGTTGTCAGGTCCTGATCGATTTTCTTTCCCTTCTCTATTCCTTCTCTCGTTTTATCAATAAATGTTTTAAGCGCACTATTATTCCGAAGGTTTTTGTCCTGCAGAAGATGATCTAACATATTGGACAGGTCATTAATAAATGCAGCATTGTCCCCGGAGACATCGCCTTTTTTAATCTGTTCCCTCATTCAAGCATTTCCTTCTGGTTTTCAGCATAGTTAAAAACGCATGTTCTAAGAACAGCGTCAAAAAGAACTAAATATGATAATGCTTTCTTGTATATGCGAAAGGTTAGCTATCGAAAGCTCGTCCTTAGAAGGGATCCCCTCATTCCTTCAAATATGGGTCAGGGACAGAGATTAGAAATAGAGGTTAACAAAGGTCAAAGCGAATCCCCCCAGTTCCGCTCTTTAGAGGCAATTATCAGATGTAGATTGAGATGTCAATTTATATTGAATTTCCAGCAGGAGATCTATTTATGTGGATTTTTGAATCGGGTGGATTTGCAATCTACCACTCAAAGAGTGGCTTAATCCCAGACTCTCACTTATGCACCTGTCCAGTTTTCCAGACCAGCTCTGGTTCCGGGACCAAACTTCAGCTATGCGGATAGTTCTTCAGAATAAAAAAAAGAGTTCACCTAGAGTTAACACTCTACCCCATTAGCTGAAGGAAAAGATCACTATTTGTATTGCTGTATGTCCACTCCTGAGTTCATCCCGAATAGCCATGACGTTTCCCCCGGAATATAAGGGTTTCTTCACAGGCATCTCGCCTTGACCCTTTAACCTCAGCATCAGGATACTTACAAAAATGCCTGTCATATGGAGCAGGATGATTTTCTGGGCCGACGAGTGTCAGTCGCGTCGGGCGATTCCGGCCGGAAAGCCAGGTCAAGATCTTTGCCGGATAAAGCCATGCATCTGGCACCTGAATCTAATTTCCCGATGATCACGGCGACAGGGCCCTCTTTAATTAAATCGTGCAATACCGTATAGGTTTCTATCGTGACCTGACCCTTCGGTCTTTCGCAGAACACAGGGGAGGGCATTGCGTCTATTACAGGTTGAATTGCCTTCATGGTCTTTCGGTCCCATGGCCGCTTGGGTTCAATCCCGCTGTAAATTCCTGTGGAGTGTTTCGTCAGATACCAGCCATTGCCTGTGATGAGGCCGAATTGTTCGGGATTCTTTCTCAGCCGAGCAACCGCGTGCGCGATGGCATGCATGACGTAATTGCTGCCCGGACCTCCGAAGTAAGACAGCCCTCCCGTGATACTCAGAGGGGGAAGGCTATTGATGTCCAATCCTATTTCGAGTGCGGATATTATGACGGCACACGGGAAACAGCTGTAGAGATCGAAGAAATGGATTCCTGACAAATCCAGTCCGGCGTATTTCAGAGATTCCGCAACGTTCATCCGGATTGCGGGTGAGGAGTAATAATTGATCCTTTCGGAAATGAACCACTTATCTGTGGCATCAGCGCCTCCATGAGGAAATACCCACTTATCTCTGGGAATGGAGAGCTTCCGGGCCGTATTTGTATCTGTTAGAACAACCGCCGCAGCCTGATTCACCCTGGGGTTAGGGTTCATATATTTGGTATAGGGAAAATTGAAATAAGGGTTTTTTTCAGTGGGAATGGTGACATTGTCTTCTGTTTTTTTCCCCCTGATTAGACCAAGCCAGTGGGTTGCCCTCGGCGATTTGGGCCATTGATTTGTAATAGTCGGCCAGGAACTTACGATAACGGCCAAGGCTCATTTGGAGGCCTACCAGCAGTGCCATTTTTATTTCACCTGCTGCGATTTTATCCGCCGCTCGGTTGACCAGCCACTGAGGCGATGTCCCGCTGACGGAGGTTTGTTCGCGCACGACGGGGTTGATCCCGAGCATGCGACAAAGACTCTCTTCCGGGTGTTTCATTGATTCAACGGATATGTTTACGACGGAAAGACTGTCCACGTGTTTCAACAGGTCTTCCCTGCCCGTATCTGCAACACAGGCACTGATTGCCTGGCAAGCCATGTCAAGCGAGGACAGGTCATTCCCTCGAATTGCCTCAAAATAAATGTTA
>DHHG01000045.1 GCA_002403175.1 Syntrophaceae bacterium UBA4778 | reverse complement strand
GGCTTCGCAGGATTCCTCTGTTGCCACACCGGTAGCGACGGCACTTACACGTACTACGAACCAAATTATTGCTATCGGAGCCTCAACAGGGGGTACGGAAGCTCTGAAAGCCGTCATTACAAGAATGCCCCCTAATGCTCCAGGTATACTGATTGTGCAGCATATGCCTGCAAATTTTACCACTGCCTTTTCACAAAGATTGAACGGCTTGTCCCAAATCACCGTTAAAGAAGCTCAGGATAACGATTCGGTTATACCGGGAACTGCCTTGGTGGCTCCGGGTAATTATCACATGATATTAAGGCGGAGTGGTGCAAGATACTATGTGGAGGTCAAAGATGGTCCGATGGTTCATCATCAAAGACCCGCTGTCGATGTTCTGTTTAAATCCGTTGCGAAGTATGCCGGCTCGAATGCGGTTGGGGTAATCCTGACTGGAATGGGAGCGGATGGAGCGGTTGGACTTTTAGAAATGAAGAATGCAGGAGCAAGGACCATTGCCCAGGATGAGAATACCTGCATTGTATTTGGTATGCCCAAAGAAGCGATTAAGGTCGGCGCAGTGGAAAAGATCGTTCCACTGAATCATATAACTCAGGAAATACTCAGGATGGTATAAGATGAAACTTGATCTCATGATTGCTAAAATCGATGACATGATTGCCAGTATGTTTTCCCTGGAGAACAGATCTATTGACGTGATGACAGCGGGGAAATTCCTCAATGAGCTGGAAAGCATCGTGAAGGAATCGGAATTACCGGAAATGCTTCCATTGAGGCAGGTTGCCGAAAAATTAAGTAAATTGCTGGAAAAGCTCATCCTGGACAGCGATACTGTTTCCGATCAAAGTGAATCCTTTTCCCGTTTCGAAAAAGGTATGGTACTCATGCAGGATATTGTCGGTCATCTTCAAAGAAACGGCTCCTATAATAAGGATATGAACGGCTTCACGAATGATTCTGAAGGAGACATCTTTACAGAAGTGAAATGTCCTGATGAGCAGGCTGCCTGTGTTGCGGAAGAAAAAACGGAAGCGCCGCAGAGTGCGTCTGTGCCGGATGAATCAGTATCTCAGGACGAATCACTCCTGAAAGATTTCATTATTGAGGCACTTGAATATATCAATGAAATAGAAGTCAACATATTGAATCTGGAACAGAATCCGGATGACAAGGAAGTTGTTAATGCGATTTTCAGACCGTTTCATTCGATAAAGGGAGTTGCCGGATTCCTGAATCTAGAAAAAATCCGTGACCTCTCTCATAGCCTGGAGAATGCGCTCGACAAGGTCCGCAATGATGAGTGGAGCGTTTCAACCGGTCTTATCGATATTATTCTCGACGGTGCTGATGCCCTGAAACTCATGATAGGCGAGATCAAAACCAGAATGGAGGGCAGATTTGCCGAACCGATTACGATTGATCTGAACGAGTTCGAAGCGAGATTGGCAAAAATAGAAAAGGAATCAGAAACGCCAGCTCAAAAACCGGAAGCAAAAAAGTTGGGTGAAATTCTGGTCGATGAGGGAATTTTAAGGAAAGAAGAATTGGTTGAAGCACTCAAAGGAGCCTCTCAGGGATTTCCGCCCAAAAAAATAGGAGAGGCGCTCATCGAAGACGGGAAAGTTACGCCCAAACAGATATCACAGGCTTTGAGAAAACAAAGCACTCAAATCAGCGATGCCGGATCTATTCGGGTTGATACGAGAAAATTGGATGACCTGGTCAACATGGTCGGGGAGCTCGTAATAACTCAATCCATGATCAGGCAGAGTCCGATTGTTCAGGGGAACAAGGAGAGAAAATTTTTTAGAGACATATCACAACTGGGGACGATCACTTCAGAGCTCCAAAGATTGTCCATGAGCCTGCGAATGATTCCGATAAAACAGACCTTTCAAAGGATGTCAAGACTTGTGCGTGATCTGTCGAAGGCAGCAGGAAAGACAGTCAATATCGAGCTGGTCGGAGAGGACACGGAGATTGATCGTAATATGGTTGAAGAAATCTATAACCCACTGGTGCATTTGATTCGCAATGCCGTTGACCATGGTATAGAAATTCCCCAGGAAAGGGTTAAGCTCGGAAAGCCTGAAGCGGGACTTATCCAGCTGAAGGCCTATCATAAAGGCGGACATATTGTAATTGAAATCGGAGATAACGGAAGAGGCTTGAGCAAAGAAAAAATTCTGGATAAAGCCGTGAAAAATGGAATTATCGATTCGCAAGAAAATCTGTCTGATCAGGATATCTATAAGTTGATTTTTTTGCCGGGATTATCGACAGCGGAAAAGGTTACGGACGTATCTGGCCGCGGGGTCGGCATGGATGTAGTCAAGCAGGCAATTGACAAACTGAGAGGGAAAGTTGAAATCGAAACGGCTCCCGGCAATGGTACCACTTTTGTAACCAGTTTTCCGCTGACCATGGCCATCATCGATGGCATGATCGTCCGTGTCGGAGAGGAACGTTACATTATTCCGACTACAGCTATTCGCCAATTGCTGCGTATCACTCCGGATGCATACAGCAGTGTTGCCAAAAAGGGAGAACTGATCAATGTGAGAGGCCAATTGATGCCTCTTATTCGGCTTTATGATTTATTCGGAATTACGCCCGATCATAAAGATCCTTGGGATGCGATTGTTGTCGTTCTTGATGGCGAAGGCCGTTCGAAATGTCTGCTCGTGGATGACATTTTAGGTAAAGAGGAAGTTGTTATCAAGGGTCTGGGCGAGAGTCTGAAATTGGTAAAAGGTGTTTCCGGAGGTGCTATTCTCGGGGATGGCAATGTCGGTTTGATTCTGGATCCTGAGGGTATCTTTGAATTAAGTGAAATAGTGCCCTTGAACACAGAATGCAGTCAGGTCATTTCGGCATGTAATTAGCTAACGCAGGTCGCAGAACGTAACTTGTGATTTGCATTTTGACATCGGAACCGGAAATTCTCATAGCATTTAAGATTAGGTTTGTTCACAAATTTCTGGGGGGAAAAGATGATTTTGGATAAAAAAATTAAAATTTTGGTAGTGGATGATTTTGCCACAATGAGAAAAGTTATTAGAAATCTGTTGAAACAGATCGGTTATGAAAACGTTGTGGAAGCGGAGAATGGCCAAGTTGGATTGAGGGCTCTGAAATCACAAAAGATCGATTTTGTAATTTCAGATTGGAACATGCCCACAATGAGTGGACTTGAACTGCTCAAAGCAGTACGAGCCGATGAGGAATTAAGTAAGACGCCATTTTTGATGGTAACGGCGGAGGCATTGAAGGAAAATGTAGTCGAAGCAGTAAAAGCGGGCGTAAACAATTATATCGTCAAACCTTTTACCGCTGAAGTCCTCGAAGAAAAAATAAAAAAAATTATTGAAACAATCCGGTAAGGCACCAATAAGGAAGGTAAATTAATATGGACGTAAGATTTATAAATCCATTTTTGGAAGGAACTATCAGCGTAATCAAAACAATGGCTTTTGTCGATCCCATACCGGGCAAGCCCTATCTCAAAAAGGACAATCTGGCGAAAGGGGATATCTCCGGTATCATCGGATTGACAGGTAAGGTCAAAGGATCACTGGCACTGAGTTTCAGTGAAACTTGCATTACCAGAATCGTATCTAATATGCTTGGAGAAGAAATGACCAGCATCAATGATGACATAAAGGATGCAGTAGGTGAGATTACAAATATGGTTTCAGGAGCTGCACGAAAAAAGCTGGAGGGCATGGGTTTTTTAGTTACTGCAGCAATTCCTACTGTTGTCTCCGGGAGGGACCATTCTATCGTGCATGTACTGGGAGGGCCGAGTATTATTATCCCATTTGAAATTCCAGATTCCGGTCCTTTTGTTGTGGATGTTTGTTTAAAATAGACGCCTACTCGTCGCGAGTAACTACACTGCACTCATGTAGCGCTGATAGCGATTATTGGCGCTTTTTTTTGCCCTATACATAGCCTGATCTGCATGCCTTATCAATGTCAGCTCGTCTTCTCCATCTTCGGGATAAATAGCCCATCCAATGCTGGCTCCGATCTGAAGCAGTTCCCCCGAAATGGGGATGGGTTGCCGGATTGTTTCAATAATTTTCGGGGCAAGCTCGAATAAAATTTCAGAACTTATAATTTCATTTACCAGAATGAGAAATTCATCCCCCCCTAATCTGGCTACAGTATCGGTATCTCGGAAGATGGACTGGAGGCGTTCGGAAATAGTCAGGAGCAGGTAATCACCATTAGAATGACCAAATGTGTCATTTATTTCTTTGAAGCGGTCAAGATCGATAAAGAATACGGCCAAGGTTTTCTGCGTACGTTTGGTTCTTGCGATAGCTTGAGAGACCCGGTCATGAAAAAGAGTACGATTAGGTAAACCGGTAAGAGGATCATGGGTTGCCATATGCGATAAGGTCTGCTCAATGCGCTTGCGTTCCGTTATATCTACAAAAAATTTAGTAATGCCAATTAGTTTGCCTTTTTTACTGAAAATAGGTGAAGCTGTTACACTGTATGCTAGGGGCTCATCCCCCCTTGATTCTCTATATTCTTCTATTTCGATGGGAGCATCTCCACTCATGGTCCGGATTAAGGGACATTTGGCAGTTAGGCATGAGGCGCTTTGCAATACTTGATAACAGTGACTTCCGATTACAAAGGTCTTCTCAATCCCCAGCATTCTCAGGAATGCATCATTAATCCTTCGGATTCTGAAGGAATTGTCGATAAGGCAGAATCCGATATTACGATTTTTAAAGAAATACGATAACTCTGAAAAAATTGTTAACGAATGAATTATTTTTTTGAAAGCGCTGCAGATCAAGGCAGAGAAAAGGATTACTGCTGTTAACAGCATCAGTTGTTGGGAGGCAATTTGGAACAGTCCAATTCCTGAGATCAATAACCGAAGTGCCATGACTGTAAGTCACCAGAACTTTAGTATGGAAAGAATTAGACGGTAATGATTTGAAAATCCAAGTGATATTCAAGAGTGATCTGATATAGCTACTCTAGGGAAATACAGTGTTCGGAAAGTGAACCGAACCGGACCGAACCATTACTTTATTATACTGGGCCTTTGAGGCATCTCCCCAGCCAGGCCGATGTTCTTGAACCCAATTGTATCTTTTTCAATAGTGGTTCTGAAGTCGGCCAAAATATTTCTTAGTTCTTGGACTATTTGATTGCTAGGTTTTTCATACATATAATAGTAGTCGCATTCTTCTTTCATGCCTGTTCGTCCCCTCCTTTTTGAAAGGTTATATACAGACCTGCATAGAAATTTTCTTTGCTGACATTTACAAATATGTATTCCCGACAATTAACTTCATAAAAATCTTACACAAGAAAATACATCTGTCAAGCCAAAAAATTAAAATTTCTGAATATTTTCAAACAAGTATCCGCCTTAGGCGTAAGTTGTTGAAATATAAGGAAAATTTTTTATCGATAAATAAGATGAAAAAGACTAAAAAAGCCAATAAATTACGTGAATAATACTTTTTTAAGTTCTAAACTTCTATCCCTTGTAAAGATATCTTTCCAGAAGTTTATGAAACGGGGTCCAACCTGTAGCACCGTCAGCAAAATTTTCAATATGGCTCTGAAATGCATTAATCTTTGCGTCCATATCATCAATATAATGAATCATGAGTGCTTCCAGAGTTTTTGGCCTTTTGGGAGAACCGAATTCCATCTCTCCGTGATGGCTGAGGATAATATGTCTGAGCTTCATTGCAATAGGCTCGGGGAAGTCGGGTATCGTGGATATCTTTCGGTTCAGCATTTCAATTCCTATTACAATATGGCCCAGTAATCTGCCTTCATCAGAATACTCAAAAATTTTATTATAAGATAATTCTTCTATTTTTCCTATATCGTGAAGAATTCCGCCTGCAATCAGCAGATCCCGATCGGCCTCGCGATAATGGTCGGCAACTACGACCAGTACCCGCACGACAGACAATGTATGTTCCATCAGTCCGCCCAAGTATACATGGTGAAATCCTTTTGCGGCGGGCGCTAGTTTGAAACTTTCGGCTATTTTGGGATCCTCAAAAAAAGAAAGGAGCAGCTCTTTCAAAAAAGAATTCTGAACATTATTGATGTAATTCATTATTTCAATGAACATTTCTTGTATATCTGATTTTGAAACGGGGGTGAAATCAACTGGATCAATTTCATTTGAATCCAGTTTTTTCAGATTGATTATTGAGAGTTGCAAGGCATTTTTGAAACTAGCTGCCCGGGACTGGATATGGATAATATCTCCCTTTTTGAAAAGGGTTTCCAGCTCAACAGCACGGTCCCAAATCCTTCCTTCGATTTCACCTGTCTTATCTTTGAGACGGAGACTTAGATAGGGAGCACCCTTTTGAGAAAAGGTCATATTTTTTTCGGTGACCAGGAAGCATTCGCTTACGTGGTCTCCTGCCTTGATTTGATTAACAAAAATACTTTTGTGATTCATCGGATGAACTCCTTATTCCATCTCTTTCGTTTGAGCGTTCATGGAGCGCCTGCGTGAACAGTCTTTTGGTTGCATAAAAGATCTATGATCTCTTTGGCAGTTCCGGAACACTTACTTTATCTATTTTTCTGTTTTATTAATCTGTTCTATGAGAAATTTATTTAGTCCCTGTACTCCTTAAAATCCGGTGGTCACCAACCCGGATCGTGAATTTAACCGCATCGAAATACTCGATTAAAGGTATAATAAATTTACGTGATAAACCAGTAAGTTCCTTAAAGCTGGTCGGAGTGGATTTTCCTTCTTTCAGGAGCAGTTCCCTGTAATTTTCTCTGAGCCTATTCAATGCATCACGGTGAAAATAAAGTTCCTCTGTAACTTTGATCAGTACTCCATCTTTTAACATTATTTTCAGGACATCCTTGGCGGATAATTTTCCTCCACCGAGCGATTCCAGCAATTCCTTTAGGATTGGAGGTGTCAGTTTGGCATCGGAGTAGATTTTTTCAATACGGTTTCGCAAGTCTTCCAATTCTCCTTGCAAATTGATCACATGATCGGTTGTGCGGACCAAGTCTTTTTCTATTACAATCTTACCATCCTTCTCCAGATCCCTGATTGCGAGTTGAAAAAGTCGGATATCGAGACCATTGTTTTGCGCGGTCCTCAATTCCTCTTTCGAAATTCCGGCCTTTAGCGGGAATCTTTTCTGAAAAGATTTGATTGCAGAAATAATACTATCCTGAAGATCTTCATGCAGAACGGATGAAACAACTCGCCTTTCATTTTTATCAAATAGAATCGCTTTTCTTTTTGAGAGGATCTGATCCAGATAACTATGGAGCTTGCCTGCCCCAAGTCCGGTTCTGATCATCAGCTCATTGAAATTAACGCCTCTATAATCTCCCCGATCCATGATGACGGAAACCCGCTCCATGTCAGTCCCGTTTAGAAGGGTGTTCATTTCATTATGGATCTTATCAGAAGCCCTCTTGTGTTTGCGAGGAAGCGGGTCCAGAATAACCCCGCCGCCTATTGTCCTTACCGGGGAGTAACTCCTTACAACGAACCGGTCCGCTGTCATATTTACCCCAGGAGATTCGAGTACGATTTGGGCAAAAGCACTCTCGCCTGGTAGAATTTCGTCCTGATCCAGAAGAATGATTCGGGCTATGATTTCCATTGTCCCCGAATGGAATCTGATCAGGTCTCTATTTTTTAACTTTTTGGGGGCGGAAGGTAAATGTCTGTAATGAACATCGATCCTTATGGTGGGCGAGAATATTTCCGAATGGACAAGAACGCTGCCTCGTGCAAAAGAACTCCTATCGATACCTTGCAGATTAATAGCTGTGCGTTGCCCCGCTTCCGCGTATTCAGCTGGTTGGTTATGTACCTGAATCCCCCTAACTTTGGCAGTGATTCTATCTGGCAAAATATTAATTGTATCTCCGGTTGATACCTTTCCTGAAATCAAAGTGCCCGTAACAACGGTTCCAAAGCCTCGCATGGTAAAAATCCTGTCGATAGGAAGCCGAAAAAGGCCGGAATCGTCCTGTTTGTGAATCTTTGAGATCAGCCCTTCCAGGGCAGTTATAAATTCAGGCAATCCGTTTCCCGTGGTCGCAGAGACAGGAACGATGGGGGCC
>DHHG01000104.1 GCA_002403175.1 Syntrophaceae bacterium UBA4778 | reverse complement strand
ATTTATTTATGAGGCAACAGGAGAGGGGGCGCCATGAAGATAGATGCGGTCCACTTGACATCCCTCCTTATTTTAACCAAAATAAAAGAAATTGAAGACTCAACCGGAGTTTGCTCCGTGAGTCTCCGATCCTTTAGGAACACGTTTAAACATGATTCGCTCGCTTACCCCGTCGCGAGCAGTGGGGATTGCGATCGCTACCGGATTCAAATGCATGAGCGTCCTTAAAGGAAGGCTTTATGGCTGGTATTGAAACAGTGGCTTTGGCGCGGTATCAGTTTGCCTTCACCATTATGTTTCACATTCTCTGGCCCGTTCTCATTGTTGGTTTGAGCCTTTTTCTGGTCATTGTCGAAGCCGCCTGGATCAAAACCGGTAACCTTGTCTATTATCGCCATGCCCGTTTCTGGAGCCGTTTCTTTTTGCTGTTTACCGCTGTCGGCATTGCCACCGGATTCCCAATGGAATTTCAGTTCGGGATGAATTGGAATCTTTTTTCCGAAGCGGGAGGAGACTTCTTCGGCCATATTCTTGGATATGAAGGGGCAATGGCTTTCATGCTGGAGGCGAGTTTTCTCGGCATCATGTTTTTCGGCTGGAAGCGTGTTTCTCGCAGAATGCATTTCTTCGCCACCTGCATGGTTGCCTTTGGCGCTTCACTTTCCGCATTCTGGATTCTCATTGCAAATTCGTGGATGCAGGTTCCGACTGGAGGCCATTTTGCCAACGGAAAATTTATCGTGACGGACTACTTCAAAGCCCTTTTCACCCCCGATATGATCTGGAGTGTCCCTCACATGTGGTTCGCGTGCCTGGAAATTTCTTTATTTCTGGTTGGAGGACTCAGCGCCTGGTATCTCCTCCGAAGGAGATATACTGATTTTTTTCTTCGATCATTCAAGATAGCGGTGATTGCCGCTATTTTCATAACGCCGCTTCAGATTTGGCTGGGTGACGGTTCCGGAGAGGCCGATTTCCGGTTGCAGCCGGAAAAACTGGCCGCTATGGAAGCCCACTGGGAAACAAACCCTCCCGGAAAGGGAGCCGCATGGAATCTGCTTGCCTGGCCCGATCCGGAGAGAGAAAAAAACAAATGGGAAATCAGCATCCCCTATGTCCTCAGTATCCTGAGCACCCGTTCTTTAAATGGTAAGGTGAAGGGGCTTCGCGATTTTCCCAAAGAGGACAGACCCCCGATTGTTGTACCCTTTTATGCATTTCGGGTGATGGTTGCAGCGGGATTCCTGCTTTTTTTAATCATGGTCTGGACACTGTGGGACTGGAGAAAAGGAAACCTGACAACAGGTCGGATTCACTCCAGGAGAGCGCTCCTGTATTCCTGGATCGCAGGAATCCCGATCAGCTATATCGCCATGGAGACAGGCTGGCTGGTTCGGGAGGTAGGCCGCCAGCCTTGGATTATTTATAGAATGATGCGCACCAGTGAGGCGGCAACCCCCCTTCCTCCTGCAGCCGTTGCGACCTCATTTTCTGTTTACGTATTCGTCTACGTTTTTCTCCTCTTCTGTATTTTTTTCTTTGCGCGGCATCTGATCCGGAAGGGACCAGATTTGGAAACACCGATTGAAAAGGAAGTTTAAGGAAAAGGAATGACACCGGTATCAGATCATCTCCCAGAAATCTGGTTTTTCATTATAGGATTCCTGCTTCTGTACTATGCCGTTACGGACGGTTACGATCTTGGGGTGGGGATCCTTTCCCTCTTTGTCCGAGATGATCAGGAGCGCGGACTCATGATGACCTCCATTCAGGGCACCTGGCATGATAACCAGACCTGGCTTGTTCTTCTGGGAGGTATGCTCTTCGGGGCCTTTCCTGTTTTTTACGGCATATTGTTCAGTGCCCTTTACATTCCTATTCTCGTTATGCTGATCGGTCTCATCTTTCGCGGAATCGCTTTTGAATTTCGGGCATCCTCGCGGAATAAAAAGATCTGGGGATATTCGTTCGGAATCGGTAGCCTGATCACTGCATCGGCCCAGGGATTTGCGGTAGGCGGCCTCTTTGGGGGGCTCGAAGTAGTTAATACGCGGTTTATCGGGAGTATCTGGGGATGGCTGAACCCGTATTCATTTATAGCTTCCATGGGAATTATTGCGGGTTATCTAATGCTGGGCGGAAGTTATCTTATTCTGAAAACCCAGGGAGAGATGCAGGAGCGTGCTTTCCGGTGCGCCCGCATTGCGTCGTATTTTACTATTGTCATTTCCGTTGCAGTCTATATCGGAATACCGTTTCGATATCGGTTTGTATTGGAGAAATGGCTTGCCCATCCGATTTGGTTGTCGATCGCTCCGGCCATAGCCGCTGCTTCATTTGTATTATATCAGCTTGCGCTCAGAAAACACCGGGAATTGTCGCCGCTTATGTTCAACATTGTTTTTGTCGTTTCAGGATTTATCGGGATTTCAGCAGGGATCTATCCATACATCATCCCGAATGTTCTTTCTCCATCACTTTCAATACATGCAACAGCGGCCTCACCGTATACGCTATCTTTCATGCTGATTGCAATGTCCGTTATTCTTCCGATTATTCTGATTTATTCAGGGTACAAGCTTTGGGTGTTCCGTGGGAAAACGAAACCTGAAGAGTATTGAAGCCGGCAGGAGCCGCATTCCTTGCGGGCTTGCTGTGGGGTAAGCGAGCGGATTCTGTTTGAACATTTAAGGATCGGAGTCTCTCAGGGGTTTGCTACGGAAATTTTCAATCACAATGTAGATTCTTGTGCACGGTTCAAAAATGGAAACGGATTTCAGAACATGGGAGCAAATCGGGCTCACCTCGGATGAGGCTTCCCGAATCTTGGCGGAAGAAGGTCCAAATGAACTTGCTGCAATTCGTAATCGCGGCCTGCTGAAGCTGGCCATCGATGTATTCCGAGAGCCGATGTTTCTTCTTCTTGCCACCTGCGGATTGGTCTACCTGATTATCGGCGATTTACAGGAAGCCCTGATGCTCCTCGCCTTTATTTTATTTGTCATGGGAATTACCCTTTTTCAGGAGCGAAAGACCGAAAGGGCGCTGGAGGCATTACGGGATTTATCAAGTCCGCGTGCGCTTGTAATCCGTGGCGGTGTTCGAAAGCGGATAGCAGGTCGAGAAGTTGTGAAGGGAGATATCATTTTCCTTTCCGAAGGAGATCGTGTTCCGGCCGATGCCCTGGTTCTCCACTGTACAAACCTGTTGATCGATGAATCGCTCCTGACAGGAGAATCGGTTCCGGTCAGGAAAATCGAAGGAGATATCGGCATTCCTCCGACTCAGCCCGGAGGAGATGATCTGCCGTATGTTTTTTCCGGGACCCTTGTAGTACGTGGGCAAGGCATCGCCAGAGTAACAGCGGTCGGACCGCAAAGTGCGTTGGGCAAAATCGGAAAGGAACTGGGAACGGTTCAAACTGAGGCAACTCTTCTCCAGCGCGAAACGGGGCGCCTTGTCCGGGTTTTGGCCTTAGCTGTTCTGGTTCTCTGTCTTGCGCTGTTTCTCACCTATGGATTCAGCCGTTCCCATTGGCTGGAAGGGGTCCTTGCCGGGCTGACATTGGCCATGGCGATTATGCCAAATGAACTGCCCGTTGTGCTTACTATCTTTCTCGCTCTTGGTGCCTGGAGACTTTCTCGGCATAAAGTTCTGACTCGCAGTGCTCCGGTCGTGGAAACACTCGGGTCGGCAACAGTCCTTTGTGTCGATAAAACCGGAACCCTGACCCTGAACCGCATGGGGTTAAGAATGCTGTTCATCAATGATATTTTCTTCGATGTTCAGGCTTTGCCTCACGCGACTCCTCCGGAGAATTTCCATGATTTGGTCGAATTCAGTATCCTTGCCAGCCAGCGCGATCCCTACGATCCCACGGAAAGAGCGATAAAGGAATTCGGAGAATCCTATCTTGCCCATACCGAACATCTTCATGGAGATTGGCATCTTGAACGGGAATACCCTCTCTCTCCGGAGCTTCTCGCTATGTCCCATGTCTGGCGGGCACCGGATGGTAAGGATTACATTATAGCTGCCAAGGGCGCTCCTGAGGCAATTGCCGATCTCTGTCATCTGAACGAATCTCAGATAGAAGCGGTATCCAAAGCCGTCAGCAGGATGGCACATGAGGGCCTAAGGGTTCTGGGTGTGGCCCGCTCCCTTTTTAAGGAAGAAGGTTTACCTGGAAAGCAACACGATTTTATATTTGAGTTCCTCGGATTGATCGGTCTTTCCGACCCCATCCGGCCTGGCGTGAAATCGGCTCTTCAGGATTGCTACCATGCGGGTATTAGAACCGTGATGATCACCGGTGATTATCCGGAAACCGCCTTGAGCATCGCCCGACAGATTGGTTTGAAAGGCAGCCAGGAAGTCATCTCCGGCTCGGAACTGGACAGGATGAATGATGAGGAACTGGTAAAAAGAATCCGCACAGTGAATATATTTGCCCGGGTCATCCCCCAGCAGAAGCTTCGGTTGGTTCAGGCGCTTAAATCCAACCGTGAAATTGTAGCTATGACAGGGGATGGCGTGAACGATGCGCCGGCCCTGAAGGCAGCTCATATCGGTATAGCGATGGGGGAACGCGGTACCGATGTGGCCAGGGAGGCTTCAGATCTGGTGCTCCTAGATGACGATTTTTCCTCACTTGCCCGAGCAGTCGCAATGGGGCGACGCATATTCGATAACTTAAAAAAGGCGATGGCCTATCTACTCGCAATCCATGTACCTATTGCAGGTATGTCATTGGTACCGGCCATCCTCGACTGGCCGCTTCTTTTCATGCCGATCCATATCGCTTTTCTGCACCTTATTATCGATCCTGCCTGTGCGATTGTCTATGAAGTTGAACCGGCAGAAGCGGGGGTGATGAGCCGTCCGCCTAGAGATTGCCAGAAACCGCTGTTCAGTCGAAGGATTCTGCTTTTAAGCACGTTGCAGGGGATGGGGGTTCTGGCCATTCTTCTTGCCGTATTTGGAATCGCATTGTTTCGAGGTCAGGGTGAAGCAGATGCCCGCGCCTTGACTTTCACCACTTTGGTTATAGCCAATCTTGGATTGATGCTGACCAACCGTTCATGGTCCTCCTCTTTGGCCGAAATATTGCGGGTACCAAACACTGCGCTGTGGTTGGTTATGAGCGGAGCTGTTCTGTTCCTTGTGGTCATACTGAATTTTCCTATATTTCGAGGCGTATTCCGTTTCGCGCCTCTGCATCCGAATGATATTGTTCTTTGCATCCTGGCAGGTGGATTGAGTATCTTCTGGTTTGAAGTATTTAAGCTCCGGAATAACAATCGAGGAAGGAAACGAGATAGATCCTTCGGGTTGGGGGCTTAGGAGAGCCCCCGTTGCCTCATTGAAAACTTGATCTTGTTTCGGATCAATTGTATGCTTCATCCACCAAAATCAGGATGGCAGCATGCTTAAGAAGAACAGAGATTGTTTTGCTGTAATCTGTCTATTTGCCTTCTTCCCAGCCCTTGCTTGTGTCACATATCACGACGACTATGCCTCCCATGGTGTGACCGGACTCATAGGCAAGGTCAAGCTCTCGGTTAGACTATCCTGTGCCAAAATAAATGTTTTCAAATCCTTTCAGGCTGGGGCTGGGTTTCTCCCCGAAAATAAATTGCGGTATACAGTCACATGAACACAGATTTTAGCCATGAGAAGAGCAGAGTTGCATTGCTATCGGTTGCCTCCAACACAGTACTGGTGATTCTGAAACTGGTAATCGGTATCATGATCGGTTCTGTATCCGTTATCTCAGAAGCCATTCATTCGGGTATGGATTGGACCGCTGCAATCATCGCCTGGTTTTCAGTTAAAAAATCGGGAAAGCCGCCTGACGTCGATCATGCATTCGGCCATGGAAAAATTGAAAATTTCTCAGGTGTCATTGAGGCCCTGCTCATTTTCCTGGCTGCAGTCTGGATCATTTCCGAAGCAGTAAGAAAGTTAATTCATCCGGAGCCCATTGAGACTGCCTGGTGGGGCATCGGGGTCATGCTGATTTCCGCAGTCATGAACATGATCGTTTCCCAATTGCTTTTCAGGGTCGGAATAAAAACAGATTCAATGGCTCTCAAAGCCGATGCATGGCACTTAAGAACGGATGTTTATACCTCTGCTGGGGTTATGGTCGGGCTTGCAATGATTTGGATCGGGCAAAATGTGCTACCTGATTACAATTTCAACCGGTTGGATCCGATTTGTGCAATCGCAGTGGCCCTTTTGATTGTCAAGATTGCACTCAAGCTGATGGTGCAGTCGGGTCGCGATCTCCTGGATTCCAATTTGCCGGAGGAAGAGCGGGCATGGATCAGGACGTTGCTGGAATCCCATCGTGATTTGATATACGGCTATCATTACCTGCGAACGCGAAAGGCCGGGCACTTTCGTTTTATCGAGTTCCATCTTCAGGTGGACCAGCAAATGAGCGTATTGAGGGCACATCAACTGACTCAGAAATTATCCAAGGCGATAAAGGATCATTTGCCGGATTCCACGGTGACAATCCACATTGAACCCTGTACTGGTAATTGCAATGATAAATGCCTGTCCGGATGTCTGCTCACAGAGCCGGAGCGCTACTTGGTGGTGAGTATCATCCGGGATACTATAAAAAAAAATATTAAAGAAGATTTCGGCACACCTGATTCCTTATAATTGGTTTGAAATATTAAAAATGAGGAAACATGAATCAGAAAACCATCCTAATCATTGAGCACGATAAGATAATAGCCCGGGAACTTCAAGGCATGCTGAAGCGGAATGGATACGGAGTCCTTGAGCCTACAGAAGCAGGCGAGAAGGCGCTTAGAGCTGTAACAAGCTTAGGTCCGGATCTCGTGCTTATGGACATGGATATTTCGGGAGACATGAGCAGTTTCGAAATGGCAGAGCAAATTCATTCCGAACTGGATATCCCGGTTATTTACCTGACCAACTGTGGCGTAGTATCGGATAACCTGCTTCAGCAAGTAAAGCTTACGGAGCCATACGGCTATTTGGTTAGGCCCATATCGGAGCAGGAATTGCTGGTTACCATTGAGGTCAGCCTGCATCGGTACGCTCTGGACCGGAGGTGTAAAATAAATGAAGAGGAGTACCGAATTCTTGTAGAAAATATATCCGATTCGGTCTGGGCTCTTGATCCATGTACTTTCAAATTTATATATGTAAGCTCCTCGGCTCAAGAACTGGCTGGGTATGCTGCGGAAGAGATTCAGGCGATGCATCCCGACAAACTTCTGACTCCGGAATCATGGGAAAGAGCAAGAGGGCATTTCCAGGGAGCTCTTGATGCCGCTCGGGTTGGCTTGGCTTTGGAAAAACCCCTGTTTGAAATAGAAATCATCCGGAAAGATGGTTCAAAACTTTGGCTGGAAACGAATTACGGTCTGGTTTTCGATGAGTCAGGCAATATTGTGGCGATCCAGGGGGCGAGCCGCAATATCACCGAGCGCAGGAGATTGGAAGAGACGCTACGCAAGAACGAGAAGAAATACCGGATTCTCGCGGAGACTATGACCGATGCCGTCTGGGTTATTGATGCCCATACGTTCCGATTTACTTATGCCAGCCTCTCGGCAAAAGCCACAATCCAGTATTCTGACGAGGAGATCATCGGTGAGTCTCCGGAGAAGTTTCTGCCTCGCTCGTGGGATATGGCCAAGGGGCATTTGCAACGGGCTATCACGGCTGCGCAGGCGGGCTTACCGGTGGAGAATGTCCCTTTCGATATAGAAATTATTCGCAGGGACGGTTCGCTGGCATGGTTTGAGGTAAGATACAATCTGGTTTTCGATGAGTCAGGCAATGTTGTAGCCATCCAGGGGGCGAACCGTGATATCACCGAGCGCAGGAAATTAGAGGAGACGCTACGCAAGAACGAGAAGAAATACCGGATTCTTGCAGAGACTATGACCGATGCTGTCTGGGTTATTGATGCCCATACGTTCCGATTTACTTATATCAGCCCTTCGGCCAAGGCTGCAATCCAGTATTCTGACGAGGAGGTTATCGGTGAGTCGCCGGATAGGTTTCTGCCCCGTTCGTGGGATATGGCCAGGGGGAATTTGCAACGTGCTATCACAGCTGCACAGGCGGGTTTGCCGGTGGAGAACGCCCCCTTCGAGATAGAGCTTATTCGCAAGGATGGGTCATTGGCTTGGTTTGAAGTAAGTTACAATCTCGTGTGCGATCATTCAGGCAATGTTGTGGCGATCCAGGGGGCGAACCGTGATATTACCGAGCGCAGGAAATTAGAAGAGACGCTGAAAGAGAAATACCGGATACTTGCGGAGACTATGACCGATGCTGTCTGGGTTCTTGATGCCCATACGTTTCGATTTACTTATGCCAGTCCCTCGGCGAAGGCCGCAATCCAGTATTCTGACGAGGAGATCATCGGTGAGTCGCCGGAAAAGTTTCTGCCCCGCTCGTGGGATATGGCCAAAGGTCATTTGCAACGGGCTATCGCGGCTGCGCAGGCGGGTTTGCCGGTGGAGAACGTTCCCTTCGAGATAGAGATTATTCGCAAGGACTGGTCATTGGCATGGTTTGAGGTTACATACAACCTCGTTTTCGATCAGTCAGGCAATGTCGTAGCCATCCAGGGTGCGAACCGCGATGTCACCGAGCGCAGGAAATTAGAAGAGACTCTGCGCAAGAACGAGGAGAAATACCGGATCCTTGCGGAGAATATGACCGACGCGGTCTGGGTTCTTGATGCCCATACGTTTCGATATACTTACGCCAGCCCCTCGGCAAAGGCTGCAATCCAGTATTCAGACGAGGAGATCATCGGTGAGTCGCCGGAGAAATTTCTGCCCCGTTCATGGGATATGACCAGGGGGCATTTGCAAAGGGCTATAGCTTCTGCGCAGGCGGGCTTGCCGGTGGAGAACGTTCCCTTTGAGATAGAGATTGTTCGCAGGGATGGGTCGCTGGCGTGGTTTGAGGTGAGATACAATCTGGTTTTCGATCAGTCAGGCAATGTTGTAGCGATCCAGGGTGCGAACCGCGATGTTACCGAGCGCAGGAAATTGGAGGAGACGCTGCGCAAAAACGAGGAGAAGTACCGGATCCTTGCGGAGAATATGACCGATGCGGTCTGGGTTATTGATGCCCATACGTTTCGATTTACTTATGCCAGTCCCTCGGCGAAGGCCGCAATCCAGTATTCAGACGAGGAGATCATCGGTGAGTCGCCGGAGAAATTTCTGCCTCGTTATTGGGGTCTGGCAAAGGGTCATTTCCAGCGTGCTATGTCCGCTGCTCAGGCGGGTTTGCCGATGGAGAACATTCCCTTTGCGATAGAGATTATTCGCAGAGACGGTGCATCGACATGGTTTGAGGTAACGTACAATCTGGTTTTCGATCAGTCAGGTAGTGTCGTAGCGATCCAGGGTGCGAACCGTAATATCACCGAGCGCAGGAAGGCAGAGCAGGAATTGCAGGAAAGTGAGCAGCAATACCGGACCATCTTTGAAAATGCCCCGTCGGGTATTTTCCATCTAACCCATGAAGGGAGATTCGTGGTCGTCAACCCGATGATGGCGCGGATATTCGGTTATTCATCGCCGGAAGAAATGGTAAATACCGTAAACAAATCCCTTGAAGAACTCCTGTATCTAGATCCCGGACGTCGTTCTGCGATATTCAATGAAGTGTTGTCCCGGGGTGGCTGGTGCAAATATGAAATTCCCTGCC
>DHHG01000060.1:15432-19952 GCA_002403175.1 Syntrophaceae bacterium UBA4778 | reverse complement strand
AAAAAGGGATCTTGCCCGAGGCGCTTTTGAACTATCTATCACTGCTGGGAAGTTCTCAGGCGGATGGAAAAGAAGTTCTATCATCTTCGGAAATCATAGCGGGATTCTCTCTGGAAAGAGCGGGAAAGAGCGGGGCGATTTTTGACGAGGATAAACTGAAATGGCTCAATGCTATTTATATCAGAAATCTTGAACCGGACAGGCTCGCAGAAGCTCTGGTCCCGTTTATTCAAAGATGCGGTTACGATTATGAAAAAATGGATAAACCGCGTCTGCTTGCTATTATAAAGGTAATTAAAGATAATCTGGTACTACTTACGGATATCGGACGCGAGCTCGCTCCTTTTTATGACGAGACATTCAAAATCTCTGAAGAGGCGGCCCAGGTAATCAAGGAAGATAGTGCGGTTCGAGTACTGAAGGCCTTTTACAAAACTTTATCGAATATAGATATGGATGACGACTCGGACGCATACAGTGCTACAATGGATAAGGTGCGTCAGGAGACCATGCTCAAAGGAAAGGCATTATTTTTACCGATCAGAGCGGCTATTTCCGGTGCCCTTAAAGGACCGGAACTCGATAAAATTTACGGTATTTTGGGGCGTAGTACGGTTTTGGCCCGTTTGAGACATGTTTTGGATCAGTTCTCTATGTAATTAGAATCTGCTTTAAGATAGTAGCGATTCCTTTTGAATAAAGTAATGTATGCAGGAGCATTCACCAGACGTAACTAAAAAGAATTTAAATATCAAAGAATTGTAATTTCCATTTTCAGCAGAGTGAACCTTAAAACCTTCATTTTTTGATGCCTTCCTATTCTCCACTTTATTTTACCTCGGAAATTAATACAATTATATCTGTATATTAGAAGTATTATTTTTATCAGGCATGGGTCTTGCTCATTCCTACCGAAAATATCCTTACTTTTGTCTGTATAAGCGAGGATTTTTCGGGAGCACCAATTTCAGATTCGTTTCCAGAACCGTTCGATACCAAAGGCTAAAAAGTTTCTGAAGCTATACCTTTGTAAACTGGAACTCATCTCGTAATTTCAGATTGACTGGACTCTACTCCGATTACCCGGGAATGTTTATGAAAAATCTTTGGCCTTGGACAGTTATTATTATCTCTCTCTTGTACTGCTGGTTATTCTGGTACTCGCAAGTCGTAACTGACAATAGAGAAACGAATGGATCGCCTCCTATCATCTATAACGATCAGGATATGGATCATGTCAATTCCTTGCCGGAAAAAAACCAGACTGCGGTCAGTGTCAGAATTTAAAATAGCGGGGATCTGGTTTTGCATTCTGACTCTGCTATTTTTTGGTGGATGCAAAACCCCCTTCGAGAAGACTCCCGAGATGGCGCAGAAAGATAGAACAGGAGAAAAGTCCGTTCCGGGAAAAAATAATAAGCAAACAAGAAAATTTCTGGTAACAGCGTATCATGCCTGCCAGAAATCAACATGCTGGAAGCCATACGGTTCAAAGTTGAATTCGAATTGCAACATGCCGGGAAAAGTAAAACTAACGGGGATTACTGCAAACGGAACCAGGGCAATGAGAGGAACGATCGCAGCTGATGTTGACAGATATCCTTTCGGCACACAAATGCATGTTCCCGGATATGGATGGGGGGAGGTTAAGGATACCGGATCGGCAATCAAAGGTGATCGCATCGATGTATTCTTTGAATCCAATAAAGAGGCGATAAAATGGGGTAAAAAATATCTGAAGGTCGCAATTATTTTACCTGACAAATTCAAAAAGGAACGCTAGCTTCAGATCCTGAAGCAGAGGAGAATTTATTCAGAATATTTTATTGCTGAACCCGAACAGGCGGTTCGAAACCAGCCTGTTCGGGTTCAGTATTTTTAAAGAGGTATATTGTTATGTTTTTTGTCCAATCCTTGTTTCTTTTTATTCTTGAATGAATCCAGAATGGCAACGATTCTTGCCCTGGTTTTCCTCGGGGCGATTACATCCTCGATGATTCCCAGGCTGGCGGCAAAATAGGGATTGTTAAACTGTTCCTCATAAGCCCCTGCCAGTTCCTTCCGTTTGGCAGCCGGATCTTCAGCGCTTGATATCTCCCGACGATAGATAATATTGCAGGCGCCTTCCGCTCCCATAACGGCTATCTCAGCTGAAGGCCAGGCCATTACGTAGTCGGCTCCCAGATTTTTGCTGCACATTGCGATGTAAGCTCCACCGTAATCCTTGCGGGTCACAACCGTAATCTTCGGGACGGTTGCCTCGGAATAAGCGTGAAGGAGTTTTGCGCCGTGGCTGATAATTCCGGTCCACTCCTGATCGGTACCAGGCATGTAACCCGGAACATCGGCAAAGGTTAGCAGAGGAATATTGAATGCATCACAGAAGCGGATAAAACGGGACGATTTGTCAGAAGCCTTGGTATCAAGCACGCCCGCATTGAACATCGGATTGTTGGCAATCACGCCGACCGTTCTTCCCATGACTCGGATAAATGCGACTGTGATATTCTTGGCCCAGGATTCATGCATCTCGTAGAGGATTCCATTATCTGCTACGGCTGCTATGACCTTTCTCATATCATATCCGCGGGATGCCCGGTCGGGGACGATCTTGTCCAACTCGGGGCAGAGCCTGTCGGGAGAATCTGTACAGGGTACAACCGGCACCTCGCTGTGGCAGGAATCAGGCAGGTAGGACAGCAGCGTTTTGATTTTTTCGATGCAATCCTGATCGTTTTCCGCAACGGCATGGCAAACCCCACTCTTGACTGCATGGGTTTCCGCGCCGCCCAACTGATCGTGGGAGATCTCTTCTCCGATGACAGCCTTTACCACATCGGGACCGGTGATATACATGTAACTGCTCCCTTTAACCATGAAAACCCAGTCGGTCAGGGCCGGGGAATAGACAGCACCTCCGGCGGTGGGGCCCATAACGGCCGTGATCTGAGGAATGTATCCCGAAGCGATTGTGTTGCGATAAAAGATACCGCCATAACCCTGCAGAGAGCAAACGCCTTCCTGAATGCGCGCTCCTCCCGAATCGTTGAGCGAAATGAAAGGCTTGCGGGCGTCAATGGCCATATCCATGACCTTCCAGATCTTTTGCGCGTGCATCTCTCCTAGGCTGCCTCCTGAGCTGGTGAAATCTTGAGCAGCTGCATAAACCGTTCTGCCGTTCACTTTACCAAAACCGGTGATGACGCCGTCTGCATTAATCTCTTTATCGCCAAGGCCGAAAAGGGTTGATCGGTGTTTCACAAATAACTGGATTTCCTGAAAGGTTCCCTTATCAAAAAGCAAATCGAGCCTTTCCCGTGCAGTGAGTTTTCCTGACTCGTGCTGTTTATTTATCATTTTCTCTCCGCCCATGGTCAAAAGGCGGGCTTTTTTCTCTTCAAATTGCCTGATTTTGTCTTCTGTAAGTCCCATATAATCTCATCTCCTTTGTTTAGCAGGCTGCTAATAGAGGTTCGTTTTCTGCATTGCACTTTGATTTTTTTCAGTCTGCATAATAAGGGTTCGACATCCAACTAGAAATCCTCCCAAAATCTCAGAGGAGGAGGATAGGTTACCTTTATCGCCCATTATTGCGAATCCGCGTGTAACAGATAAGCTGTACGTTATCTGAGAAGCGGAGAATGATTAACATTTGTCCGGGGTTAATGCAAATGGAAATTCCAGATGCGTCTGTATTTTCTTGACCTTCATGCATGGAGCTTATATATATTAGAGGTTATATTAAACAGGACGTTGAGAGTGCTTCCCTGGGATTCGCATTGCTAAAGGCATCGTGAATCTAACTGAGCTATTCAACAGTCCTGATCGCTTCATCCCAAATCGGTTGCAACAAACTCTGCAGCTGCTTCGTTCTGATTAGCTTTCATATTATAAAAGCACGGGTCATATCCGAAAAGGGGGGATTATGAAATTCATAGATGACATAAATATAAAAGGTAAAAGGGTTCTTTGTAGGGTTGATTATAACGTACCCCTTGATAAGGATGCGAATATAACAGACGATTCCAGGATTAGGGCAACCCTCTCGACCATTAATTATGCACTCGACGAGAATGCAAAAGTGATCATCGCCTCGCATTTGGGAAGGCCCAAAGGGAAATATGTAAGTAAATTAAGCCTGGCTCCTGTTGCAAAGAGGTTGTCTCGCTTGCTTGGAAAAGAAGTGAAGATGACTTCAGATTGCGTTGGTCCCGATGTTGAACAAATGGTGGGCGATATGAAAGAGGGTGATATCATACTTCTGGAGAATCTGAGATTTCACCCTGAAGAGGAAGCCAATTCCGATGAATTTTCCAAGGCATTGGCAAATCATGCCGATGTATACATCGATGATGCTTTCGGCAATGCCCATCGAAGTCATGCCTCCAATGTCGGAATCACAAAATATGTAAAAGAGTGCGGCGCCGGCTTTCTCATGAAAAAGGAATTGAACTATTTCAATAAAGCGCTGGAAAATCCCGCGCGTCCCCTGGTGGCGATCATCGGTGGTTCCAAGGTAT
>DHHG01000060.1:0-15316 GCA_002403175.1 Syntrophaceae bacterium UBA4778 | reverse complement strand
AATTAGGGGTGAAATTATATTTGCCCGTAGACTGTGTCATTGCTGAAGAGATGAACGCCGAGGCCGAAACCAAAATTGTTCCTGTTCAGGAAATCAATTGCAAGTGGATGGCGCTTGATATCGGTCCGGCCACTATAACGGTCTTTACCGAAGCGCTCAGCAACGCTAAAACGATTGTTTGGAACGGTCCAATGGGTGTTTTTGAAATTGACGCTTTCAGCAGAGGGACTTCCGCATTGGCTCACAGCGTCGGAAGCTCATATGCACTGTCCATCGTCGGAGGTGGAGATACGGATATCGCTATCGATAAAGCAGGCGAGAGCGACAACATGTCTTATATCTCGACTGGCGGAGGGGCCTTCATCAAGCTCCTGGAAGGGAAAGACCTTCCGGCAATCAGGGCCCTGAAATCATGCGAGAGAAATTAAATAATAAATGGAAATGCCTGAAGGGTTCAATGGATTCGGGAAACGGCACATTCAAAGTGACCGGATCCAGGAATCTCGTACCCTTTCTTTTTTTGCAGAATGAGAAACGTCAAATTAATTATTGAATACGATGGGGCCGCCTATCATGGCTGGCAAAGACAGATTAACCGATTCCAGACTATTCAACAGATAATTGAAGACAAGATTGAGATCCTGACCGGGCAGAAAGCAACTCTTTTCAGCTCCGGAAGGACGGATGCCGGAGTCCATGCTATCAATCAGGTAGCCAATTTCAGAACGATTTCTCAACTGCCCCTGCGGAATATTCTGCTCGGACTCAACAGCATGCTGCCTTATGACATTGTTATTAAATCCGCAGAGGAAGTGAATCCTGATTTCCACTCCAGGTATAGTGCCAAAAGCAAAGTCTATCTTTACCAGATTCTTAATAGCGCAACCCGATCCGGACTCTATCGGAATTTCTCATGGTTTGTATCCGGAAAGCTTCAGCTCGATCCCATGGTGGAGGCTGCCTCCTATATCAGCGGCAGACACGATTTTTTATGTTTTTGTGCGGCGAATAGTGAAACAGAGGGTTCCGAAAGAGAAGTCCTGGACTGGAGTTTGAAACGCGATCAGGACTTCATTCATTTTACCATAGAGGCAACCGGTTTTTTGAAATACATGGTCAGGAATATTATAGGTACCCTGGTTTATGTGGGAAAGGGTAAGTTGACTCCAGCAGATTTTAAAGATATTCTGGAATCCAGGGACAGAAAACTGGCGGGTCCAACGGCGCCGCCGCAAGGCCTTTTTCTTAAAGAGGTGAAATATTAACCCGGCTGTTCAGAATTGCTCATCTGCTTTGCCTTTCCGGCTGGGGGCCTAGGAACCATTTCTTAACAGAATAGGGAAAAATGCAATGAAAATACTTCTTCTTGGTTATAAAGGCATGCTGGGTCATGATCTTCATGCGAAATTGTCGGCCGATCACGAGGTTATCGGAAAGGATATTGATGATTTCAATATCGTGTCGCTTAGAGACTGCCATTCGGTTGTTGAAGAAACAAATCCGGATGTTGTTATCAATGCAGCCGCATATACGGATGTGGACGGCTGCGAAACCAATTCGGATAAATGCTTTCGAATCAATGCGGAAGGGGTCAACAATATCGGGATTGTCTGCAAGGAACGGAACCTGAAGGTCGTGCACTTCAGCACCGATTACATATTTGATGGAACCAAAGGAGAACCGTATATTGAAACAGATGCTCCCAATCCCATTAATACGTATGGTCACGCCAAGCTGCAAGGTGAGTTGTATCTTCGGGCACTCGCAGGCAAGTTTCTTATAATCAGGACATCCTGGTTGTATGGCAAAAATGGTAAAAATTTCGTAAAGGCCATTCTCGATCAGTCCGAGAGGGGTAAACTGTCTGTAGTAAGTGATCAGATCGGATCTCCAACATACACAGTGGATCTGGCGGGAGCTGTTAAAACCCTGATCGAAGAGGGGTGTTCCGGTATTTATAATATTACGAACAGGGGCAGGTGCAGTTGGTATGACTTCGCTTTAAAAATATTGGAATATGCAGGGAAAAAGGATGTAGAAGTGAATCCGATCTCGACAGGCGACTTGGCAAGGAAGGCCTTGAGACCCTCTTATTCGGTTTTAAGCTGTAAAAAATTTGCCACGGATTGTAAAAAGACCATGAGATTCTGGCAGATTGCCTTGAAAGATTATGTTTGCTGACGTATTTGAACTCGAAGCGATTCCAATCGAATATTTTTCATTTCTTTTGTAATGCAGACAGGATGAGTATTTCTGTCCTTTCTGTATACCTACCTATCTAATCTTTGTATTTCTAAACTCTCCGGCTTATCCCGGATACAAAAAAAATACTTGAACTCAAAAGAAAATACGATTACAGACTACAAACCAATTTATTTAAAAATGGTTTAGCAATTCACTCATTTTTCCCCAAATCAGAATGGAGCGCCGCCATGCTCATTCCATTTTTGGGGTGTATCACTCGCAATTGATGAAATTAGCCCCGAATTCCCGGGGCCTCTTAATTGCAATTACCTGATATAAAAAAAATTCTAAGTATCATCGGGAAGAGAGAGAAAATGTTCCGAAAATTGGTTCCTCTGATCATCTCTCTGGTTTTGATTATTCGGCCAGAAGCGATTTTCGCCCAGAATAAGGTTCGCGCGCAAGGGATGGCCACCATTCACAACAGCTTGATCGACATCGCCAGAACCAAGGCGATAGACGAGGCCCAGCGAAACGCAGTTGAAAAGGTCGTGGGAGTCATGATCTCCAGTGCAACGGAAATTGAGAATTATCAGACAAAGCTCGATCTGATCCTCTCCGAGTCCAAAGGTTATCTAAACTCATATGATATCGTTTCAGAAGAGCGGGAAGGGAACCAATACAGAGTAATCCTTGATGCAGATGTGGGCATTGAGAAACTGCGCGACCGCATGGATGCGGTCAATATGATTTTGACCCGGAAATCCAAGCCACGCGTGTTGATCATGATTCATAATGGGGCGAAGCGTGACAGCGTTGCCGAAGCAGCCATTACGAAGTACCTCATGGAAAAGGGCTTCAAACTGGTTACCTGCGATCTTTCTGAGAAAAGGCCGATTCCGCAGACGAGTGACGCAAAACAGGTGGCGCAAATGGGGCAGATCTGCGGCGCAGAAATTGTCTTTATGGGGAATGTCGATGTGGCTACCAGTCCTTTTGAGGTCGGCAGTGTTGCCATGAGATTCAATAAAGTAACTTCTACGGCCAAAGCAGTGAACGCAGATACGGGCGAGGTTATGGCCTCTGATGCGATTGTCGGTTCCCGTACAGGAATGGACGACGTTGTAAAGCTGCTGATCGAAGAGACCGGACAAAAGCTGGCGCAGAATATAGTAGATCAAGTTTTGGAAAAATGGTCCTTCGAATTGACGAACACAGCGAATATCAAAATCATGATTTCCGGTCTGAATTCGTTTCAGGATTTGGGCCAATTCAAGGAAGAGCTGATGCAGTCTGCTAAGGGTATAAAAAATTTGCACCAGCGGTCGTTTCAGCAGAATACAGCGGAGCTCGATGTGGAAATCAAGGGAACAACGCTCGGACTGGCTGAAGATATTGCAGCTATGAGTCTGGGAAAAAATACGATCAGAATAACAGGAATAACCCAAAATAAGATTGAGGCCGCCATCCTCTCTGATTCTGGGCAAGAAGCGCCTCCTCAGAAATAACCGGGGGGGAAAACAGATCTCTTGCAATTGGAAAGGTTCTTCTGCCTTACCCTTGTGCTCAAGGGATACGAGCGGAATTACCCCATATGCAAGTTAATTTTGAGTCGGTTCGGAATTCATTTCAGTTGATGTAAAGTGAGGACAGTTATGGGAAAGTTTGTAAGGTTTGTGATATCTGGACTCTTCATTATAGCGGCGTACGGATGCGTAGTTTCCGAGAGCTTCAAAATCGGAGAGGAATTGAGCGCAAACAAACGCTGGGATGAAGCCATCATTTACTATGAAAAGTCCTTATCCGATGCCCCCGGACGACAAGATTATAAAGACGCTCTCCTTCGGGCCAGGCAGCAGTCAGCCAAAGTCCATTTCGAAAATGCTACCCGCATGAGCAAAACGCTTACCGCAGACACGATTCCCAAAATGGATCAAGTCCTGAAGGAAATGGATATTGCATGCTCCCTAGACCCCGACAATAAAGAAATTGCCGCACAAAAAACTGAAATGGTCAAAAAAAGAAGTGACTTACTCGAGACAATAAAAAAGCTCTATGCGCAAGCCGACCTGGAATTAAAAAAAGAGAATTGGTTGGAAGCTATTGAGAAATTTAAGCGCTTGAACAACATCTTTCCCGGTTATGAAGATACATCGGACAAATTGGAATCTGCATCGCAAAGCGCCATTCAATTCCATTATAAACAGGCGATTGATTTCGGAAGGCAGGAACGGTGGAATCTCGCAGCATTATCTTTCAAAACCGTTCTGGATCTAAAATCAAATTACCTGGACACGGCAGATCTTTACGCAAAAGCGAAAGATAGGGACAACGCCCCATATTATACCCGAGAGGGGAGCAAGGCAGTATTGGCTTCCGATTGGGAAAGGG
The DNA here is from genome assembly GCA_002403175.1 of Syntrophaceae bacterium UBA4778. Next base: position 10,741 of record DHHG01000060.1, on the reverse strand, counting down.
CGGTTTTCATGTACGAAAAGGCTTTGGAATATCAGCCTGATGATAAATTTGTTTTAAAAACCCTTACGGATATCAAGGCGAAAGCGAGCCAGTGCCTCTTTGATGAATCAATGAAAGCCATGCGACAGGGTAAACTGGGTCAGGCATTCAGAAAACTGCAACTTGCGAATTCATACTCTCCCTCCCTCAGGGATAATCTGTTGCAAAAGGAATTTACCAATAATCTATGCGGCAGGATGATGGATAGGGCCGACAAGTATGCCGAGCATGCGCAATGGGGGAACAGTCTCATTTGGTATCAGATGGTCGAATCACTTGATCCGAATTACAAGAATATTTTTCATCGTGTTCAGGAAACCAGAGATAATATTAAAAAGCGGATCAGGAGATCAATCGCTGTCTTCGATTTCAAAGGTCCGAGTGGCAGCAAAGATGCAGGGAAGATCGTCGCCAACAAACTTATTACTTTTCTGTACAAAAATGCCAGTGGCGATCTTCGCATTATTGAACGGGAAAATCTTGAATCGATTCTGAAGGAATTACAGCTCGGCCAGACCGGTCTTGTCGATGTCGACGCCGTTCAGAAGGTTGGAAAAATGGGCGGAATCGATACCTTTATCATGGGTGATGTGCTCCGCTTCACAACGGAGTACAAGGATTACCCGAGCGTCAATCAGGTTAAAGTCCTGGTTGATGAAGAAGAGATGCATAATCCCGCTTTTTCCGATTGGCTGATATTGCATAAAAGTCCGACGGAAAATGATTTGAAAGCGGCCCCACCCAGAACCATTAAAAAAAGAAATTACCAGCTCATTTCATTTAAATCGGGGTACGCCAAGATCATGGCAAGCATAGAGACCTCTTATAAACTAGTAGATACCAGAACGGGAGAAAATCTTTTTGCCAATACGGTATCGGGAAAACTGAGCAAAGAGGATAAGTATCAGGACGGGGTGCCAATGGCAAATATTTCACAGGACTTGCTGGAATTGCCTACGGAACTGGATGTCCTAGATGAATTGACAAACGCGAAAATTTCCGAAATGGGACAGAGCGTTCTCAAACATTTTCAGAGCCTTGAAATAGCATATTTCAAACAGGCTCAGCTACAGTTAAAAAGACGAAATACCGAAGATGCTATCGAGAAATTTATCAATGCTATTTATGATGAAAACCTAAAGGGGATAGCGACACCGATATCCAAAAGTGCAAAGGATTTGATTTACGACCTGACCAAGGATATGTAGCCCGTCCTATCCGAAATCTAGCCTGGTGTAAAATGAGTAGTGTAAGAGGAATGAACAGAAAGCGTGTTATTTCTATTTGCCTGGGAATGATCTTTTGCCTGTGTGTTGTGGCGAACGCCTCAGCCCAGCCGGTCAAACTATCCATTTTTAATTTTGTATCATCCAGTTTGGATGCATCCGGGTACGGAACGACTGTTTCCAATTTTTTGTCGGATTCCCTTAGAAACTATACAGCCATCTGTCTGCTGGATAAAAAGGAACTGGAAACTTTTCTTTCCATGAATGAGCTGCAGCAGAACGATGACCCGGAAAATGCGATACTCATCGGAACGCGATTGGCTCTTGATGTGGTCGTTATGGGCCAGATCGAAAAAACCGGGCAGATCCTCTCTGTTCGCTGTAAAGTCGTTCACGTGGGGCAGAAGAAAATCATTCTGGATACTACACTGACATTGTTAGGAGAGACCGGTCTTGAAACGGAATCGAAAAAGCTGGCCGAATCGGTTTCAGCAGTTATTGCCAAAGTAAATAATGAAATACTGGAAAGTGAGCGCGCGGATACAGCCCCGTTCGATATTGAAACCCGTCCCGGAAATATGAGCATACATCTCACTTGGCACAATGCCCCTACATTTCGGGCAGCAGGATACAAAATATATCGCGCAACGAGCGATTCCGGACCGTTTACGTCTATAACCCAGGTAGATGGATTGGAATACCTTGATAAGGGGCTGGAAAAGAAAACTTCTTATTTTTACAAGATCAGAGGATACAATAAAACAGGTGCCCAGAGCCAATTTTCAAAAATAGTGAAGGCGGTTACCGTACCCGCTCCGAACAAGCCGATTATTCTTAAAATCGAGGGCGGCGTTAAAATTATGCGATTGGTATGGGCTCCCAGTCCGCAGCACAGTGATGACCCGTTCCCGATAGTGGCTTACAGGATTTACCGTTCCGATTCCGAAACAGGCCCATATAAAGAAATTAAGACACTGAAGGATTCCGATCTCGGCAAATCCTCTCTGGACGATCTGTTTAAGGTGGATTACGTGGACGGGATGTTGAGAGATGGAAAAACATATTTTTACAGACTGACCGCACTGAACGAGAAGGGAATTGAAAGCGAATTTTCGGTCCCGGTTCCCGGTAAAACCATACCCGTACTTTCAACCGTTTTCGCAGCAGGGGATATGATCCGAGAGATTCACCTGAAATGGGATCCCGTTTCCCCGCTCATCAACGGGTATTATATTTACCGGAGCACCGAAGAAAGCGGCGGTTTCAAAAGGATATCCAAAATCGAAGCCCTTAAGGGAAATGGTCAGATTACCTTTAAAGATACAGAAGGGCTGGGTGATAACACGAGATATTTTTATCAGGTGACGTCTTATGAACAGCCGGAACTAGAGACTTCCCCATCTCTGACGATTTCCGCCGTTACCAGAGGTAAACCACCGAGGCCGGAAAAGCTGGCTGCTATCAGCGGCCAGGCTGGAAAGATTGAATTATCCTGGAATGTAACCGCCCAGGAGGAAGTTGAAGGATATTGTTTATACCGTGCCAAGGATGCCGGCAGCGGTCCGGGCAAATTCGAATTGATCAAAAAAATCGAGGGTAGGAACAGCAAAACCTTTACTGATCCGGAAAGGAAATCCGATTTTTCTTTCTCCGGTGATCGGAAACTGGAAGACAATACGAGATATCATTATTATCTCACGACCTTTAATCGGGTCGGGCTGGAAAGCAACAGCTCTGAAACTATTTCGGCGTTAACCAAATCGCGGCCCCAGAGCCCGTCCGGATTTAAGATCAACAGTAGCGAAGGCAGAATTGAGATAACCTGGAAAATCAATAAGGAACCGGATATCGTATCCTATGTTGTCTATGAAAAGGATTCCTCTGGATTCCATAAGCTGCAGTCGATCCGAGATAATAAATTCGCAGATACGGAGAATGCCAAAGGCAAACAAAAAATATATGTCGTTACGGCTGTTGATAAGGATGACTTGGAAAGTGATCCGAGCGAGGAACTATCAACCGTAATTAAGTAAGGTATCGTAATAAGGTGAACGAGGGAGTCTGATCATGAGGTATTTACGAATGAAGTCGATCCGGCATAAACAAATAATTTCGCGCATTGCAAAAGTAACAGCAATTGCCCTCATGCTTACGGCCCTGCATGTTACGGCAGTCTTTGCGCAGCATGATACTGGAAAATTTCAGGTTGTTGCTGGAAACGGCGAAAATGCCTTTTTGGTAAATACGAAATCAGGCCAGGTCTGGATACTGACTCACAGGACCTTGCCAACAGGTCGTGAGCCTGTAGCGATTCCCTATAAATTCCTGATGAAAAAACCCAACCAGGAAGGTTATCTGGGGGATGAATTGGATCCATCCAAACAATCCTCATCAAGGAAAAACAGCCTGGAATGATATAGCAGTCATCCCGTTCCCATCAGATTCAGTGGAGAAGGAATTTCACAGCACCTGATTGCGCATTCCCCAGACTAGCTTTCCATGCTATTTAGATTAGGCAAACGCCAAGCAGCGATTATGGATTCTATCTAAAATGAACCAAATCAATTCCATAGCGTTTGTAACCTTTCCTGAACAAAAACTTTTCAAAGGAATACCCTGACATGAAAAAGAATTGCATGGGCTTTTGCTTTTTGCTATGGTCGCGGCTGATTGTAAAGATGTCAGTCCGGTCTTTCCAAACAGGACTTCCGATGTAAGGAGGATTTATGAGAGTGAAGCGATTTACAGCGGTGAGCATTGTACTAGGCATTTGCCTGTTATCTGTTGCATTTGTATTCCGGGCCGATCTGGGATTCTCTCAGTATTCGGATGTTGTGGAACAAGTAGGCACGAACGGGAAAGTAAACTGGACTTCAGGAGTAGTGGAAGCAACCGGAATCGGAGCTCCTCCGGAGAAATTTTTCGGAAAACCCCAAGCTCGTCCGATGGCGTTGCGGGCAGCGCAGCTGGATGCTTACCGGAATCTCCTCGAGATTATAAAAGGAGTCCGGGTGGATGCCACTACGGAAATTCGCGATTACACTACGGCGAGCGATACCATACGTGCTCAGGTAGAAGGCATGGTTAAGGGAGCCCAGATTCTGAAACGGGATTATATGTCGGACGGAACGGTTGAAGTGACCGTGCGCATGTCGCTGAACGGGGATTTCGCGCAAGCGATTCTTCCGATTCCGAAGGTATTGAAATCCGAAACATTTGACCATCCGACAGGGCCTATTTCTTCTGTGCCAGGCGCTTCGCATTCCGGAAACGTATTCCCGGCCTCTGAAAAGCCGGTGGCGGATGGCGTATTCACGGGAATGATTATAGATGCGAGAGGAATTCAGGCACGTCCGGCCATGTCTCCCAAGATAGTGGATGAAAACGGAAACGAGGTTTATGGTTCGATGATGGTCGACAGGGAATATGCCGTTCAGCAGGGAATGAGCGGATATGCCAGGGATCTTGCCTCCGCCCAGACCAATCCGAGAGTGACCAACAATCCTCTGACTGTGAAAGGACTTAAAGCGGATGGGCCCGGGAAGGCAAATATCGTCATTTCGAAAGGCGATGCGGAAAAAATAAAGGCTGCGGGCGAAAACCTTACCTTCTTGAAAAAGGCCCGAGTCATGATCGTGCTTGACTGAGGGCACCTATCAGAGCTAGAAATGGACCGCAGCCGACGGAAACAGACCGAGGCTGCGGTCTTTTTTTGATTCAAACGGTTTATTGATAATTAGAGAAATGTTGTTTATTCCCTTCAATGAAGAGGTTCGATTTTGGAATCCAGAATAGCTGTCCTGCCCAGAGATATAGCCGACAAGATTGCAGCCGGTGAAGTAATTGAGCGCCCTGCCTCCATCATCAAGGAATTACTTGAAAATGCCTTTGATGCAGGTGCGCGGGATATACTCATAGAACTGGAAGGAGGAGGAAAGGAATCTATCCGGGTTGTCGATAATGGCTCAGGGATAGACGGAAGGGATGTAGAAACGGCCTTCGAGCGCCATGCTACCAGCAAAATCAGGCAGGCTGAAGATATATACCAGATCTCGACTTTCGGATTTCGGGGAGAAGCCCTGCCCAGTATCGCCGCCGTATCTGATTTGGAATTGTTAACCAGAAAGCGGGGGGAACTTTCCGGCGTTCGCGTATTATTGCAAGGAGGTAAGATCAAAGAGCTTACGGATATCGGATGTCCGGAAGGGACGACTATATCGGTCAGGAATATTTTCAGATCCATTCCTGCCAGGCGGAAATTTTTGAAGAAGGATAGTGTTGAACAGGCCTACTGCCTGGAAGTCGTTACCCGGATGGCGCTTGTTCAGCCTGATATCAGGATCAGGGTTTTATCTAACGGCAGAACTGTTTTCAATATCCCCCGGACGCGTGAAATTGCCGAAAGGATTTCACTGATTCTGGGCATGGATTTTGGTCAACATATGATTCCTGTAAAGGGAGAACGGGAAGGCATTCATCTTCATGGATTTGTTTCCCGTCCCGATTTTACAAGGTCATCGGCAAAGAATATCTATATCTACGTCAACGGACGATATGTGCGGGATCATCTGATCCAGCATGCTGTCCTGAATGCTTTCAGGAGTTTGATTGAGCCCCGAAAATATCCTTCAGCCGTTCTTTTTATCGAGCTTCCTCCCGAAGACGTGGATGTAAATGTCCACCCCGCAAAAACGGAAGTACGTTTCAGGGACTCAAAGAAAGTATACGAGACCGTCATTGAAACCATTGCCTTAGCCCTGAATGGGAGCGCTGCCGATTCCTTGCCCGTTCAACAGGAAAGCTCCGGATATTTAGCCGAAGAAAATAAGGCGGGAAGGCAGTTTTCAAATGAAACGCCTAAACGCTATTTTGTTTCTACAGGAGCCGCCAAGCTCTATTTTCAACCGGGACTCGAAACAGCCGTACATAGTCCTGCTGCAATCGCCGGCAATCATGCTTCCGTCCCAGAAGTACAGGAATCGCGGGGATTTTTCTCCTCACTGGCCTATATCGGTCAGATCGGCGGAACGTATTTGATCTTTGCGGGAATGAGTAACATGATCCTGATTGATCAACATGCGGCTCATGAGAGAATTCTTTTTGAGAAATTGAAAAAGGGTGCCGGGTCGCGGCAACCAACCGATGTTCAGACGTTATTGATTCCGGAAGTCGTCCCCCTTTCGGCTGCCGATTGCGCTCTGATAGCGGATTGTCAGGAAATATTCATGGAATGCGGTATCGATTTAACGATTCTCGGCGGAGATACGGTGGCCGTCAAAACCCTTCCGGTTTTTGTCCAGGCGGAATCGGGCACGCTGATAAAGGATATTCTTTCCGAGATATCCGAACTGGGGAAAGTACACAGTCTCGATCAATTGAGAGATAAGATTCATGCAGCCTTGGCCTGCAAAAGCGCGGTGAAAGCAAAAGAGAGGCTTTCCGAAAGGGAAATCATTGAATTGTGCCATGATCTTGACCGAATTCCGAATTTTGCAAGCTGTCCTCACGGCAGGCCTGTTTATATTGAATTCAGTATGAGAGATCTGGGAAAAATGTTTAAGAGGACTTGATCACCTTATATAGCTTTTAAAGTTTTTGGAAATAAGCGCTAATCATCTGATAATATTGGAATTTATGATACCATGAAAATATGTTCCATTAAACCCAGGATCGTTATCATAGCCGGACCGACCGGTGTCGGCAAATCCAGGGTTGCTGTGAAACTCGCGACCCAATTCGGGGGCGATATCGTTAATTCCGATTCCATGCAGGTTTACAGATATATGGATATCGGTACCGCAAAACCGACACGGGACGAGAGACTCGGAGTTGAACATCACCTGATCGATGTTGTGAATCCTGACGAGGATTTTAATGCAGCCGTTTTTTCCGAACTGGCAGCTAAAAAGATCAACCAGATCATTGAAAGCGGCCGGAAGGTATTTGTTGTGGGGGGAACGGGCCTGTATATCAAAGCTCTCACCAAAGGCCTCTTTAAGGGGCCGGGAGCGGACCTGGAATTAAGGAATCAATACAGAGAGAGATTACGGGACCTTGGGGTCGCAGAACTTTATCGGGAATTGCAGGAGAAAGATGCCGAAGCCGCTCGGAGGATTCATCCGAACGATTCCGTTCGCATTATTCGGGCTCTGGAAATCTTCGAAAAGAGCGGAGAATCCATTTCCGGCAAGCAAGATGAGCACGGATTTCGGGAACGTCCCTATGAAACCCTGAAAATTGCGCTGAATATCGATAGAGGGCGTTTGTACGATATCATCAATGCGCGGTGTAACGAGATGTTCTCCAAGGGACTGGTTCGCGAGGTGGAAAAACTCATGGAAATGGGGTTCCACGAGGACCTTAAATCTATGAAGTCTCTCGGATATAAGCAGGTGGCAAGTTTTCTGGGGGGTGAATACGATCTGGATACCGCTCTGGATATCATGATGCGGGAAACACGCCGTTACGCCAAAAGACAACTGACCTGGTTCAATGCGGATAAGGAATTCGACTGGTTCCATCCGGATGATATTGCGAACATAGGGCAGCGAATTGAAGATTTCTATTCGCTGCAAAGCGCTTCAGCCTCTTGTTGAAAAATCTTGACTTCAAAATACTATAAATATATTGATGTAATTTAAATCGAGTCCGGCAGTTATACATATTTCTTGGCGGGTCCTGTTTGATGAAAGGAGATATTATGGTCCACCTTCTGAAATACCGCATCTTGAATGCTCTTTTGATTCTGGCACTAGGTGTACTGGTTTTCGGCTGTGCAGCCGAGGTCAGAAAACCCTTGAGCCAGCTCGATACGCCCGAACACCATGTTACAAACGGAATGAAATTCATGGACCAGAAGAAATATCAGGATTCCATGAGAGAATTCGAATTGGCCCTCCAGCTCGATCCTCAGTTTTCCAAGGCACATGCGGGAATGGGACTTCTAAAGGCTTATCAGAAGGATTACAAAGCCGGTTTTGATTCCATGAAAAATGCCTGGAAGTGCGCCAAAACGGATGATGAGAAAGTATTCGTTCATGTCGGCAATATCAGACTGCAGACAATGGCTCAGCCGGATAAAAGCTGGCTCCAGCATGCCCGTGATGCTTTTGACAGCGCCGTTGGACTCGAACCGAAATCGGCGGCAGCGCATTATTTTATGGGTTCGGCATATAAATCCGGCCTGGAATTTCAGCGAGCAGGGGAGATGTTTTCAAAAGTGCTCGATCTGAATTCCGATTACATGATGGAAGCAGATAATGAATGGAAGCTCGTTCAGAAAATTCAACGGGCTATGCCGGGAACTGTGACCGGAAAGAAGATTGCGCTCGTCGAAAATATCACTCGTGCCGATATGGCTGCGCTCTTCATGGAGGAGCTAAAAATAGACCGGCTCTATGAGAAGAGAAGCGTTAAAACTTACAATGTTTCTTTCAAGGACCCGGAAAAAGCAAAGGCCGATAAATCGGTTCAGGCAATGACGGCCAGTGATATTGCAGGACATCCGCTTAAGTCCGATGTAGAGGGAATTATCCTGATCGGCGTGAGGGGACTGGAGAGTTATTCCGATGGGGCTTTCCATCCGGATGAATTGATCACCAGGGCTGCTTACGCAATGATGATCGAGGATATTCTCATAAAGGTGACCGGAGATCGTGATCTCGCCACCAAATTTATCGGGAGTACATCACCATTCCCCGATTTGAGACCGGATCTGCCGTATTTCAATTCGGTAATGGTCGTGACCTCAAGGGGCATCATGGATGTAATTGATATCAGGAGTGCGGAATTTGCTCCTCTTGCACCTGTTTCGGGAGCGGACGCGCTCTTGATTATCAGGAAGATAAAAGAGGAACTTAAGTTTTAAGCACCCTGATAAATAATGGCTTAGGAATTCAAAGTACCCCGGGATATCCGGGGTACTTTGTTATTTAAAATAAAACCGATTTGTAACAATCGGTTCGTAGAGGAATTATGAAGAAGGAAATGTTGCCGAAGAGTTTTGAACCGGAAGCGGTTGAGAGCAAGTGGTATCAATACTGGGAAGATCAGGGCTTGTTCAGAGCGATGAGCAAGAGTTCTAAGAAGCCTTTTTCTATTGTTATTCCGCCCCCAAATGTAACAGGCATTCTTCACATGGGGCATGCGCTGAATAACACATTGCAGGACATAATAATTCGCTACCGGAGGATGCAGGGTTATAACACACTCTGGATGCCCGGTACCGATCATGCCGGAATTGCAACCCAAAATGTGGTTGAACAGGAATTATCAAAACAGGGGACTTCCCGTCATGAACTCGGCAGAGAGCAATTTATCGAGAAAGTCTGGGAATGGAAACAGAAATACGGCGGCGTTATTATCAATCAGCTCAAAAGACTCGGCTGCTCATGTGACTGGTCCAGAGAGAGATTTACAATGGATGCGGGCCTCTCCAGAGCCGTACGAGAAGTCTTTGTCAGGCTGTACAACGATGGCCTGATTTATCAGGGAGATTATATCGTCAATTGGTGTCCCCGCTGCCATACGGCCATATCCGATCTCGAAGTGGAGTACAAGGAGGAAAAGAGCTGGCTTTGGGAAATACGGTACCCTTTTGCTGAAGGCAAAGGCGAAATCATTGTGGCAACGACGCGTCCGGAAACAATGCTTGGGGACACAGCGGTTGCTGTTAACCCGAATGACAAACGCTACAAAGACGTCATCGGGAAGTATGTGATCCTTCCGCTCGTCAATCGAAAAATTCCTATCATCGCAGATGATTACGTAACCATGGAGTTCGGATCAGGTGCAGTCAAAATCACCCCCTCCAGTGATCCGGCGGACTTCGCAATGGCGGAACGGCACAACCTTGAAATAATCAAGATTATGGACGGCAACGCCGTGATCAACGAGAACGGCGGTCCGTATAAGGGTCAGGACCGTTATGAAGCCCGCGAGAATGTCATCCGCGACCTGGAAAAAGGCGGTTATCTCGTCGGCACACAGCCGTATTCGCATAATGTCGGGAAGTGTTATCGCTGCAAGACAGATATCGAGCCGATGGTATCCAAACAGTGGTTTGTCAAGGTAAAGCCCCTTGCCAAATCAGCCATTGCGGCTGTGGTAAAAGGCAAGACCAAGCTTATTCCGTCCATGTGGGAGGCTACCTATTACGATTGGATGAACAATATACGTGACTGGTGCATCTCTCGCCAGATCTGGTGGGGACACAGGATTCCGGTCTGGTATTGCGAGGGCTGCGGAAAGATGATTGTCTCAACCGAAGATCCGACGAGTTGTCCGGATTGCTCCGGTACCAAACTAACCCAGGAAGAAGATGTCCTGGATACCTGGTTCAGTTCTGCGCTCTGGCCTTTTTCTACCCTCGGGTGGCCCGAGAAGACAGACGATTTAAAAACTTTCTATCCGACTTCTCTTTTGATTACGGGTTTTGACATCCTCTTTTTCTGGGTGGCCAGAATGATGATGATGGG
>DHHG01000011.1 GCA_002403175.1 Syntrophaceae bacterium UBA4778 | reverse complement strand
CACCTTCTGGCAATTCTTTTGAATGAAGAAGAACTATCATTCGCCTCCTTCTTGATCAAGAGAAAAGCATTTGTAAACTGCATGGTTTTTATATGTGCTCAAATTTCATTTGACAATAGAACAATCGTTCTATTAAATGCAAGCTAAATTTTATGGTCTGCTGAAACGTGCTTCATCCTACTGCAATGCGCTTCGGTTCCGGGGCTCACCGGAATCGCTCTGGCGATCCGATCCTTTGTTCCTGATTTTTTTTAGCGGCCAGTGTGGAAAATAGGAAGATGAACGAAATACTTTTCAGCTTACATTCCTGGCCCCGCGCCATTCTTCATGTAGACGGCGACGCTTTTTTTGCCTCCTGCGAGGAGGTGATCCATCCGGAGCTTAAAGGGAAGCCCGTCATCACCGGCGGGGAGCGCGGGATCGTTGCCTGTCCGAATTATGCGGCTAAAAAGTTGGGAATTCAGCGTGGCGTCTCCCTCCGCGAAGCCAAGGTGCTCTGTCCCGACCTGATCATCCTGCCTTCCGATTACGAGACGTATAGTCTCTTTTCGAGGCGGATGTTCAACATCATTCGTCAATTTACGCCTCAGGTGGAGGAATACTCGATTGACGAGGCTTTCGCAGATCTGACCGGTATGCGCCGGGCCTTGCGGGCTCCCTATGACGACATTGCCAGGAAGATAAAGCAGGCGATTTATAGTGACCTGGGTCTCACTGTTTCTGTGGGGTTGAGTATTACCAAGGTCCTGGCCAAGGTGGCCTCCAAATATGAAAAGCCGGACGGGCTGACATTGATTCCGGGACGGGCCATTCCCGACTTTCTCCGGGAACTTCCGGTGGAGAAGATATGGGGGATCGGCCGCGCTACTACCGAATATCTTCGTGGAATGGGCATCCGGACCGCCCTGCAGTTCGCCGAGCTTCCTAAAGGAGTCGTTCTAAAGCGCTTTACCAAGCCTGGACAGGAGATCTGGAGAGAACTCCGGGGAGAGTCGGTCTATCCGGTTTCCTCTGAAGAAAAAAGCACCTATGCCTCTATCTGCAAATCCAAAACTTTTGCGCCTCCAACCAACAATCCTGCTTACCTTTTTGCGCACCTGCTGCGAAATTTCGAATCGGCCTGCATGAAAGCCCGGCGATACGATCTTGCCCCGAAGAAGATAGTCGTTTTTTTGAGAAAGAACGATTTCAACTCGGTGGGGAGCGAGGCGAAGCTGGCGCGTCCCTGCGTCTATCCGCTGGAGCTGGCCGAGTTGCTGCGGAATCTCTTCAAATCCATTTACGATCCGAAAGATATTTACCGCTCGACGGGGACCGTTCTGCTCGACCTTGTCCCGGACCGAAATATCCAATATTCACTTTTTGAAGAGCCGTTGCGGGCTGAAAATATCCGTAAAATCTATGAGGCGGCGGATATTGTGAACGGCAGATTCGGCAAGCACACCCTTCATCTGGGAGGAGCCCATTTGATCGATCAATTCGGAAAAGGACGCCGGGGGGAGCCGACCGACCGGGAGAAGACAAGGTTCTTCGGAGAGTCCAGGCGCAGGCATCTGGGTCTGCCGATTATTCATGTGAAAGCGGATAAATAGATAAGCCTGTTTTTAATCCCTCCTGAATGCCTACTGAACTATCATTCTCCTTAAGTTTCCTCTCCCGCAAACCGAACCGTACATTCGGTGACCTTTGTCACATCCAACGGACCTGATACGGACGATAAATAATACAGAAAACGATTCTATGGTGCCCTGATGGTGTTTAATAAGCCTTATCTACCTAGTATTAAGTCCCTGCTTCGAAATTATGCGGGTTGGGTTGCTTCTATCCTCTTTTTGATCTTGAGCGGTTCTTCTCTCTGCATAGAGGCCGGACCCGCAGCTTCAGAAAAAGGCATTATACCACCGATCGTCATTACCAAAGAACAGAACGGAAGCCGGATAAAAACGGCTCCCGGCTCCATCATAGAGATCCGGTTACCCTTTCTCGGCAGCGCGGGCTATGGCTGGTATCTCGAAGATCTGGACAAAACCCGTCTGGAACTCGTCCGGGAAACGACACAGCCGATGGATGGAGCGGGCAGGATCGGCGGACCGGTCCTGGGAATCTGGGACATTCGCACCCTGAAATCCGGTCCGGCCATCATCAAAATGCATTATTACCGGCTCTGGGAAGGGGCCGACACGGCTAAGGAACATTTTACAATTGAGGTTGAGGTTGAATAAGGGGGAGGAGGTCATATGAACCGGTTTTTCAATAAAAGGCTCGTGATGATGTTTGGGATGACAGTGCTCATGCTGTTTTCATCCGGAACATTTTCCTATGGGGAAAACCTTGATTCGGTAAGGAAAGCAATTCGGGACAAAGGCAAGCATTGGGTGGCCGGAGATACGGTGAATTCATTAACGCCTGCGTATGCGCCCGAATATGCAAAAGGCCGACGAGGAGGCGGACTGATCAAGCCGAGACTGACGGGAACCGAACCGGTCCTTGCCCCTTCAACTTCGCTTACAGCCTTGCCGGCGGCCTTTGATTGGTCGACGGGAGGATCTTTTAATGATGCACGAAATTATGTGACGCCGGTACGCAATCAGGGCAATTGCGGCAGTTGCTGGGCTTTCGCAACAGCCGGGGCGCTTGAATCGTATACTTTGATCCAGGGGGGGGACAGCACATGTTACTTAGGAGCTTGTGATCTATCTGAACAGATGGTCATAACCTGCAGCGGCGCCGGAAGTTGCAATGGCGGGGGGATTGCGACGTCTTCCGATTATATCCGGGATACGGGTATTGCGACCGAGGTCGCTGATCCCTATAATATCTCCTCGACGATTTGTGCCCCGGCCTCCTACTGGGCAACCCAGGCCCATAAGGTTGATTCGTGGGCTTATGTAGCTACTTCATCTCCAACAGTGGATGGTATTAAAAGCGCTTTGGTTTCCACCGGACCGCTGGTCACAACCATGGCCATCTATCAGGACTTTTATTCTTATTACCGTGGTGGCGTTTACTCCTATACCTCTGGTTCACTGGTTGGCTATCATGCGATTCTCATCGTCGGTTATCAGGACGACCTCACCTATCCGGGCGGGGGCTATTTCCGGGTGAAAAACAGTTGGGGGAGCAGTTGGGGTGAGGCGGGTTTCTTCCGGATCGCCTATTCGGAGCTTAATAGTGTTGTCAAATTTGGTAATTATACGATTGCCTATCAATCGGTGGCCAGGGCTGGAATCCCAATAGCCCCTTCAAATGCGGTGGCCACTTCCGCCTCGAGTGGTCAAATTAATATTTCATGGAGCGACAATACCTATAATGAGGACGGTTTCAAGATTGAGCGTTGTGAAGGATACGGCTGCACATCATTCGCCCAGATCGCAATAGTCGGTCCCAATATAATAACGTACACGAATACGGGTCTTAAAGCAGGCATTACTTATACATATAGAGTTCGAGCTTACAATTCTGCAGGAAATTCAGGTTATGCGAATACGGCTTATGCAACAACATTTCCCCCTCCTTCTCCTCCGGCCGCCCCGAGCGGGCTCATGATAAGTGGAGTTTACCGGAACCAGATCAATATATCCTGGATAGATACTGCGGTTAACGAAGACGGATTTGTTGTTGAACGCTGCAGCGGGGGAAATTGTATTAATTTTCAACAGCTTGCTACCCTCACTGCCAATTCAAGAACTTACATTAACAAAAACCTCAGGAAAGGCACATATTCCTATCGTGTTCGGGCCTACAATGCCGGTGGGTACTCCGCTTACTCCAATACTGCAGTGGGAACGACCTACTAGTTAGATATTGTAAAATAAAGCGAACTAATTCCGGAGGGGGCGACCGGATTTTCTCCGGGTCGCCCGTTTTTTAGATATGAACCAAAAAATAAAGACCGTACGGATTGGTTAATAATTTAAATACATTGCGGTTATGTGAGAAAAGGGATATGTGTCGGGATACTTTACGTTTTTTTAAATAAGAATTAGCCTAATAAAATCCGGTATATATGGCTCCACCCGCCGGGCCCCTTTAGCAGGATTGTCGGTATTCTTTATAAAGTCAATCTCCCATTAAACCCTGATAAGATAAAAAATCCGTATAATCCGATGCTTATTGTAGTTGGCATCTGTCTTGCTAGTTTTTACAATAAAAAAATAGGGTGGTGATACATGAGAAAGACCATAATTGGTATTATTTGCGTGTTTGTCCTTGTGTTGGCTGTTTGCAGCGCGCAGGCCACCAGCTATACCCTCGCTGTTGGGGATGCTTATTACGTCGGTAGGATCGATCCCGGTATCCCGGCTGCTCCCACCGAACAAGACACTTACCTTGAGACATTGCTCTCGATGCCTGTCAATACTTCACAGTCCATCACGGTCGGGTCCAAGACAAACGTTTACACGCGCAGTAGCCTGACCCCTATTGCAAGTTACGATGATCTCATTGCAGATAATGGACAGGTTGTCACCGGTGTTGGTGTTACGTTACCGGCGACCTCGATATTTTACGTTATGGTAAAGTATGACGGCCCGAATTGGGGTACTGAGGTTTGGTACACTGGGAATTTAAATTGGAATGACACGATTATCATCCAGCAGTCTGTGTCTGATAGTCAAAAGACATATGGGATTTCAGGTTATCATACTTGGAGTGGACCTCGTACACCCCCTCCTCCGCCCGTGCCGGAACCAGCAACGATGCTGCTTCTTGGACTTGGATTGGTTGGGCTTAGCAGTCTGAAACGAAAAATCATGTAACCTCTATAGAAATAAAGGTATGCCTTGTAAAGGCAGGACCGAGAGGCCCTGCCTTTTTTGTTTTCATGCGGTTTTTAATGTCTTTAAATAAAAATGCATAAAAAATAGATTACAATTTGTCTGCCGTTAACACCGGTTCTTAAATTAAATATACGGAAAAATCCTCTCAATAATAACTTTGAAGTTTTTCTTCACGTTTTCGTTTCCTGTTACGATTTCCATATGACCGGGAAGAAGGTAATCAATATCGAGCTTCGCCAGATTTCGAATGCTTTCCTTTAGAAGTTCGCCATCTCCTCCGGGGAAATCGGACCTGCCCACGTTCTGATTGAAAACCACATCGCCCGAGAACAGGACCTTATGCTCCGGCCAGTACAATCCGATCGATCCGGGTGAATGTCCCGGACTCAGGAAGATCTGAAACCGTTCAGTCCCCATTTCGACATGATCTTCTGACAGGACCATGTTGACATCAATTTTCGGGAAATCCAATCCGAACCATTCATACATCTGGGCGCCTATTTCATCCAGAAAGGCCAATTCAACGCTGTGCAGGGCGATTTGAATTTCTCCGGAGCCGCTGAATAATTCGCAACCCTCATAGTGATCGGGATGGCAATGGGTATTCACTATATAACGGATGTCCTCCCGGCGGATTCCGTCGGTTTCCATCCTTTTGAGTAGATCGGGTACAAATTGTTTCAGTCCGGGATCGATCAACGCCTGGACAGAACCACCAATATAGAATGAGTTGCAATTATTTTCATAAGGGTTGTCCCATTCATAAACATACAAATCGTCAGCTAATTTCATTCAAATCTCCTTTTCAGGGCAGAAAAAATAAGGGATTTCTGGGTTTGTTTGTCTGGCGAATTTCGAAATTCAGATAAGGTTTGCTGTTTGTTTCCCCATTTCCCAGCAAGGCAATCTGATCTCCTTTCTTGACATGATCTCCGACTTTAACCAGCCTGCTTTTCAAAGATGTGTAAACAGTCGAAAAATTTTCATCATGTTTCAAAATGATGGTGTTGCCGTAATACTTTAATGTATCCGAATAGGTAACTTCTCCGCCGGCAGAGGCCAAAACAGGCGTATTTTCCTGGGCTGCGATCTTGATTCCGTTATTTTTTAATCCATTCGCTTGAATGCCGTATCTGGATAAAATAGTGCCCTTGACCGGCCAGATAAAACGTTTTCTGTCAATTTCAATTTGATTTTCATCCGGTTTCTTTTCATTCTTGACATGTGTTTTTTGAACCGGAGGAGTTGTATTTGATTCCTTATCAGCCGGATTCGTTTCGGTCAGGCGGGCAGAGGAATCATTCCCGTCGGAATTTGCTTTTTGTGTCTTCTTGAAGGGATTTGAAGAAAATGCCGTTTGGGGGCGTTTGTGCTGTACTTTAGCTGTGTCTTCCCGAGCTTCTCTAAGCTCGGAGGTCGGGGTTTCTAATATTTGATCCGCTCCGGGTATGAAAATAGCATCCCCCGTTTCGATCAAAGCGGGATTGATTATGTTGTTGATTTCAGCCAGTTCCTGGAGATCGATATGGTAAGTTTTGGAGATGCTCCAGAGCGTTTCGCCCTTTTTGACGCGATGATAGATACCCTTGTTGGCTTCAGGCTTTACAGATATGCCGGGACCGGAGCAGGCCAGAAATAAAAGGAATAAGAATGCCAGGAGAACTTTCTTAAACATATTCCATCTGCTTACAACGTGCAACGAATCGGTAAGCCTTGAGGTCGAGGTCATCTGCATAACGGCTATTGCCGCCAGCCGTACTCTCCCACAAGGTCGACAAAGCGACATGGTCCCAAGTCTTCCAGGTTAACGTTATCCAAATCCTTGGAGAGTCTAGTGATCCGCATCAGATTCTGAGATAATCGCGTTCCAACCGGGATCACAAGTTTTCCGCCGATACCCAACTGTTCCACTAAAGTCCTTGGTATATCCGGAGCACCTGCGGTAACAATAATGCAATTGAAAGGCGATTCCTCTTTCCATCCATAGGACCCATCTCCGACCCGGATGGCGACATTGAAGTAGTTGAGCGAATCCAGAATCTTTCTTGCTCTGGAAGCAAGAAAGGCTATCCGTTCTATGGAGAAGACCTGATCAGCCAGCTCGGCAAGGACCGCCGTTTGGTATCCCGATCCTGTTCCGATTTCCAGAATTTTTTCTCTTCCTTTTAGTTCGAGGGCAGAGGTCATGGTCGCTACCATATATGGTTGCGAAATCGTCTGGTTCTCGCCTATGGGAAGGGGGCTGTCATTATATGCCTGATCTCTAAGAGCCTCATCCACGAAAAGGTGTCTCGGTACTTTTTCCATGGCTTTCAGCACACGCTCATCCGAAATGCCACGGGAGCGGAGTTGAGAATCTGCCATTTTCAGTCGCTGTTTTTTATACCGATCCATTCCTTCCTCATTATGGGTTTTTTACGTGGGGAAATCCGATAAGTGTCCTCAACAATTGTATGTTTTCGAAACCCCATAGCCTCCCGGGTTACAATCAAGTAATAAAACCTCAGTTTTGCATGCTCTCTGGCAATATTGAATTGCCTGATATGTCGGTTAATGGAACGTACAGCCTCTTTGGTTGTAAGTCCGTCAGACAATGCTTCATGAATACGCCCCTCTATGATTTGCATCTTATGAATTGCAACAGATAATGCTTCTCCGGCGCGGCCTAGAACCTCTGCACGCTCCTGGAGGATCTCATTCTCGGTTTTTTCATTATAGTCACTTCGGACTGCCATGAGGGGGAGCACCACTTTCTGTCAGCGGTTCCATGTATCATTTAGGATTTGAGTTTTCAATTAAAAAGGCCATTTTTTTGAAAAATTTTGCTACTCTTCAATGATATATGCAAATGCGGCCATCCAAAGGATGGTAGTATTAATTTTTCTTTACATCAAGTCCGGCTATCGTTTATTACTGTTGGGCATTCAAAAAGGCTTATTTGCTGCATATTTTTTTTATTTGGTGCAGAGAGAAAGCTGTGCTTCCAGGCTGGTGAGCGCCAGGATAATCTGAGTTTTTTTTGTGCTCAGGGAAATAGGAAAATGAGGTCAGTTATGAAAGATCACCGAGCCTTGTCCCGGGCTGTTCGAATGGCTTATTCTAGAGGGTGCGAAGATGAGGCACTCGAACCACTGGTGCTGGAAGGGGCGCAGGGGAAATCTCCCGGGCGAATCGGACGGGGACATTCGGTCATCTTTTACAATATCCGTGGTGAGCGGGAAGTAGAATTGACCCGAAGCCTGACTGAATCAGAATTCAGTGAATTTACGGTGGTTCCGGATCTGGATCTTACATTTGCGACCATGATCGAGTACAGCAAGACACTGAACGTGAAGGCAGCTTTTCCCCCCGAGAACGTGGTCTCTGATACCTTAGGAGAAGTACTGGCAGCAGGCGGATTAAAGCAGGCCCGGATTACCGAGGCGGAAAAGGCCGTACATCTCTGTTACTTTCTGAATGGGAAGAAAAATGATTCAGTCCGCAATGAAGAAAGAATAATAATTCCTACCCGGAAGGATGTTGCGCTTTTTGATGAGGCCCCCGAGATGTCGATTAAAGGTATTACCGGGGCCGTCTTGGAGAAAATAGATGATCCCGAATGCGATTTCGTTCTGGTAAACTTTCCCAATGTGGATGTGGTCGGCCATATCGAAAACGAAACGGCGGTAATACAAGCTGTTGAAACGGTGGACGAGTACACGGGACAGGTCGTAGATGCCGCCCTGAAAAAAGGAATGTCTGTTGTTATCACGGCCGATCACGGCACGGTGGAAAAATGGCTTTATCCGGATGGGGCAATCGATACCGGCCATACAGATAGTCCTGTTCCTTTTATTCTGATCTCTGATGATTGCGAGGTTACACTTAGACACGGTGGGGAACTGTCGGACATAGCACCGACTATTCTTGAATTATTCGGAATACCTCAATCTCAGATGATGATGGGGCAGTCTCTATTGAAGTCTTTCAATAGGAGTCGGCACGGGCACAAAAAGCGTATTCTGTTGTTGATTTTGGACGGATGGGGAATTCAGGAAAAATCAGCATCCAATCTGATTTCCAGGGCGGCCACCCCGGTTATGGATAGACTTTCTGCTTCTTATCCTTTTACAGCTTTAAAAGCTTCCGGTGAAGCAGTTGGGCTTCCTGCGGGAACGGTAGGAAATTCCGAAGTCGGCCATCTCCATATTGGAGCGGGGAGAAGAATCTATTCGGACCGGGTCAGAATAAATCGGGCCATTGCCGATGGATCGTTCTTCGCCAACGCCGCTTTCCTAAGTACAATACGGGCCGCAAAAGAGCGCCGTGTTCCACTGCACCTCATGGGGATTGTATCCTTCTTCAGTTCGCATGGATCCGTCAATCATCTTTTGGCTTTGCTGGAAATGGCCAGGCGGGAAGGGGTGCAGGACGTATTTATTCACGCCATGCTGGGCAGGCGGGGAGAGCAACCGGAAAGCGGTGCCAACTACATCGAGCTGATCGAAAATAAAACCGTTGAGATGGGAGTCGGCAGGGTAGTCTCCGTGATCGGTCGCTACTGGTCGATGGACCGGGAAGAGAACTGGGATCGAATCGAAAAAACCTATCGAATGCTGGTGTGGGGTGAAGGAAAACACATCTCAGAGGACGACAGGTATGAAAATCAAGGTCAATGAATCGGAAATCGAGATTGTCGAGGGAGATATTACCAGGGAAGATACGGATGCAATCGTTAATGCCGCCAATTCCGGATTGCGGGGCGGAGGTGGCGTCGATGGTGCAATTCACCGCGCCGGTGGTCCCACGATCATGGCGGAATGTCGGAAAATAGGAGGATGTCCGACCGGTAGGGCCGTGATAACGACAGGAGGCAATCTCAAAGCCAGGTATGTAATCCATGCAGTCGGTCCGGTTTACAAGGATGGAACGAGGGGCGAGGCCGATCTGCTGAAAAGCGCCTATCTCGAAAGCCTGAAGCTGGCGTCGGAAAAAGGACTGACGAGCATTGCCTTTCCTGCCCTCAGCGCAGGGGCCTATGGTTATCCCTTGCCGGAAGCCGCAAAGATTGCATTGTGCACTGCTGCCGATTATCTAAAAACGCATCCGGATATCAAACGGGTTCGTTTTGTCCTCTTCGGCCAAGAAGCCTATAATGTTTTTGCGAAGCAATTAGGGCAATTATCAGATTTTCTGAAGGTATGACTTGAAGAATGCTGTTGAGCTCTGATGGAGCTTGGAAATCTGAATCAATGAATCTCATCGGAGATGATTATGAATTCGTTTGAACAAGGACCCATTCGCCCACCCAGCGAGGCGCAAAGTCTCCTCATCAGAGCGACTCGCAACTGCCCGTGGAATAAATGCACCTTCTGCCATACCTATCGTGGGACAACATTCGAGCTGAGATCCCTTGCAGAGATTAAAAAAGATGTCGAAACAGCGAGGAACATTGCCGACGAGATCAGAACCTTATCATGGCAGTTCGGTGCCGGCGGTGCAATAACGCAAAATGTGATCGAGGCTTTGTATCAAAATCCGAAATTCAATGAAGCCTGGCAGAGTGTCTTGGCCTGGCTCTATTTCGGCGGAGAATCGGTTTTCATCCAGGACGGCAATTCAATCATTATGAAGACAGATGAGTTATGTGATCTGCTTCAGTTCATCCGGGAGAAGTTTCCGAGTGTAAAAAGAATCACGTCCTATTGCCGAGCTAAAACGGCTGCCAGGAAGACAGTTGAGGAATTCCAAAAATTACACGCAGCCGGACTGACGCGCATTCATATCGGAATGGAAAGCGGATACGATCCTTTGCTTGCTTATATCAGAAAGGGCGTCACTGCGGCCGAGCAAATTGAAGGAGGCCGCAATATCAGGCTTTCGGGCATTTCCCTCAGCGAATATGTTATGCCCGGTCTGGGCGGAGTACGTTGGTCCAGGGAGCATGCAGTGGAAACAGCCAGGGTGCTCAATCAGATTGGTCCTGATTACGTCAGGTTGCGCACGTTCCAGCCGGTTCCGGGAACAGAACTGTTCGATGCGATCGGAAAAGGGGAGTTTGAGCTTCTTTCGGAAGACGATATCGTTAAAGAAATCAGACTTTTTATTGAGAATCTGGAAGGAGTCGGGAGCAGAATCGTGAGCGATCACATAATGAATCTGCTGGAAGAAGTTGAGGGAAAGCTCCCTGAAGATAAACTGAAGCTCCTGGCGGTATTGGACCGGTTTCTCGGATTATCCCCAGAGGATCGGGCTATCTTCACCCGTGGTAGAAGGCGCGGAATGTACCGTCAACTGGATGATCTTTCGGATCAAACGACGTACGATGAATTGAAGCTAACTTTGGATTATTACAGAAAAAACCAACCGGGCAAGCTGGAAAAGGATCTGACGCGGATAAGACAACGTTTTATATAGCTTCGAAGCGCTTTGAGGTAAATTTCCCATCTGAATCTGGAGCCTGTCCTCCGATAATTTGTCCTAATTCAACTCAAAAAATCGGTGCGAGTGGAAAATATAAGTAAATATATCTTATGTCTATATCTAAAAATCTTACGTAAAAACTTCATGGATATCTATAAGAGCATAGAGATAAATCATCGTTTTAATTGACCTTCAGAGGCGTTTATGCTATTGTCAGACGTCAATCAATGGAGGTAACGGGCATAAGATGTTTAAAATAGGAGACCTAGCAGTATATCCCGCGCAAGGAGTCGGCGTAATCGAAGCAATTGAAAATAGAGAGGTCATGGGATGTCATCAGGAATTTTATATCATGAAAATCCTGGGGAACAATATGCGGATCATGATCCCGCTTAACAGCGCTAAGGCGGTCGGGTTACGCGAAATCATTGCAAAAGAAGAAATTCCGAAAATTTATGCTATCCTCAAAGACAAAGATGTGTCCATTGATAAACAGACATGGAACAAACGATACAGAGATTACCTTGAAAAAATTAAAACCGGTTCTGTTTATGAAGTTGCCCGTGTTCTGAGAGATCTGTGCGTATTGAAAGTGGATAAGGATCTCTCGTTCGGTGAAAGAAAAATGATGGACACTGCCAAAAATCTTCTCATAAAAGAAATCTCGGTTGCCTGCCGTGCTGCGGAAAACCAAATAGAAGAAGATATAAACGCACTTTTCCCTATCCAGTAATTATTTCCATTCCTACCTTCATTTTTGCTCTTTGAAATGTTTGTATAGGCTTATTTCTATGGAAAGGAGGCATTATGTTTCATTTTGTTATAAAATTTCTCCTGATATTAGCCTGTTCGATAAGCGCTTACTTTATCGCAGCCAAGTCTGCCGAATTTCCTTTTTCCCTGCTCGGTATTTTAATAGGTTTTATAGTCGCAATATTAGTTATACAAATTGAGCAGGCGATCAAAAAGGTTTCTCTTCGGATAATCTTGGGGAGTGTTATCGGTACGGTTATCGGATTGGTAATGGCATTCCTTTTAGCTTTGGGCCTGAGTTTCACGAATATTGCAGAAAAACAGTCTGTTCTCCCCTGGATATATGTACTCCTCACCTGCGTGTTGGGTTATTTGGGGCTGGTGATCGGCTCAAAAAAAAGTGATGAATTTCCTTTTCCCTTCAGCACAGGTAAAACCACGAAAGCAATCGAGGATTACCGTATTCTGGATACAAGCGTCATCATTGATGGGCGTATCGCAGATATCTGTGATACGGGTTTTCTGGAGGGAAAACTGATTGTACCTCGGTTCGTTCTTGAAGAGCTCCAGCAGATTGCCGATTCTGCCGATGCAATGAAGCGTTCTCGTGGAAGGCGAGGATTGGATATTCTGAACAGGATGCAAAAAACTTCCGGAGTGGAAATTGAAATTGCCGAGCAGGATTTTCCGAAAATAAAAGGGGTAGACAGCAAGTTAATTGAACTGGCGAAGAAAACAGAAGGCAAGGTGATTACGAACGATTTTAATTTGAACAAGGTTGCCGAACTGCAGGGAATCAAGATATTGAATGTGAACGAGCTTGCCAATGCCTTAAAGCCGGTTGTCTTGCCAGGAGAAACGATGGCAGTAAAAATAATAAGAGAGGGTAAGGAACCGGGGCAGGGCGTTGCCTATCTGGATGATGGCACAATGGTCATTGTCGATCATGCTGTAAAAAATATAGGCAAAAATGTGGAAGTGATCGTAACGAGCGTGCTTCAGACGACGGCCGGAAGAATGATTTTTTCGGAAATGAAAGAGGTTGTTCTCGAAAGAAATACTATTGAAGTCGTGTCCAATAAATAATCGTTTGAGACCAATGAACAGATCATAATATGACAGGCAATATCAGCTTGTCATATTATGATTTTTTTTATGATTCAGGGCCAGATTCGGATATATGTTCCTGAACAGAGGAAAAATGAAGGTTTGTGCAATCATCGTTGCAGGTGGTTTGGGAAAAAGAATGGGAGCGAAATCTCCGAAGCAATTTCTTCTACTCGGCAGGGTTCCGGTTATTATTCATACCATCCGCGCATTTGAAAAGGCTTCATCGATAGATCGCATTCTACTGGTTTTACCTGAATCCGAGATGGAACCATCAAAGGAGTTGATTGCCGGATACGGTCCTAAGAAGGTTATACGTTTAACAGCGGGCGGCCGAGAAAGGCAGGATTCCGTCAGGAACGGTCTCATGGCAGTTGAACCGGATATAGATATGATTCTTGTTCACGACGGTGTCAGGCCGTTTGTTTCAGAGGAACTCATCGACACTGCTGTTTCCGAAGCAGCAAAACACGGGGCCGTTTCGGTAGGAGTCCCGGTCAAGGATACGATTAAGTCGACTGGAGCGGATTTTCGCGTAAAGGATACACTCGATCGTAAGAATCTCTGGATTACGCAAACACCGCAGGTATTCAAGAGAGATATTCTCGAAGAGGCATATAAGCGCGCGTATGCTGATGCGTACTTCGGCACCGATGACGCATCCCTTGTCGAACGCCTCGGGATTCCAGTAGTTATGGTGCCGGGATCTTATCAAAATATGAAGATCACAACACCGGAAGACTTGCTTTACGGTGAATACATTCTGAATCAGAGGGGCGCATCGATGAAGGTCGGTATCGGATATGACAGCCATCGTCTTGTCGAGGGTAGAAAACTGATTCTTGGTGGGATCGATATCCCTTTTGATAAGGGACTTGAGGGCCACTCGGATGCCGATGCATTGATACACGCAATTATCGATGCACTTCTCGGGGCCGCTGGTGCAGGAGATATCGGTGGGCATTTCCCCGATTCAGATCCGGAATACCGCGGAATATCCAGTATGAAGCTGCTGGAAAAAATAAAAATATTGTTTGATGAAAAGGATTTTACCATCAGCCATATTGATGCCAGCATTATTTTAGAAAAACCGAAGCTTTCGCCATTTACAAATTTGATGAAAAATAATATTGCAGGCGCACTCGGAATCTTACCTTCTTCAGTAAATATCAAGGCCAAAACCAATGAAGGCATGGGGTTTGTGGGTAGGAAGGAAGGAGTCGCTGTTATTGCAACGGCAGCTGTAAAGGAAAGTATGCCTTAGGGCTCTTCCAGCTAAATAAAGGTAATGTGCGCGAGTTTGGAAACAAAGGATTTTAATAATGACAACAGATAAACCAAGGGTCAGGTTTGCGCCTTCTCCAACGGGTGAACTCCATGTCGGAAATGCCAGGACGGCACTTTTTAATTGGTTGTTTGCGAAACATCATGGCGGTTCTTTCATCCTGCGCATTGAAGATACCGATCGTGCCAGGACATCAGAAGTATTTGAAAAAGGGATTATCCGGGACCTGAAATGGCTCTCGATCGATTGGAATGAAGGACCGGAAAAAAATGGCAACTTCGGACCCTATCATCAGTTTCAGCGTTTGGATTTATACGAAGACTATCTTCAGAAACTTATCCGGGCCGATATGGTTTATCGTTGTTACTGTTCGGAAGAGGAACTGGAAATCGAGCGCGCCGCCCTCCTGTCGAAAGGGCTTGCGCCCCGGTATCTGGGTCGCTGCCGGAAACTCGATCGTCAGGAACAAATGAGACTGGAAGCAGAAGGCGGAGAGCCGTCCTACCGTTTTAAGGTGGGGGAAGGAGAGATTGTCTTTACAGACCTGATTCGCGGGCCGATGAAGTTCAACTGCCGGGATATCGGCGATTTCATTATCGTCAGGTCAAATGGCATTCCGGCGTATAATTTTGCCGTAGTCATCGATGATCATCTGATGAAGGTGTCGCATGTTGTCAGGGGTGAAGATCATCTTTCTAATACGGCACTTCAAATCCTTCTATATAATGCCCTTGGCTTTGAAAAACCGGAGTTTGCCCATCATTCTCTGATTCTGGGGAAAGATCGTTCAAAGCTGAGCAAACGGCACGGGTCCGTTGCCGTCAAGGAATTCAGAGAAAAAGGGATCTTGCCCGAGGCGCTATTGAACTATTTATCACTGCTGGGGAGTTCTCAGGCGGATGGAAAAGAAGTTCTATCATCTTCGGAAATCATAGCGGGATTCTCTCTGGAAAGAGCGGGAAAGAGCGGGGCGATTTTTGACGAGGATAAACTGAAATGGCTCAACGGTATTTATATCAGAAATCTTGAACCGGACAGGCTCACAGAAGCGCTGGTTCCGTTTATTCAAAGATGCGGTTACGATTATGAGAAAATGGACAAAACGCGTCTGCTTGCTATTATAAAAGTAATTAAAGATAATCTGGTACTACTTACGGATATCGGACGCGAGCTCGCTCCTTTTTATGACGAGACATTCAAAATCTCTGAAGAGGCGGCCCAGGTAATTAAGGAAGATAGTGCGCTTCGAGTACTGAAGGCCTTTTACGAAACTTTAACGAATATGGATATGGATGACGATTCGGACGCATACAGTGCTACAATGGATAAGGTGCGTCAGGAGACCATGCTCAAAGGCAAGGCATTATTTTTACCAATCAGAGCGGCTATTTCCGGTGTCCTTAAGGGACCGGAACTCGATAAAATTTACGGTATTTTGGGCCGTAATACGGTTTTGGCCCGTTTGAGACATGTTTTGGATCAGTTCTCTATATAATTGGAATCTGCCTTTGAGGTAGTAGCGATTCCCTTTTAAAATAAAGTAATGTATGCAGGAGCATTCACCAGACGTAACTAAAAAGAATTAAAATATCAAAGAATTGTAATTTCCATTTTCAGCAGAGTGAACCTTAAAACCTTCAATTATTGATGCCTTCCTTTCTCCATTTATTTTTACCTCGGAAATTAAATTCAATCATATCTATAGATTAGAAGTATTTTTTTTATCAGGCATGGGTCTTGCTCATTCCTTTCGAAAATATCCTTACTTTCGTCTGTATAAGCGAGGATTTTTCGGGAGCACCAAATTTCAGATTCGTTTCCAGAACTGTTCGATACCAAAGGCCTAAAAAGTTTTCTGAAGCTATACCTTTGTAAACTGGAACTCATCTCGTAATTTCAGATTGACTGGACTCTACTCCGATTACCCGGGAGTGTTTATGAAAAATCTTTGGTCTTGGACAGTTATTATTATCTCTCTCTTGTACTGCTGGTTATTCTGGTACTCGCAAATCGTAACCGACAATAGAGAAACGAATGGATCTCCTCCTCCTATCATCTATAACGATCGGGATATGGATCATGTCAATTCCTTGCCGGGAAAAAACCAGACTGCGGTCAGTGTCAGAATTTAAAATAGCGGGGATCTGGTTTTGCATTCTGACTCTACTATTTTTTGCTGGATGCAAAACTCCTTTCGAGAAATCTCCCGAGGTGGCGCAGAAAGATAAAACAGAAGAAAAGTCCATTCCGGGAAAAAATAATAAGCAAACCAGAAAATTTCTGGTAACAGCGTACCATGCCTGCCAGAAATCAACATGCTGGAAGCCATACGGTTCAAAATTGAATTCGAATTGCACCATGCCGGGAAAAGTAAAACTAACGGGGATTACTGCAAACGGAACCCGTGCAATGAGAGGAACGATTGCAGCTGATGTTGACAGATATCCCTTCGGCACTCAGATGCATGTTCCCGGATATGGATGGGGGGAAGTTAAAGATACCGGAATGGCTATAAAAGGTGATCGGATCGATGTATTCTTCGAATCCAATAAAGAGGCGATAAAATGGGGTAAAAAATATCTGAAGGTCGCAATTATTTTACCCGATAAATACAAAACGGAACGCTAGTAGAATCCTGAAGCAGAGGAGAATTTATTCAGAATATTTTATTGCTGAACCCGAACAGGCGGTTCGAAACCAGCCTGTTCGGGTTCAGTATTTTTAAAGAGGTATATTGTTATGTTTTTTGTCCAATCCTTGTTTATTCTTGTCCTTGAATGAATCCAGAATGGCAACGATTCTTGCCCTGGTTTCCCTCGGGGCGATTACATCCTCGATGATCCCCAGGCTGGCGGCAAAATAGGGATTGTTAAACTGTTCCTCATAAGCCCCCGCCAGTTCTTTTCTTTTCGCAGCCGAATCTTCAGCGCTTGATATCTCCCGTCGGTAGATAATGTTGCAGGCGCCTTCCGCTCCCATAACGGCTATCTCAGCTGAAGGCCAGGCCATTACGTAGTCGGCTCCCAGATTTTTGCTGCACATTGCGATGTAAGCTCCACCGTAATCCTTGCGGGTTACAACCGTGATCTTCGGGACAGTTGCCTCGGAATAAGCGTGAAGGAGTTTGGCGCCATGGCTGATGATTCCGGTCCATTCCTGATCGGTACCGGGCATGTAACCCGGAACATCGGCGAAGGTCAGCAGAGGAATATTGAATGCATCGCAGAAGCGGATAAAACGGGACGATTTGTCAGAAGCCTTGGTGTCGAGTACGCCCGCATTGAACATCGGATTGTTGGCAATCACGCCGACCGTTCTTCCCATGACTCGGATAAATGCGACTGTGATATTCTTGGCCCAGGATTCATGCATCTCGTAGAGGATTCCATTATCGGCTACGGCTGCTATGACCTTTCTCATATCATATCCGCGGGATGCCCGGTCGGGAATGATCTTGTCCAACTCGGGGCAGAGCCTGTCGGGAGTATCCGTACAGGGTGCAACCGGCAACTCGCTGTGGCAGGAATCGGGCAGGTAGGACAGCAGTGTTTTTATTTTCTCGATGCAGTCCTGATCGTTTTCAGCAACGGCATGGCATACCCCACTCTTGACTGCATGGGTTTCCGCTCCGCCCAACTGATCGTGGGAGATCTCTTCTCCGATTACAGCCTTTACGACATCGGGACCGGTGATATACATGTAACTGCTTCCTTTAACCATGAAAACCCAATCGGTCAAGGCCGGTGAGTAGACAGCACCTCCGGCAGTTGGACCCATGACGGCCGTGATCTGAGGAATGTATCCCGAAGCGATTGTGTTGCGATAAAAGATACCGCCATAACCCTGCAGAGAGCAAACGCCTTCCTGAATGCGTGCTCCTCCTGAATCGTTGAGCGAAATGAAAGGCTTGCGGGCGTCAATAGCCATATCCATGACCTTCCAGATCTTTTGCGCGTGCATCTCTCCCAGGCTGCCTCCTGAGCTGGTGAAATCTTGAGCAGCTGCATAAACCGTTCTGCCGTTCACTTTACCAAAACCGGTGATGACGCCGTCTGCATTAATCTCTTTATCGCCAAGGCCGAAAAGGGTTGATCGGTGTTTCACGAATAATTGGATCTCCTGAAAGGTTCCCTTATCAAAAAGCGAATCGATCCTTTCCCGTGCAGTGAGTTTTCCTGACTCGTGTTGTTTATTTATCATTTTCTCTCCGCCCATGGTCAAAAGGCGGGCTTTTTTCTCTTCAAATTGCCTGATTTTGTCTTCTGTAAGTCCCATATAATCTCATCTCCTTTGTATAAGTTTAGCAGGCTGCTAATAGAGGTTCGTTTTCTGCATTGCACTTTGATTTTTTTTCAGTCTGCATAATAAGGGGTTCGACATCCAACTAGAAATCCTCCCAAAATCGCAGAGGCGGAGGGTAGGTTATCTTTATCGCCCATTATTGTGAATCCGTGTAACAGATAAGCTGTACGTTATCTGAGAAGCGGAGAATGATTAACATTTGTCCGGGGTTAATGCAAATGGAAATTCCAGATGCGTCTGTATTTTCTTGACCTTCATGCATGGAGCTTATATATATTAGAGGTTATATTAAACAGGATGTTGAGAGTGCTTTCCTGGGATTCGTATTGCTAAAGGCATCGTGAATCTAACCGAGCTATTCAACAGTCCTGATCGCTTCATCCCAAATCGGTTGCAACAAACTTCTGCAGCTGCTTCGTTCTGATTAGCTTTCATATTATAAAAGCACGGGTCATATCCGAAAAGGGGGGATTATGAAATTCATAGATGACATAAATATAAAAGGTAAAAGGGTTCTTTGCAGGGTTGATTATAACGTTCCCCTTGATAAGGATGCGAATATAACGGATGATTCCAGGATCAGGGCAACCCTCTCGACCATTAATTATGCACTCGACGAGAATGCAAAAGTGATCATCGCCTCACATTTGGGAAGGCCAAAAGGGAAATATGTAAGTAAATTAAGCCTGGCACCTGTTGCAAAGAGGTTATCTCGCTTGCTTGGAAAAGAAGTGAAGATGACTTCAGATTGCGTTGGTCCCGATGTCGAACAAATGGTGGGCGATATGAAAGAGGGTGATATCATACTCCTGGAAAATCTGAGATTTCACCCTGAAGAGGAAGCCAATTCCGATGAATTTTCCAAGGTATTGGCAAATCATGCCGATGTATACATCGATGATGCCTTCGGCAATGCCCATCGAAGTCATGCCTCCAATGTCGGAATCACAAAATATGTAAAAGAGTGCGGCGCTGGCTTTCTCATGAAAAAGGAATTGAACTATTTCAATAAAGCGCTGGAAAACCCCGCGCGTCCCCTGGTAGCGATCATCGGTGGTTCCAAGGTATCGGGTAAGCTGGAAACGCTTGAACAGATGGTGAAAAAGGTAAACAAGCTCATTATCGGGGGAGCGATGGCCTTCACTTTTTTGAGAGCACAGGGCTATGAGGTCGGTAAATCTCTGATCGAAGAAAACCTGATTGATAAGGCGCTGGAGATTATGGATTCAGCTAAAAAATTAGGGGTGAAATTATATTTGCCTGTTGACTGTGTCATTGCTGAAGAGATGAACGCCGAGGCCGAAACCAAAATTATTCCTGTTCAGGAAATCAATTGCAAGTGGATGGCGCTTGATATCGGTCCGGCCACTATAACGGTCTTTACCGAAGCGCTCAGCAACGCTAAAACTATTGTTTGGAACGGTCCAATGGGGGTTTTTGAAATTGACGCTTTCAGCAGAGGGACTTCCGCATTGGCACACAGCGTCGGAAGCTCATATGCACTGTCCATCGTCGGAGGTGGAGATACGGATATCGCTATCGATAAAGCAGGCGAGAGCGACAACATGTCCTATATCTCGACCGGCGGAGGGGCCTTTATCAAGCTCCTGGAAGGGAAAGACCTTCCGGCAATCAAGGCCCTGAAATCATGTGAGAGTAATTAATTAAAGAAGGGTAAATGCCTGAAGGGTTCAATGGATCCGGGAAACGGCCATTGGTAGGCTGTTGAAAAACGCTCATCTGCTGCGTTACGCTTTGGATCTCCCCGAAAGGACACGGGACAAGCGCTGCTCACGTGTCTCGTAATACGCTCCGCTGCTCGATCCTCCCCGACAACTACCTCGGGACAAGCGCGATGCCTTGCATCTGAGCATTTTTGAACAGCCTGCAAAACGGGTTGTTTTCAATAACCTGTTTAAAGTGACCGATTCCAGGAATCCCGAACTCTTTCATTTTTGCAGAATGAGAAACATCAAATTAATTATTGAATACGATGGGGCCGCATATCATGGCTGGCAAAGACAGATTAACCGATTCCAGACTATTCAACAGATTATCGAAGATAAGATTGAGATCCTGACCGGGCAGAAAGCAACTCTTTTCAGCTCCGGAAGGACGGATGCCGGAGTCCATGCTATCAATCAGGTAGCCAATTTCAGAACAATCTCTCAACTGCCTCCGCGGAATATTCTGCTCGGACTCAACAGCATGCTGCCTTATGACATTGTTATTAAATCCGCAGAGGAAGTGAATCCGGATTTCCACTCCAGGTACAGCGCCAAAAGCAAAGTCTATCTTTACCAGATTCTTAATAGCGCAACCCGATCCGGACTCTATCGGAATTTCTCATGGTTTGTATCCGGAAAGCTTCAGCTCGATCTCATGGTAGAGGCTGCCTCCTATATTAGCGGCAGACACGATTTTTTATGTTTTTGTGCGGCGAATAGTGAAACAGAGGGCTCCGAAAGAGAAGTCCTGGACTGGAGTTTGAAACGCGATCAGGACTTCGTTCATTTTACCATAGAGGCAACCGGTTTTTTGAAATATATGGTCAGGAATATTATGGGTACTCTGGTTTATGTGGGAAAGGGTAAGTTGACTCCAGCAGATTTTAAAGATATTCTGGAATCCAAGGACAGAAAACTGGCGGGTCCGACGGCGCCACCGCAAGGCCTTTTTCTTAAAGAGGTGAAATATTAACCGGGCTGTTCAGAATTGCTCATCTGCTTTGCCTTTCCGGCTGGGGGCCTAGGAACCTTTTTTTTCTTAACAGAATAGGAAAAAATGCAATGAAAATACTTCTTCTTGGTTATAAAGGCATGCTGGGTCATGATCTTTATGCGAAATTGTCGGCCGATCACGAGGTTGTCGGAAAGGATATTGATGATTTCAATATCGTGTCGCTTAGAGACTGCCATTCGGTTGTTGAAGAAACAAATCCGGACGTTGTTATCAATGCAGCCGCATATACGGATGTGGACGGCTGCGAAACCAATTCGGATAAATGCTTTCGAATCAATGCGGAAGGGGTCAACAATATCGGGATTGTCTGCAAGGAACGGAACCTGAAGGTCGTGCACTTCAGCACCGATTACATATTTGATGGAACCAAAGGAGAACCGTATATTGAAACAGATGCTCCCAATCCCATTAATACGTATGGTCACGCCAAGCTGCAAGGTGAGTTGTATCTTCGCGCTCTTGCGGGAAAGTTTCTTATTATCAGGACATCCTGGTTGTATGGCAAAAACGGCAAAAATTTCGTAAAGGCCATTCTCGATCAGTCCGAGAGGGGTAAACTGTCTGTTGTAAATGATCAGATCGGATCTCCAACATACACAGTGGATCTGGCGGGAGCTGTTAAAACCCTGATCGAAGAGGGGTGTTCCGGTATTTATAATATTACGAACAGGGGCAGGTGTAGTTGGTATGACTTCGCTTTGAAAATATTGGAATATGCAGGGAAAAAGGACGTAGAAGTGAATCCGATCTCGACAGGCGACTTGGCAAGGAAGGCCTTGAGACCCTCTTATTCGGTTTTAAGCTGTAAAAAATTTGCCACGGATTGTAAAAAAACCATGAGATTCTGGCAGATTGCCTTGAAAGATTATGTTTGCTGACGTATTTGAACTAGAAGCGATTCCAATCGAATATTTTTCATTTCTTTTGTAATGCAGACAGGATGAGTATTTCTGTCCTTCTGTATACCTACCTATCTAATCTTTGTATTTCTAAACTCTCCGGCTTATCCCGGATACAAAAAAAATACTTGAACTCAAAAGAAAATACGATTACAGACTACAAGCTACAAACCGATTTATTTGAAAATGGTTTAGCAATTCACTCATTTTTCCCCAAATCAGAATGGAGCGCCGCCATGCTCATTCCATTTTTGGGGTGTATCACTCGCAATTGATGAAATTAGCCCCGAATTCCCGGGGCCTCTTAATTGCAATTACCTGATCATTTTAAAAGTTTCTGAGTATCATCGGGAAGAGAGAGAAAATGTTCCGAAAATTGGTTCCTCTGATCATCTCTCTGGTTTTGATTATTCGGCCAGAAGCGATTTTCGCCCAGAATAAGGTCCGCGCGCAAGGAATGGCCACCATTCACAACAGCTTGATCGACATCGCCAGAACCAAGGCGATTGACGAGGCTCAGCGTAACGCAGTTGAAAAGGTCGTAGGGGTCATGGTCTCCAGTGCAACGGAAATTGAGAATTATCAGACAAAGCTCGATCTGATCCTCTCCGAATCCAAAGGATACCTGAACTCATATGAAATCGTTTCAGAAGAGCGGGAAGGGAATCAATACAGAGTGGTCCTTGATGCAGATGTGGGTATTGAGAAACTGCGCGACCGCATGGATGCGGTCAATATGATTTTGACCCGGAAGTCCAAACCACGCGTATTGATTATGATCCATAATGGGGCGAAGCGTGACAGCCTTGCCGAAGCGGCCATTACGAAGTACCTCATGGAGAAAGGCTTCAAACTGGTTACCTGCGATCTTTCGGAGAAAAGGTCGATCCCGCAGATGGCTGATGCAAAGCAGGTGGCGCAGATGGGGCAAATCTGCGGCGCAGAAATTGTCTTCATGGGGAATGTCGATGTGGCTACCAGTCCTTTTGAGGTCGGCAGTGTTGCCATGCGATTCAACAAAGTAACTTCTACGGCCAAAGCAGTGAAAGCAGATACGGGCGAGGTTATGGCTTCTGATGCGATTGTCGGTTCCCGTACAGGAATGGACGATGTTGTAAAGCTGCTGATCGAAGAGACCGGGCAAAAACTGGCGCAGAATATAGCTGATCAAGTTTTGGAAAAATGGTCCTTCGAATTGACGAACACAGCGAATATCAAAATCATGATTTCCGGTCTGAATTCGTTCCAGGATTTGGGCCAATTCAAGGAAGAGCTGATGCAGTCTGCTAAGGGTATAAAAAATTTGCACCAGCGATCGTTCCGGCAGAATACAGCGGAGTTCGATGTGGAAATCAAGGGAACAACGCTCGGACTGGCTGAAGATATTGCAGCTATGAGTCTGGGAAAAAATACGATCAGAATAACAGGAATAACCCAAAATAAGATTGAGGCCGCCATCCTCTCTGATTCTGGGCAAGAAGCGCCGCCTCAGAAAAAACCGGGGGAAAAATAGATCTCTTGCAATTGGAAAAAGGTTCTTCTGCCGTACCCTTGTGCTAAAGGGATATGGGCGGAATCATCCCATATGCAAGTTAATTTTGAGTCGGTTCGGCAATTCATTTCAGTTGATGTAAAGTGAGGACAGTTATGGGAAAGATTGTGAGGTTTGTGATATCTGGACTCTTTATTATAGCGGCGTATGGATGCGTAGTTTCCGAGAGTTTCAAAATCGGAGAGGAATTGAGCGCAAATAAACGCTGGGATGAAGCCATCATTTACTATGAAAAGGCCTTATCCGATTCTCCCGGACGACATGATTATAAGGAGGCTCTCCTACGGGCCAGGCAGCAGTCAGCCAAAGTCCATTTCGAAAATGCTACCCGCATGAGCAAGACGCTTCCCGCAGACACGATTCCCAAAATGGATCAAGTCCTGAAGGAAATGGATATTGCTTGCTCCCTAGACCCCGACAATAAAGAAATTGCCGCACAAAAAAGTGAAATGGCCAAAAAGAGAATTGACTTACTCGAGACAATAAAAAAACTCTATACTCAAGCCGACCTGGAATTAAAAAAAGAGAATTGGTTGGAAGCTATTGATAAATTTAAGCGTTTGAACAACATCTTTCCCGGTTATGAAGATACATCGGACAAATTGGAATCTGCATCGCAAAGCGCCATTCAATTTTATTATAAACAGGCAATTGATTTCGGAAGACAGGAACGGTGGAATCTCGCAGCCTTATCTTTCAAAACCGTTCTGGATCTAAAATCAAATTACCTGGACACGGCAGATCTTTACGCAAAGTCGAAGGAAAGGGACAACGCCCCATATTATACCCGAGAGGGGAGCAAGGCAGTATTGGCTTCCGATTGGGAAAGGGCGGTTTTCATGTACGAAAAGGCTTTGGAATATCAGCCTGATGATAAATTCATTGTAAAAACACTTACGGATATCAAGGCGAAAGCGAGCCAGTTCCTCTTTGACGAATCAATGAAAGCCATGCGACAGGGTAAACTGGGTCAGGCATTCAGAAAACTGCAACTTGCGAATTCATACTCTCCCTCCCTCAGGGATAATCTGTTGCAAAAGGAATTTACCAATAATCTATGCGGCAGGATGATGGATAGGGCCGACAAGTATGCCGAGCATGCGCAATGGGGGAACAGTCTCATTTGGTATCAGATGGTCGAATCACTTGATCCGAATTACAAGAATATTTTTCATCGCGTTCAGGAAACCAGGGATAATATTAAAAAGCGGATCAGAAGATCAATCGCTGTCTTCGATTTCAAAGGTCCGAGTGGCAGCAAAGATGCAGGGAAGATCGTCGCCAATAAACTGATAACCTTTCTGTACAAAAATGCCAGTGGCGATCTGCGCATTATTGAACGGGAGAATCTTGAATCGATTCTGAAGGAATTACAGCTCGGCCAGACCGGCCTTGTCGATGTCGACGCCGTTCAGAAGGTTGGAAAGATGGGCGGAATCGATACCTTCATCATGGGTGATGTGCTCCGCTTCACAACGGATTACAAGGATTACCCGAGTGTCAATCAGGTTAAAGTCCTGGTTGATGAAGAAGAGGTGCATAATCCCGCTTTTTCCGACTGGCTGATATTGCATAAAACTCCGACGGAAAATGATTTGAAAGCAGCCCCGCCCAGAACCATAAAAAAGAGGAATTACCAGCTCATTTCATTTAAATCGGGGTACGCCAAGATCATGGCAAGCATAGAGACCTCTTATAAACTGGTAGATACCAGAACGGGAGAAAATCTTTTTGCCAATACGGTATCGGGAAAACTGAGCAAGGAGGATAAATATCAGGACGGGGTCCCAATGGCGAATATTTCACAGGACTTGCTGGAATTGCCTACGGAACTGGATGTCCTGGATGAGTTGATAAACACGAAAATTTCGGAAATGGGACAGAGCGTTCTCAAGCATTTCCAGAGTCTTGAAATAGAATATTTCAAACAGGCTCAGTTACAGTTAAAAAGACGAAATACCGAAGATGCTATCGAGAAATTTATCAATGCTATTTATGATGAAAACCTAAAGGGGATAGCGACACCGATATCCAAAAGTGCAAAGGATTTGATTTACGACCTGACCAAGGATATGTAGCCCGTCCTAGCCGAAATCTAGCCTGGTGTAAAATGAGTAGTGTAAGAGGAATGAACAGAAAGCGTGTTGTTTCTATCTGCCTGGGAATGATCTTTTGCCTGTGTGTTGTGGCGAACGCCTCAGCCCAGCCCGTCAAACTGTCCATTTTTAATTTTGTATCATCCAGTTTGGATGCATCCGGGTACGGAACGACTGTTTCCAATTTTTTGTCGGATTCCCTGAGAAACTATACAGCCATCTGTCTGCTGGATAAAAAGGAACTGGAAACCTTTCTGTCCATGAATGAGCTGCAGCAGAACGATGACCCGGAAAATGCGATACTCATCGGAACGCGATTGGCTCTTGATGTGGTCGTTATGGGCCGGATCGAAAAAACCGGGCAGATCCTCTCTGTTCGCTGTAAAGTCGTTCACGTGGGGCAGAAGAAAATCATTCTGGATACTACACTGACATTGTTAGGAGAGACCGGTCTTGAAACGGAATCGAAAAAGCTGGCCGAATCGGTTTCGGCAGTTATTGCCAAAGTAAATAATGAAATTCTGGAAAGTGAGCGCGCGGATACAGCCCCGTTCGATATTGAAACCCGTCCCGGAAATATGAGCGTACATCTCACTTGGCACAATGCCCCTACATTTCGGGCAGCAGGATACAAAATATATCGCGCAACGAGCGATACCGGACCGTTTACGTCTATAACCCAGGTAGATGGGGTGGAATACATTGATAAGGGGCTGGAAAAGAAAACTTCTTATTTTTACAAGATCAGAGGATACAACAAAACAGGTGCCCAGAGCCAATTTTCAAAAATAGTTAAGGCGGTTACCGTACCCGCTCCGAACAAGCCGATTATTCTTAAAATCGAGGGCGGCGTTAAAATTATGCGATTGGTATGGGCTCCCAGTCCGCAGCACAGTGATGACCTGTTCCCGATAGTGGCTTACAGAATTTACCGTGCCGATTCCGAAACAGGCCCATATAAAGAAGTGAAGACACTGAAGGATTCCGATCTCGGCAAATCCTCTCTGGACGATCTGTTTAAGGTGGATTACGTGGACGGGATGTTGGGCGATGGAAAAACATATTTTTACAGACTGACCGCACTGAACGAGAAGGGAATTGAAAGCGAATTTTCGGTCCCGGTTCCCGGTAAAACCATACCCGTACTTTCAACCGTTTTCGCAGCCGGGGATATGATCCGAGAGATTCACCTGAAATGGGATCCCGTTTCCCCACTCATCAACGGGTATTATATTTACCGGAGCGCTGAAGAAGGCGGCGGTTTCAAAAGGATATCCAAAATCGAAGCCCCTAAGGGCAACGTTCAGATTACCTTTAAAGATACAGAAGGGCTGGGTGATAACACGAGATATTTTTATCAGGTGACGGCCTATGAGCAGCCGGAATTAGAGACTTCCCCGTCTCTGACGGTTTCCGCTGTTACCAGAGGTAAGCCCCCGAGGCCGGAAAAACTGGCTGCTATCAGCGGCCAGACTGGAAAGATTCAA
The DNA here is from genome assembly GCA_002403175.1 of Syntrophaceae bacterium UBA4778. The sequence continues at coordinate 1,266 of DHHG01000011.1, read as the reverse complement.
TTATCCTGGAATGCAAACGCCCAGGAGGAAGTTGAAGGATATTGTTTATACCGTGCCAAGGATGCCGGCAGCGGTCCGGGCAAATTCGAATTGATCAAAAAAATCGAGGGTAGGAACAACAAAACCTTTACTGATCCGGAAAGGAAATCCGATTTTTCTTTCACCGGTGATCGAAAACTGGAAGACAATACAAGATATCATTATTATCTCACGACCTTTAATCGGGTCGGATTGGAAAGCAACAGCTCTGAAACGATTTCGGCCTTAACCAAGTCGCGGCCCCAGAGCCCGTCCGGATTGAAGATCAACAGTGGCGAAGGCAGAATCGAGATAACCTGGAAAACCAACAAGGAACCAGACATAGTATCCTATGTTGTCTATGAAAAGGATTCCGCTGGGCTCCATAAGCTGCAGTCGATCCGAGATAATAAATTCACAGATACGGAGACTGCCAAAGGAAAACAAAAAATATATGTAGTCACGGCTGTTGATAAGGACGACTTGGAAAGTGAGCCAAGCCTGGAACTATCAATCGTAATTAAGTGAGAGATCGTAGCAATGATTGAAAAAGGGGAGTCTTGATCATGAGGTGTTTACGAATGAATTCGATCCGAAATAAACAAATTATTTCGAGCATTGCCAAAGCAACAGCAATTGCCGTCATGCTTATGGCCCTGCATGTTACGGCAGTCTTTGCGCAGCATGATACTGGAAAATTTCAGGTTGTTGCTGGAAACGGCGAAAATGCCTTTCTGGTAAATACGAAAACAGGCCAGGTCTGGATACTGACTCACAGGACCTTGCCAACGGGTCGTGAGCCTGTAGCGATTCCCTATAAATTCCTGATGAAAAAACCCAACCAGGAAGGTTATCTGGGGGATGAATTGGATCCATCCAAACAATCCTCATCAAGGAAAAACAGCCTGGAATGATATAGCAGTCATCCCGTTCCCATCAGATTCAGTGGAGAAGGAATTTCACAGCCCCTGATTGCGCATTCCCCGGATTAGCTTTCCATGCTATTTAGCTTAGGCAAACGCCAAGCAGCGATTATGGATTCTATCTAAAATGAACCAAATCAATTCCATAGCGTTTGTAACCTTTCCTGAACAAAAGCTTTTCAAAAGAATACCCTGACATGAAAAAGAATTGCATGGGCTTTTGCTTTTTGCTATGGTCGCGGCTGATTGTAAAGATGTCAGTCCGGTCTTTCCAAACAGGACTTCCGATGTAAGGAGGATTTATGAGAGTGAAGCGATTTACAGC
>DHHG01000117.1 GCA_002403175.1 Syntrophaceae bacterium UBA4778 | reverse complement strand
GAAACGATCAAGCGGGAAATTGCCCGTAGCGGGACATTCAAGAATATCACCGTCAGCGGGGCAAACCTGATCAAAGAGAAAAACAAGGTCGAATTCGAATTAAGGATGAGCTGTGCAAGATAAAATCCGGGAAGTATGGAGTAAGTTATCGAAGAGAGACAAGCTTGTCTTGTCCGGAGGAATGGTCCTGGCTGTGATCATTCTGACGGTTCAGCTTGTGCTGATGCCTTATTTCGAGGCCAGAGGCAAACTCACCGGCTCCATACGCAAAAACGAAAAAATCCTGAAAGAGATGATCGCCCTGGAATCCGAATACGCCGTACTTCGGAAGGGATTCGACGGTATCCGTACCGGGATAGAGCGCAGAAAGGGGTTTACCCTGTTTACCCATCTGGAAAAAAAGGCGGGAGAATCCGGTGTTCGAACCAATATCAGACATATGCAGCCATCGCGCTCCGAGATTTCAGGCGTTTACGAAGAAATAGCGGTGGAAATCCGACTGGAAAAAATCACACTCAAACAACTGGTTAATTTTTTATATGCAGTGGAATCCCCTGAAAACCTGGTTTGGATCAAAAGGCTCTCAGTGAAAAAAAGTGCGGAAAGTCCACAGTACCTTTCCGCCCTGATTCAGGTCGCAACCTATGATTCGACTAAAGATGAGGGCCATCCGGGAATGAAACTATGACGCAGACTGCTTTGAAAAAAGGATGGATTTACACGGGAGTTTTATTGACGGCGGTTATTGCTGCGGTCTTTTTTCTGTTTCCCTGTGATCGCCTGGCGACTTATATTACGTCTTCTCTAACCGAAAGCAGCCGGAATGCGGTATTCACCTGTAACGGGAGCCGATTGCATTTTCCGCCGGGCCTGGTGCTGAATCAATTCAGGGTTGATTTTAAACATAGGCAGGGGGCCAGAATCGATGCGGACAGTCTGGCATTGCAGCCCAGATTGCTGGATTTAATCCGGGGAAGACTGTCGATGTTGCTCAAGGCCGACACTTACGGGGGCAGTATGGACGGTGATATTGCCTTTATAAGATATTTTGCCGCTCAAGGTCCTCTTCGGGCCAAACTAAACTTTTCGGAGATCGATCTCCAGCGCTGTTCTTATCTGAGCACAATTTTCGGCATGCCTCTGAAAGGGCGATTTAAAGGGACATTTGATTACACTGGCGACAGCAATGAGCTTTTAAAAGGAACCGGGCAGGCGCATTTCACAATCAGAGAAGGTCATTTCCAAACGGCCGGAAGCACAGCCGGTATACTGAATGCTTTCAGCTTCGATTCGATGGAAGCGGAAATCGCATTGGAAGAAGGAAAACTGAAAATAGGGAAATTGCTTCTGGGCGGAAAGAATGTTCAGAGTATCCTCAAAGGATATGTCTTCTTAAGAGAGGATCTGGGAGCGAGTGAAATTTCCCTCAGCGGAAAGATGGAATTACCGGCACCTTTGACGAAATTGGACTTCACCGTTACCGGGACCGTTTCCAGGCCTATCATTACAGTGATGTAAAAGATGAAATCGATTTATTTTAAATTCGAAAAGATCCGGATCATGATGGAGCGGATCGGACGCAGCGGGAAAGGACAGCACATCCTCGTCTTTATCCTCATTGCCGTCGTGGTGCTCTTTTCATCCGCCGATCTCGCGCACAAAATCGCAAAAGCTTCAGAAACCGTATCAAGGCCGGGCAAGGCGGCATTGATGCCCGTTGCCGAAGCAAAATCGATCGAGAAGAAACCGCCGGAGATTTACCAGAATATCGTAAGCCGGAATCTATTCGGCTCAACCGATAAAGAGAGCGCGGGCGTTATGGGAAAGGATGCCTCATCTCCGGAGCAGATGGATCAAACCACCCTTCAGCTCGATTTGCTGGGAACCGTTGCGGGAAGCGACTCTTACAGCCGCGCCATTATTGATGACAAGCAGGGCAAGAAGCCCCGCGTTTATAAGACAGGGGACCTGGTTGGAAATGCAACCATTACGAAGATCATGCGTAACTCCGTTCTCCTGAGGGTAGGCGAGCGGGAAGAGGTTCTGACCATGAAAACGCATCCAAATATGCCCGGAAACAGAGCCGGAATGGAGAGGGCAGCTCCCGGATTGCCCCCCAGGGCAGTCGAACCCGGACCACGAACGCCCCCGGGTGCCGCTGGACCGGGCACCGGCAGAGAGGTAAAGGATTTCATCGGTCAGGCCAATATCCGGCCCCATTTTGAGGGTGGTAAAATGGACGGCTTCTATCTGGGGCAGGTCGAAGAAGGAAGCATGTTAAAAAGATTCGGCCTGGAAACCGGAGACGTTTTGGAAGGAGTCAACAACCAATCCTTTCAGAAACCGGAAGACATCAATTATTTTCAAAATATAAAACTTGCACAGGGACAGAAAAATACACTGAAAATCAAACGGCAAGGAAAATCGATCACACTGAATCTGGATTAAAACATGTACTCCTCATATTTCGGGTTTAAAGAGTCGCCGTTCAATCTGACGCCGGACTCCAAATACTTTTACCTAAGCCGGCAGCACCGGGAGGCCCTGACTTATCTTCTCTACGGCATCCATGAGCGCAAAGGCTTTATCGTTCTGACGGGAGATATTGGAACGGGGAAAACGACCATCTGCCGGTCGCTTCTGGCGCATCTTAATGATTCGGTGGATACGGCGTTGATTTTCAATTCCTTCATGTCCGATGTCGAGATTCTGGAAACGGTGACCCGGGAATTCGGTCTCCCTCGAATGGAAACCAGAGGAACCGTCAAGGACTATATCGATGCATTGAACGAATTTCTGCTGGCCAATTTTGCGGCAGGCAGGACATCCGTCCTGATCATAGACGAGGCGCAGAACCTTTCACACAGCGCCCTTGAACAGATCAGAATGATTTCTAATCTGGAAACGGAAAAAGAAAAACTGATTCAGATCGTATTGATCGGTCAGCCGGAGTTGAAGAAAATCCTGGCTTCTCCCTCTCTGAAGCAGCTCAATGAGAGGATCACTGTCCGATACGATCTTCAGCCCCTCGGCAACTGGGAGATTCGGGAATACATCCGCCACCGAATTACTGTTGCAGGAGAAAAAATAGGAGTTAAATTCTCAGATGGAGCGCACGCGCGGATTTACCGTTACTCCAGGGGAAATCCACGCCGGGTCAACGCTGTATGCGATCGTGCCCTTTTAATTGCTTATGCAAAAAACAGCAACAAGATTGACAAAAAGACAATCGGCCATGCAATCAAAGATATCCGGCGGGTCGAGACACCAAAAATATGGGAAAAGAAAAGAATCATTTCCTTTGCAGTTATTCTGATCATTGTCGCCGGAGGAGCGATTCTGGCGACGTTGCGTTTTGAAGATCTAATGATGCTCTTCAGGACCTACTTGACATGGTGAAGCATGAGTTATATTAACGACGCCCTAAAAAAAGCGCAGACTGAAAAGGACAGCCGTTACGCAAACTACGGCGATATTATACGTGCCTCTGCCCCAAAAAGCGATTTTATTCGGGGAAAATGGCCCTTGGTGTTCATGTGTTTTGCAGTTTTATTAATTTCAGCCTGTTTATCGCTCTATTATTGGACCGATTCGATACCATCGGCGACCAAGGCGCAAAAGGTTTCCGTTCGCCGTACTGTTACTCCTACGCCTGTATCCATACCTGCTCCCCTTCCGGACCCGGCGGATCTGTATCGGAAAGCATTGGATGCCCAGAAAAAGGACCAGATGATCGCCGCCGAACGGATTTATCTGGAAATTCTGAGGCAACGTTCTTCACACTCAGGAGCCCTCAACAATTTGGGCGTTATTTACATGAAGCAGAACAGAATGGTCGATGCAGCCAGGATGTTCAATCAGGCAATCAACTCCAACGAAGCCAATGCCGATCCTTATTATAACCTTGCCTGTATACACGCTCAAAAGAACGAAAAGGCTGAGAGTCTGAAGTATTTAAAAAAGGCGGTCGCTATAAATCCGCTGGCCAAAGTATGGGCCAAAGAGGATAAGGATTTTCAAAATATTAAGGCGCTTCCTGAAGTTAAGAAAATATTAAAATAAGGATAGATGTTTGTCATGAAAAAACTAGCAGTATTGTTGTGTGCAGGGTTCTGCATACTTTTCCTACAACCGGATCTCGTAAGAGGAGCCCGCCTATCAGGGGAGGATGCACCCGTGTCCGTTTCAGGCACGCAGCAAATTGAAAAGGTGGAACAAAGATCCGATCAGGCAGCACAGAAAATCCAGAATTCGGAAGAACCCCAGCCCAAAAAGAAAATCAAGCCGAAAACCAAAAAAGCGGTCAAACCGGCAAAGAAGAAAAAAGCGGCGGGGAACGGTAATACGAAAGCCCCCCGAAAGGGAACCGAGAATTTCGTCACGATCGATTTCGATAATGTCGATATCGCCGTTTTCATCAAGGCAATAGGAGAAATGACCGGTAAGAATTTCGTAATCGATAATCAGGTCAAAGGGAATGTAACCGTATATTCTCCCAAGAAGGTTTCCGTCACTGAAGCTTATAAGGTTTTCGAATCCGTTCTTGAGGTCCACGGTTTTACTGCGGTCGCTTCCGGTGACGTGATCAAAATCATTCCGGCCAAAGATGCCAAGGAAAAAAGCATTGAGACTCGGCTGAAAAACGAGGCCGTCGGTCCGGAGGACAAAATCGTAACGCAGATTGTCTCTCTCAATCATGCCAATCCGGATGACATGAAAAGAATCCTGGATCCGCTGATCTCAAGATCCAGCATCATTTTATCTTATCCCCAGACCGGCATGCTGGTCATCACGGATGTCTTATCCAATATCAAGCGACTCCTGAAGATCATTGGTGCACTCGATGTGCCCGGATCTGGCGAGCAGATCACCGTTCTGCCTCTGAAGAATGCCAATGCCCAGGATATCGCGAAAGCTTTGACATCTGTTTTTCAGGTTGATGCGCAGCGCCGGGGGGGCGCTC
>DHHG01000247.1 GCA_002403175.1 Syntrophaceae bacterium UBA4778 | reverse complement strand
TCGGCGATATCGATCCCACCAAGCCAGTTATCTTCAACCTCCGGGAAGAGTTCTATAAACTTAAAGGGGATGACTGGAAAAACTTCTTTATTCTGAGAACGGATGTGATCAAACTTGGCGGGGTGCGAAACTTTCTGCTTCGCTTTGATTTCCCGTTCGTATCGGCGAAACTGGGGCGGGATACGAATCATGGACTGGGCGACATTTATGGTCAGGCCCTCCTGGTCCCCTATGGGTCGGAACAATTCTTTTTCGCAATCGGGTCCGGCCTCACGGCACCATCAGCGACGGATGACAGCTTAGGAGGAGGAAAATGGCAAATCTCACCGCTAGCTATACCCGGCTGGTGGTTCCAGAAACCGAAGACTCTGCTTTTCATCAAAATTCAGAATTTTGCCTCCTTTGCCGGCCAGAATGACCGTGCTGACATTCATTACATGACAGTGAACCCTTTTTTGGCGATGAGGATCAATGAAAACTGGTGGGTAGGTGCCGACACCGAAACCAAGGTCAATTGGGAACAGAACAATCAGAGGAGTTACAAATCAGGCATTTTCATCCTGAAAATGTGGACCCGGCGCTTCGGAACATGGGTGAAACCGGAGATTCCCTGGGGCTCCCATCGCGAGGGGGACTGGACCGTAAAGGCTTCCCTCTTCTGGAATTACTGAGCAGTGCCGGTTGCCTATCAAATATTCCTCTCCCGGTAAACTAGTAATTCTCTCCTTCTTAAGATCCTAAGATCTCCAGTTCGATTCTGGATACCGTGCTCCTCCAGAGCGGCTCATATTCTTTTACCTGAATTCATTTGACTTTAAAAAAATTTACTATAAGAGATAAAACCTTATCCTTATCGGGGGTAGTTTTGTATTCATATTATGAAAAGAAATCCATTTAAATTGGCCAACAGCCGGGTATTATTTCTTCTAATAATGCCTATAGTTCTATATGTGGCTTTTTCTCCGTTAATGCCTCTGATAGAGCCCGATGAAAGCCGTTATTTTGAAATATCAGACAATATGGTGGATTCGGGAGATTATATCGTACCTAGGCTTCTCAATGTCATTTACCTGGAGAAGCCCCCTCTGACCTATTGGGCGTCAGCTATCATTTTCAAGTTTTTTGGTGAAACCGACTTTACTGCGAGGATTTATGTCGGTTTGTGTACGTGGGCCTGTATACTGCTGACCTACGGAATAGGATCTTTTCTTCGGGATCGGATGTCCGGACTTTATGCGGCCGGCATCCTCAGTACCTCTCTATTTTTTTTCATTTTTGGAAATTTTAATATCCTTGATATTCCCCTGGCCCTATATACGTGTCTGGCCACCTGGGCCGGTTATCGCTTTTTGGCCGGTTATTCCAAAAGCAAACGGTGGCTTTATCTTCTTTATCTGTCCTGTGCTTTGGCTTTCTTGACCAAAGGATTGATCGGGATTGTTTTCCCTTTTGCCACTCTAATCCTTTGGCTGGTCTTCAGTGATCAATGGAAGCGTACATTGGATCTCATCTCACCGATCGGTATCATTTTATTCCTGGCGATCGCCGTGCCGTGGTTTATTCTAGTCGAACGAGCGCACCCGAACTTCCTTTGGTATTTCTTTGTTCAAGAGCATATTCTGAGATATACGACCACCATGCACGGTCGTGATAATACGATGTTGCTCTATGTGCCGGTTGTAATCGCCGGTATTCTCCCATGGACTGCTTTTCTCGGCAAAGCCGCATGGGATACGTACAGGGAAAAAACTGTATTCTCGACTCTTCCGGGGAGAAAATTTCTTTGGACCTGGATCATCCTTATTGTTGCTTTTTTCTCATTATCTCATTCCAAACTGATTCCATACATTGCGCCGATATTCATTCCATTATCCATCCTGATTGGCAATAAACTGAGGAACTACGAGGAACTGATTTCCCAAAGACAATCCCGGCATTTTTCTCTAAACATTCCCGTTCTGCTGCAATCTCTCTTACTCATGGCTATTTTCCTGTTGCCGATCTTCCTTCGGGAGGGCTCAGAGCTGGGTGGTGATTTGATGATTGTTCATCCTCGAAACTTATTGTGCCTGATCGCCTTGCCCATATTCAGCCTGATATTGCTTGCGTTCCTCCCGGGTATGGTCGAAAAGAGATATCCAGACAGATGGTTTTTGACGACGTATCTTTTGTCGGGATTGTTTCTGATTTCGATGACCCCCTTCGTTTCTACATTTTTGACTCCTTACAAATCTGCGTATCCCGTTTCACAGGCCATTAAGAAAGTGCTACCTGCCGGTCGTGAATTATACCAATACAAAATCATCCTTTACGGTATTGCCACGTATAACGAAATACGTACGCCCCTTGTCGGGGACTTCGGCGAATTGAATTATGGTATGAAGTTCCTTCCCAAGGAGGAGCGAGCCCATTATTTTTTAACGGAAGGACAATTTAAGGAGCGATGCAATCGGGAAGGCACGATTTATTGCGTGACAGAATATAAAGACCATATTGATGAATTGAAAAAGACATTCCCAAACAACGAGCTGCTCTGGTCAAACGGAGTCTATTATCTGGTGAAACTTAAATCCGGAAATGATTCCTGAAAATTCACTCTCATTATATCATGTCTTCCCCCGAGCCAGAATGGCTGGAGACCCCTGTCCTTAATCAAATTACGTTTGTATTCCATAAGAAAGTGCTTGCAATTCAATAAAGATTCGTTGAGTATTTTTGGCGGGTAAATTCATCCAGAACCCCTGATTCTCTTTAATGTAACAGAGTGCAGTAAAACGGTCAGAAACTCCAAATTCCGACCGATCCAGACTCAGTTGGAATTTGTGGAAATATTTCAGTTCTCAGTTCTATTCTGTAATGAGATGCCGCATGCTCTGAGAACATATTCTTTTAGATTTTGCTCCTTTCCGGCCTATTTGGTCATCCCGTTTTTTTAAAAATCTCATTTGATAAAAGGGTGAAAAATTGGCACTGATTGAAATGACTGGAATTAAAAAAGATTACTTTCTGGGAGAGACGATTGTGCCCGCTCTTCGCGGAATCAATCTTACGATAGACCGGCACGAATTTGTCGCAGTCTGGGGGCCGTCCGGTTCGGGCAAGACGACTCTTTTGAATTTAATGGGTCTGATAGATGATCCGACCAGTGGCCAGCTAATCATCAGCCATACAGATGTTCGCTCTCTTTCGGATGATGAGCGGACTGCCTTGCGCAATCAAATGATCGGGTTTATTTTCCAGGGATTCAATCTTATTCCGGTTCTCTCTGCGCTGGAAAATGTCATGCTCCCCTTACAGATCAAAAGGGTTCCTTTCAAAAAAGCGAAAGAAAAGGCCCTTCACCGTCTTGACCAGGTCGGTCTTAAGGATTTTGTGGCACATCGTCCGGCCAAAATGTCGGGGGGACAACAGCAGCGGGTCGCGATTGCAAGAGCACTGGTTACCGATCCCTCCGTTATCATCGCCGATGAGCCGACCGCCAATCTGGATTCGGAAACAGCACGTATGATCATTCATCTGATGCAGGATCTGAACAGGAAAGAAGGCGCCACTTTCATATTTTCTACTCATGACCAACGCCTGCTGGATCGGGTCAAGAGATTGGTGCGGCTTGAAGACGGGTTGAATATTGAAAATGCCGCCAGGGGAGGTCTTTCAACGTGAAGAACTGGATCAAGCTTGCTCTTCGAAATATTCTTAGGAATAAGCGACGTTCGGTGGTCACCATACTGGCAGTCGGGGTCGGTTATGCCGCTGTAAGTCTTTTTTGCGGGTATATCGACGGCATGTATTATGGGTTAAGATCCATGGCGATCAAGGGAGAGGGGCTCGGCCATTTAACCGTTTTCAAAGCGGGATGGAACGAAAAAGGAAAACTGGATCCCGAACGCTATTTGTTTTCCAAGGAGGATATACAAGGAATTTTCGCCCTCATCAAATCGGAAGAAGGTGTCCTTCTGGCTTCACCTCAGCTTCAGATGACCGGCCTGGTTTCAAATGGTGTTACTTCGACCATCTTCATTGCCCAGGGCCTGATTCCTGAAGACGACAGGATTATCAAAGGTGAATGGGCTCAATTCAGGCCGGTTACGGGAAAAAGCATCGATTCGGGAACTGTATACGGAGTGGAGATGGCCAAAGATCTAGCCAAATACTTGAACCTTTTTGCGGGAAAGGGCGCGGTTGTCATGTCTACGACCCTCGGTGGACAAATGAATGCAATGGACATAGAAGTCAGGGGCGTCTACGACACCACACTGGAGGCGACAAATGACAAGATGATACGTTTCACGCTTCCCTTTGCCCAGTCTCTCTATGACACACAATCTGCTGAAAGGATTGTCGTCCTTCTCGACGACTGGGAAAAAACCGAGCTGATGCGGAATACCCTTTTGAACAAACTCGAGAAGGCCGGATATCAATGTCAGATCAGGACCTGGAATGAGCTTTCCCTTTTTTATTCTAAAGCCAAAGGAATGTTTGACGTGATGTTTATTTTTCTGTTCTCGATCGTCCTGGTCATTGTGGTTATGAGCATGGTAAATACGATGGGCATGACGGTTCTGGAAAGAACACGTGAGATCGGCACATTACGGGCTTTAGGCCTAAAAAGGCGAGGAGTATCTATGCTTTTTGCACTGGAGGGAGGACTGCTTGGATCATTCGGCTGCATACTGGGACTTGTCCTTCATACTATGGCATGGACGCTGATAAAAATCTGCAAACCCTCGTACCTGCCTCCCAATATTTCCGAACCCGTTCCATTGCAGGTGCACTTTGTCCCGCAAACGCTGTTGGTATTGATGGGTTGTATTATCCTATTGTCATTGACGGCTTCGATCATTCCGGCACGCCGGGCGGCTTGGCAGAATGTGGTTGAGGCGCTTGGCCACACCTGATTCAAAGGGGGAAGATTCTGTTGAAGGGCTTGTTCTTAAAACGTTTTATTATCCTGATTGCGGCGGCAGTGATTCTCTCCTTCTGTTTTCATTTGCCGGTCTGCGCGGCATTGACTCCTGAGGAAATCCTTTCCAAGGCGGACGAAGCGCGGGGAAGCCTCGATGGGGTCATTTGGGAGATCTTCATCGATGCCGTGGAAAACGGACGCAAACAGGAAAAAACCGTAAAGGTTTCAGCCCGCAGTTTCAATTGCCTGGCGATAATCGTCTCTCCTCCCAATGTAAAGGGACAGAAACTCCTTATGCTGGACCGCAATATGTGGTTTGCCAAACCGGGTCTTTCTAAACCCGTTCCGATATCACCGCGTCAGAAACTCCTGGGAAGTGCGGCAAACGGTGATATCGCATCCACCAACTACGCAGGCGATTACCGCATCGTGGAAAAATCGGAAGAAGACGTAAACGGCGAGGCATGTTATCTGTTCGATCTGGTTGCCTCAAACAAAAGGGTTACATACGACAAAATCAGATACTGGATATCCAAGCAACGTCTGGTTGGTGTTAAGGCGGAATTCTATACCGTGTCCGGAAAAATGTTCAAAAGCGCGGTATTCGAATACGCGAACAGCACGACCATAAATGGCGAGAAGCGTCCTTTCATATCGAAGATGACGATTACGAATTCCGTTGTGAAAGAGGATATTACTGTAATGCACTATCGCAAAATCTCTTTCCGAAAGGTTTCCGATTCTATTTTCAATCTCAACCTGCTGACCAATTAGCCGTTTATGTTATGACCCGGTCAGCGAGCGCGTTCTCACAGCTTACTGCCCGGGTTAGGCGAGAAAATCATGTTTAGACATCTTCTTCGGGGACCGGATCCTCTCCAGCGCTTGATCCGGGGAGGTTTCAATATTTGCCGGCCATTGAAAATAATACGGATCATGATTCCGGCCTTATGTTTGCTCATGTCCGCCGGTTTAAGACCCGTAATAGCTGAGGAAGAAGCAGCAGCCGAGCACTTTTCTGCAAACCTCAGGGTATTGTCATATGGAGTGGCGCAGGGCATTTCGAACTCGTCTCAAAATCCGGATAACAATTTTCTGCAACTTCCGGATTCCGAGGCCATTCTGGAGTTCAGGCCCGATCTGCGCCTTCTCTATGACCCATTTGAAATAAGCGCAAAGCCGCGAATGGTCCTGAGCTATTCTCATGTGGGCGAGGGTATCCGCAATGGTGATGAGGAGTCCAAGGACCAGATTTACATGAATGAATGGCTGGCCCGCTGGAAGGCAAGGGAAAATCTGTATCTTTCTTATGGTCGTGAGAATACCCAATGGGGTCCTTCCTTTCTCTTTTCACCTTCCAACCCTTTCTTCCTGGATAACGGAAGAC
>DHHG01000246.1 GCA_002403175.1 Syntrophaceae bacterium UBA4778 | reverse complement strand
TCGGCGATATCGATCCCACCAAGCCCGTCGTCTTTAACCTCCGCGAAGAGTTCTATAAACTTAAAGGGGGTGACTGGAGAAACTTCTTTATTCTGAGAACGGATGTGATCAAACTTGGCGGGGTGCGAAACTTTCTCCTTCGCTTTGATGTCCCGTTGGTATCGGCGAAACTGGGACTGGACACGAACCATGGACTGGGCGACATTTATGGTCAGGCCCTCCTGGTCCCCTATGGGTCGGAACAATTCTTTTTCGCAATCGGGTCCGGCCTCACGGCACCGTCAGCGACGGATGACAGCTTAGGAGGAGGAAAATGGCAAATCTCACCGCTAGCTATACCCGGCTGGTGGTTCCAGAAACCGAAGACCCTGCTTTTCATCAAAATTCAGAATTTTGCCTCCTTTGCCGGCCAGAATGACCGTGCTGACATTCATTACATGACAGTGAACCCTTTTTTGGCGATGAGGATCAATGAAAACTGGTGGGCAGGTGCCGACACCGAAACCAAGGTCAATTGGGAACGGAACAATCAGAGGAGTTACAAATCAGGCATTTTCATCCTGAAAATGTGGACCCGGCGCTTCGGAACATGGGTGAAACCGGAGATTCCCTGGGGCTCCCATCGCGAGGGGGACTGGACCGTAAAGGCTTCTCTTTTCTGGAATTACTGAGCAGTGCCGGTTTGTCTTGACGTGAAGAGGAAAAGAAAATCTGTCTCGTAACTGCGATCAGCTTGATGCCGAAGAAAGAGTTCTCTTCAATTTCCAAATTTTGCCTCCATACAAATCTGTACATACCGTATGACCCTCCATAAGAAAGTGCTTGCAATTCAATAAAGATTCGTTGAGTATTTTTACCGGGTAAATTCATTCAGAACCCCGGATTCTCTTTAAGTGCAACAGATTGCAATAACACAGTCAGAACCTCGAATTTCCGATCGGTGGCAGACTCGGTTGGAATTTTGATAATTTTCAGTTCTCAGTTATATGCTGTAGTGAGATGTCGCAACTCTGAAAGCATATACTTTCAGAGTTGTTCTATTCTCGGCCTATTTGGTCATCCCGTTTTTTTTAAATCTCATTTGATACAAGGGTGAAAAATTGGCACTGATTGAAATGACTGGAATTAAAAAAGATTACTTTCTGGGAGAGACGATTGTGCCCGCTCTTCGCGGAATCAATCTTACGATAGACCGGCACGAATTTGTCGCAGTCTGGGGGCCGTCCGGTTCGGGCAAGACGACTCTTTTGAATTTAATGGGTCTGATAGATGATCCGACCAGTGGTCAGCTAATCATCAGCGATACCGATGTTCGCTCTCTTTCGGATGATGAGCGGACTGCTTTGCGCAATCAAATGATCGGGTTTATTTTCCAGGGATTCAATCTTATTCCGGTTCTCTCTGCGCTGGAAAATGTCATGCTCCCCTTACAGATCAAAAGGGTTCCTTTCAAAAAAGCGAAAGAAAAGGCCCTTCACCGTCTTGACCAGGTCGGTCTTAAGGATTTTGTGGCACATCGTCCGGCCAAAATGTCGGGGGGACAACAGCAGCGGGTCGCGATTGCAAGAGCACTGGTTACCGATCCCTCCGTTATCATCGCCGATGAGCCGACCGCCAATCTGGATTCGGAAACAGCACGTATGATCATTCATCTGATGCAGGATCTGAACAGGAAAGAAGGCGCCACTTTTATATTTTCCACTCATGACCAACGCCTGCTGGATCGGGTCAAAAGATTGGTGCGGCTTGAAGATGGATTGAACATTGAAAATGCCGCCAGGGGAGGGCTTTCAACGTGAAGAACTGGATCAAGCTTGCTCTTCGAAATATTCTTAGGAATAAGCGACGTTCGGTGGTCACCATACTGGCAGTCGGGGTCGGTTATGCCGCTGTAAGTCTTTTTTGCGGGTATATCGACGGCATGTATTATGGGTTAAGATCCATGGCGATCAAGGGAGAGGGGCTCGGCCATTTAACCGTTTTCAAAGCGGGATGGAACGAAAAAGGAAAACTGGATCCCGAACGCTATTTATTTTCCAAGGAGGATATACAAGGAATTTCCGCGCTCATTAAATCGGAAGGCGGTGTCGTTCTGGCTTCACCTCAGCTTCAGATGACCGGCCTGGTTTCAAATGGTGTGACTTCGACCATCTTCATTGCCCAGGGCCTCATTCCTGAAGACGACAGGATTATCAAAGGTGAATGGGCTCAATTCAGGCCGGTTACGGGAAAAAGCATCGATTCGGGAACTGTATACGGAGTGGAGATGGCCAAAGATCTGGCCAAATACTTGAACCTTTCTGCGGGAAAGGGCGCGGTTGTCATGTCTACTACCCTCGGCGGACAAATGAATGCAATGGATATAGAAGTAAGGGGCGTCTACGACACCACACTGGAGGCGACAAATGACAAGATGGTACGTTTCACGCTTCCCTTTGCCCAGTCTCTCTATGACACACAATCTGCTGAAAGGATTGTCGTCCTTCTCGACGACTGGGAAAAAACCGAGCTGATGCGGAATACCCTTTTGATCAAACTCGAGAAGGCCGGATATCAATGTCAGATCAGGACTTGGAATGAGCTTTCCCTTTTTTATTCTAAAGCCAAAGGGATGTTTGACGTGATGTTCATTTTTCTGTTCTCGATCGTCCTGGTTATTGTGGTTATGAGCATGGTAAATACGATGGGCATGACGGTTCTGGAAAGAACCCGTGAGATCGGCACATTGCGGGCTTTAGGCCTAAAAAGGCGAGGCGTATCTATGCTTTTTGCACTGGAGGGAGGATTGCTTGGATCATTCGGCTGTATACTGGGGCTTGTCCTTCATACTATGGTATGGACGCTGATAAAAATCTGCAAACCCTCATACCTGCCTCCCAATATTTCCGAACCCGTTCCATTGCAGGTGCACTTTGTCCCGCAAACGCTATTGGTACTGGTGGGTTGTATTATCCTATTGTCATTGACGGCTTCGATCATTCCGGCACGCCGGGCGGCTTGGCAGAATGTGGTTGAGGCGCTTGGCCACACCTGATTCAAAGGGGGAAGATTCTGTTGAAGGGCTTGTTCTTAAAACGTGTTATTATCCTGATTGCGGCGGCAGTGATTCTCTCCTTCTGTTTTCATTTGCCGGTCTGCGCGGCATTGACTCCTGAGGAAATCCTTTCCAAGGCGGACGAAGCGCGGGGAAGCCTCGAAGGGGTCATTTGGGAGATCTTCATCGATGCCGTGGAAAACGGACGCAAACAGGAAAAAACCGTAAAGGTTTCAGCCCGCAGTTTCAATTGCCTGGCGATAATCGTCTCTCCTCCCAATGTAAAGGGACAGAAACTCCTTATGCTGGACCGCAATATGTGGTTTGCCAAACCGGGTCTTTCCAAACCCGTTCCGATATCACCGCGTCAGAAACTCCTAGGAAGTGCGGCAAACGGTGATATCGCATCTACCAACTACGCAGGCGATTACCGCATCGTGAAAAAATCGGAAGAAGACGTGAACGGTGAGGCCTGTTATCTGTTCGATCTGGTTGCCTCAAACAAAAGGGTGACATACGATAAAATCAGATACTGGATATCCAAGCAACGTCTGGTTGGTGTTAAGGCGGAATTCTATACCGTATCCGGAAAAATGTTCAAAAGCGCGGTATTCGATTACGCGAACAGCACGACCATAAATGGCGAGAAGCGTCCTTTTATATCAAAGATGACGATTACGAATGCCGTTGTAAAAGAGGATATTACTGTAATGCACTATCGCAAAATCTCTTTCCGAAAGGTTTCCGATTCTATTTTCAATCTCAACCTGCTGACCAATTAGCTGGTTATGTTGTGGCTCCGGGCAGCGAACGCATTCTCCCAGCTTGCTGCGGGTTAGGCGATAAAATTATGCTTAGACATCTTCTTCGGGGACCGGAACCTCTCCAGCGCTGGATCCGGAGAGGTCTTAATGTTTGCCGGCCATTGAAAATAATACGGATTATGATTCCGGCCATATGTTTGCTCATGCTCTCCGGTTTAAGACCCGTAATAGCTGAGGAAGAAGCAGCAGCCGAGCATTTTTCTGCCGACTTCAGGGTATTGTCCTACGGAGTGGCGCAGGGCATTTCGAACTCGTCTCAAAATCCGGATAACAATTTTCTGCAACTTCCGGATTCCGAGGCCATTCTGGAGTTCAGGCCCGATCTGCGCCTTGTCTATGACCCGTTTGAAATAAGCGCAAAGCCGCGAATGGTCCTGAGCTATTCTCATGTGGGCGAGGGTATCCGCAATGGTGATGAGGAGACCAAGGACCAGATTTACATGAATGAATGGCTGGCCCGCTGGAAGGCAAGGGAAAATCTGTTTCTTTCTTATGGTCGTGAGAATACTCAATGCGGGCCTTCCTTTCTCTTTTCACCTTCCAATCCTTTCTTCCTGGATAACGGAAGAC
>DHHG01000207.1 GCA_002403175.1 Syntrophaceae bacterium UBA4778 | reverse complement strand
GTTTCCGGCGTGAGAGGCCAGCGTCCTAACCACTAGACGATGGGACCTTTTATGAAAAATTGGCTGGGGGACCAGGATTCGAACCTGGGTAGCAAGGTTCAGAGCCTTGAGTCCTGCCGCTAGACGATCCCCCAGAAAGTAATGTGAGTCGTACTAGAGGGCGGAAATTTAGACAAAATAAAACCAAATGTCAACAGAAAAAGTCACTCTATTCGGAAGATTGGGCCTTCTGTTCTGTTTGTTCTACCAGCTATTCAGATAATCCAGGGCGTTTTTTATCCTTTTTATAACGCGCTCTTTGCCGAGAGTTATCATCACCTCATCGATTCCTGGACTCACGGTTTTCCCGGTCAGGGCTACCCGTATAGGTTGAACAACATTTTTGAGTTTTGCGCCGTTTTCTTCCGCGATTTTTTTGAGGAGAGCTTCAATGCCCTCTTTGGAATAGTCCTGTAATTGCGGAAGCTGCTCAAGGAGCAGATTCAGATATCCTGCACCTTCGGTATTGAAATATTGCTCTGCAAGGGCAACATCGTATTCGATTGTATCGGTGAAATAAAAAGAGGCGGAATCCGCCATTTCGATAAGTGTTTTAGCTCTGGCCTGAAGATCAGAAGTCACTTTCTTTAGAAAGCCGAAATCGGGTTTTGGGATGCCTCTGCTTTCGAGAATAGGCTCAAGGGCCTGTGCCAGTTTATCGTTTTCTGTGTTCTTGATGTACTGCTGGTTCAGCCAGAGAAGTTTTTCCGGATTGAAAATAGCTGCTGATTTCCCTACGGATTTCAGAGAAAAGAAACGGATGAGCTCCTCCATTGAAAAGATCTCTTGATCGCCATGCGACCATCCGAGCCGAACCAGGTAGTTGACCAGGGCTTCGGGTAGATACCCCATATCTCTGTATGCGAGAACCGATTCTGCTCCGTGCCGTTTGCTCAAGCGGGCTCTGTCAGCTCCCAGGATCATTGGAACATGAGCAAATTCGGGGACATCATAGCCGAGAGCCTGGTATAGCAGGATCTGCTTGGGTGTGTTATTGACGTGATCATCGCCGCGAATAATATGAGTGATACTCATTTCGGCATCATCGATTACGACGGCTAGATTGTATGTGGGATATCCATCCGCCCTCTCAATGATGAGGTCGTCCAATTCGCTGTTTTCGAATATGATTTTTCCCTTGATGAGGTCATCGACGACAGTCGTGCCCGAATCCGGCACTCTGAAACGGACAACAGAACCGGGTTGCGGTCTGAGTCCTTTGGTTCTGCAAGTCCCGTCATATTTGGGTTTGCGCTTCTCTGCCAAAGCCTGCTTTCTCTTTGCTTCCAGCTCCTCAGGAGAACAGGTGCACCGGTAGGCCTTCCCTTCGTTCAGTAATTGTTCGATTTTCTTTTTATATAAAGATACTCGTTCCGCCTGATAGAATGGGCCCTCATCCCAGGTGAGTCCCAGCCATGACATCGAATCGAGTATGGCCCTGGTAGATTCCTCAGTCGATCGGATCTGATCGGTGTCCTCGATCCGCAGAATGAATTTTCCGTTATAATGACGGGAAAAGAGCCAGTTGAAAAGCGCTGTTCGTGCCCCGCCGATATGGAGAGATCCTGTCGGCGACGGGGCAAACCGGGTTCTGATTTCTTTATTTTTAAGCATTAGCTTTTACCTTTGGAATATTTATTCAACGGGGGGCAAAGAAGCATCTGCTTCTAAGTTACCGATTCTCATCTCTATCATGCTCTATTCATATCGGACATCTTCTGTAAACGCAAATATTAAATCAAATAGGTAAGAAAACAAATCAATCCGCCCCTGCTTCGTTCTGATCTGAAATTATTTAAGATTTTAATAATTACAAATATATGTTATCATCAGCGCCCTGCAGATGGGGTGCTAATTTCGAAAAACTGCTTGACTTCCCATGCAAATTATAATTAACAATACGATTTTATTTCGATACTTTTTAAAGTATTCGAAATTGAGGTAAATTTTGAATATCAGAATAAGCAATATCCCCGAGGAGGGAACCAGATTCGAGTTTTCCAGGAAAGGATCATGGCTGGAGGGAATGCTTCCGGCCGATAACAGGAGAGATTTTAGTCTTCGCGGGGTGAAAGTGGATTGTCTTGCCAGAAAGACCCGTGAAACGATCTGTCTGGAGATGATCATGAAAACAGATCTGGAGTTGGAATGTTGCAGGTGTCTTGAAAAGACAATGCTTTCCTTAAACTCCGAAGTGAAATATACGCTGATTCCGCTGAAAGATAGGGTGGCGGATGATGATTCGGAATCGCTGGAAGAGGACGTCGATTTTAATTATTACAAGGATGATGAAATTGAATTCGATCCTATCGTTCTCGAACAGATCATCATGCAGATCCCGATAAAGCCGTTGTGTTCTGAAAATTGTAAGGGGCTGTGTCCGAGTTGTGGCCTTAATCTTAATATAGATACCTGCAAATGTTGTCCGCAAACCGGTCATGTCGGTTTTGCAGTTTTAAAGAACTTAGTTGTTCAGAAGCCATAATCAAATACTTAATATAGAGGAAGGTGAACTATGCCAAATCCAGTTAAGAGGCACTCCAAAGCCAGAAAAAACAAGAGAAGGTCGCATGACTTTCTTACGGCACCATTGGCATCCGTGTGTCCCCAGTGCCACGAACCAAAATTGCCACATCGTGCTTGCCCCAGCTGCGGCACTTATAAAGGGAAAGAAATCCTGTCTCTCGAGAAATCATCCTAATTTGGTGAGGGACTTCCGAGTACAGGTAAATTAAAGGAAATGCGGCTGCCGGCTCTGGAAACTCTCTGCCGAAAAAGGAATATTGCATCCTTCTCGCAAGTCGCATTCAATGCGTTGCCTTGATTCTGTAATCAAGATCGAACGAGAGGCTGAAACCTAATCGGGGCATGATGGTTTTTTGATGCCTTGTTTGATTTTGTTCACATTTTGTTTTTTTTGTAAGGAGGATTTCAGATGTCGATTGAGGATAGAGTTGTGGAAATTGTTATGGAACAGTTGGACGTTACAAAGGATGAGTGTGCTCCCGAAGCCTCTTTTATGGATGATCTCGGAGCGGATTCTCTCGATATAGTTGAACTGATCATGGCAATGGAAGAGAATTTCGGCGTGGAAATCTCCGACGATGAGTTGGTTCAGATTAAAACCATTCAGGATGTAGTTGATTTTATAAAAAAGAAAAGGGGGATGATAAATTAGTCCCGAATTGGATCGGCTGATTTGTTTAAAAAGGTACACCGTTCGGATTGCAGCAAACTTGGGCTTTTTAGGATTGTCCCTTTCGGGATTAACAGAAATCGGTGGTAAAGTTGAAGGGAATTGATCTATTTTGTAGTTCATTTGCGTCAATCTGCCGCAGCAGCGGTGCTGCCGTGAGTTTTATTTCTCTGTATCTGTTGTCTTCAGAATGGAGTGCCGGTACTTGGCGTTAGGTCAATTCGGAAGCGGCTGGCGCAAGCGAAAGCGCTGTACTTCTGAATAAAATTAACTTTACAAAAGCAACCTTCCTTCAGCAGGAGCCGAACAGTATTTCTCTCTTATGATTTATTTGACCTGGGAAATGTGCCGGGTCTGCATCAATCATCTTGGAGCAAATGGCTCGATTCAAAAATGAGTGATCGGGCATCGGATATAAGTTTTGTCTTTCCGAGCCGTTTCCAGGAAAGCGGCTTTCAGCAATGATGCCGGGCTTTGACTACGCTGGCGATCGACTTTGGTAAAAAACAGAACTGTAAATATCCGAATCAAACACGAGGTATTTAAATGATTCCCATCGGCTCTGATCATGCTGGCTTCTCCCTAAAAGAACTTTTTAAAAAGATCCTTATCGAAAAAGGATTGGATATCTTCGATGCCGGATGTTTTGGTCCTGATTCGGTTGATTATCCGGATTTTGGGTTTTCCGTGGCGGAAAAGGTTTCGACAGGTATAGCAGAACGAGGAATTCTGATATGCGGCTCCGGGATTGGAATGTCTATTGTCGCAAATAAATTTCCTCGTGTCAGGGCTGCTTTATGCTTTGACGAGGAGATGGCACGTATGAGCCGTCTTCATAATGATTCCAATATCCTTGTGCTGGCAGGCCGTTGGACGGATGTCCCGAAGGCGGAAAGAATACTGGCTGTCTGGTTGGAAACTGCATTCGAGGGAGGTCGCCATGCGCAAAGGCTCGAAAAAATAACAGAGCTGGAGAAGAAATTGAACTCCCAAATCAGGTGAGTTGTGCTGGTACCTTGTTTTAAAAAGAAACGAATTGGAAATATCATTTATGGAGGTCGCTGTTAAATGTCCTTATTAAGAAAAATTGATCCGGAAGTTGCTGAAGCCATATTGCAGGAAACCAAGCGCCAGGCAGGAAAGCTAGAACTAATCCCTTCGGAAAACTTTGTGGATGAAGCAGTTCTTGAAGCGCAGGGAAGCATTATGACCAACAAGTATGCAGAAGGCTATCCCGGTAAAAGATATTATTATGGTTGCGAATATGTAGATGTCGTTGAGGCGCTGGCAATTGAACGTGCAAAAGAGTTATTCGGGGCCGATCATGTGAATGTGCAGCCTCATTCGGGAACACAGGCCAATATGGCCGTTTATTTCGCCATGCTACAGCCGGGAGATACAATCCTTGGAATGAATCTGGCCCATGGCGGGCACCTTTCGCACGGCAGCCCGGCCAATTTCTCGGGAAAATACTATAAAGTGGTTGCGTACGGGGTCGATAAAGAAACAGAGACAATTGATTTTAACGAAGTGGCCGAACAAGCTAAAAAGCACAGACCAAAGGTCATCGTAGTCGGTGCGAGCGCTTATCCGCGCACGATTGATTTTACGAAATTCCGGGCCATTGCCGATGAAGTCGGGGCCGTCATCATGGCGGATATAGCGCATATTGCCGGACTGGTTGCGGCTGGGATTCATCCTTCTCCCGTGCCCGTCTGCGAGTTCGTGACCACGACCACTCATAAAACGCTGCGAGGGCCTAGGGGCGGGATGGTCATGTGCAAGTCTGAATTTGCCAAGACCCTGGACAGCAGGGTGTTTCCGGGAAGTCAGGGCGGCCCGCTGATGCATGTCATTGCAGCCAAGGCCGTTGCCTTGAAAGAGGCATTGACGGAGGAATTTAAACAATATCAGAATCAGATTGTTAAAAATGCCAAGGCATTGGCGGATGAACTGATTGCCGAAGGTTTCCGGCTCGTTTCGGGGGGAACGGATAACCATCTTATGCTGGTCGATGTTTCCGTTATCGGCGTTACCGGTAAAGAAGCCGGTGAAACCCTTGATCGTGCCGGCATAACCACCAACAAAAACATGATCCCGTTCGATAAACAGAGCCCGACGGTTACGAGCGGAATTCGTATCGGTACTCCTGCGATTACAACCAGGGGGATGAAGGAAGCGGAAATGAAAGCGATCGGTCGCATGATTTCCTACGTCCTTAAAAACATCCACGACGAAAAAAGAATTATGGAAATAAGGGCTGAAGTTCAGGCCTTGTGTGAGAAATTCCCACTGTACCAGGAACGGATCGCAAAAGAAAACAAAGAGGGCTGAACAGAATTTACTCCGGACCGATAGGACGTCCGATGTTTCTAATCGGTTCACCGCCCTTAAATGAGCAGGAATACAATGGTAAAAGATAAAGTTGACCGCCCCAGTTGGGATGAATACTTTATGG
>DHHG01000015.1 GCA_002403175.1 Syntrophaceae bacterium UBA4778 | reverse complement strand
ATAATCAAATCAGGACCGCTTAAGGATTTAATCTGCATATTTGATAGATGGGTATCGGATTCAGACAGGGTCAGGATCTTATTAAAACTTGTCGGGTACAGCACTTCTATAGAATTGCATTACTCAATGATTGAAAAGGTATTCTGATTTAATGTATCGATTTCTAAAGAAACGAATTCCATTTTCATTCGTAATGGCGGGAGCCTGTCTTCTCCAATAAATCAGGAGTGCTTCTAAACAATCATTGTGGCTAAAATAATATTCTATATTTCACTTGTATTTTTGATCTATACATATCTTGGTTATGCAGTTCTCCTGCATTTGCTGACTTTCATCAAAAAACAACCTGTTCGAAAGGCGCCAATTTATCCGAACGTGTCAGTTGTGGTTGCAGTATGGAACGAAGAGCAATCAATAACTAAAAAAATTCTTAATATACTCAGTCAAAATTATCCCAGAGATAAACTCGAAGTAATTCTGGTATCTGATGGTTCGACCGATAAAAGCCCGAAAATAATGAAGGGTTTTACGGAATCGGATAAAAGAATCCGCCTTTACTGCTTTTCCAGGAGAAGAGGGAAAGCGGCAGCTATCAATATGGGCATATCGAAAGCAAAGGGGGAAATAATAATATTAACTGACAGCAGACAGTTATTTACAGCAAATGCGACGATGAACATGGTATCCAATTTTGCCGATCCGATGATCGGTGCGGTTAGCGGAGAACTCTTTTTAAAAAGCGAGATCGATACAGTAGGGGAATCCTTTTCTTCATACTGGGATTATGAAAAGTGGATCAGGAAGAATGAAAGTAGTATTGGTTCGGTTATAGGCGTAACAGGGGCTGTCTGTGGAATCAGAAGATATTTATATGATCCAATTCCGGAAAATACAATACTGGATGATCTCATGATTCCTATGCGAATAATATTTAAAGGATACAGGGTCATTTACGATGAAAATGGAATAGCATACGATGATGCACCTATTGAATATGAAAGAGAACTAAAAAGAAAATGCAGGACTTTAACGGGAAATTTTCAAATTCTCTCTATGATGCCGGAAATACTTTCCATAAGAAAGAATAATCTGTTCTGGCAGTATTTTTCACATAAAATATGCCGTCTGCTGGCTCCATTGTTTATTATTCTGCTCTTGATTTCGAATATGTTTATCGCAAATGGAATCTTTTTATATTTGCTTGCAGGTCAGATTACTTTTTACATTCTTGCTTTTGCAGGACTAGTTTTGAAAGGCCAAGTAAAGCGGCATGCCTGCCTGGCAATGCCAACAACCTTTATTATGCTCAACTATGCTGTATGTGTTGGATTCATGAATCACATCAGGAGGAAAAAAGATCTCTGGATATGAGTAGGTAGAATGTTAATGCCTATAACATAAAATAAAACGAATGAGGTGATTAAATGGATGCTGTCAAAATGGGAGAGGATCTTAATGATCAGTTCATCGAAAAATCAGTAAAAGAATTCATTCTGGAAAACTTTCTGATACTGGATTCTGAAGTGCTTGCAGATGATGAATCGCTTCTGGAAAAGGGGATCATCGATTCCACCGGGGTTCTCGAATTGGTCGCATTTTTAGAAGGTAATTTCGGAATAAAGGTAGAAGACGAGGAACTGATCCCTCAAAATCTGGACACAATTGTGAATATAATCGAGTTTGTCCGTAAGAAGAGGCAATCACAGTTAATCCAATTGAAAGGAAAGAATGTCAATGCTGCTTCAACACTTTCTTGAATATAGCGCATTAAAGTATCCTGATAAATGTGCACTGGTCTATCAAGGGGCAAGATATAGTTATCGAGATGTGAATGACAATGCCAATCGGTTGGCGCATGCATTAAGGCAATTCGGTATTAATCGTGGAGAGCGAATTGCAATTCATCTCAATAATAGTCTGGAGTCTGTCATAGCTTTATTTGGGATCCTGAAGGCAGATGCAGTATTTTTGATGCTAAGCTCATCAATGAAAAACGAAAAACTATCCTACATTCTGGATCACTGTGAGGTCAGCGGTTTTATATCCGATGAAAAGAGAATCAGAGATAGCATCTCTATACTCAATAAACGAAAAGCACTCCGATTCATAATCAATGTAAGTGAATCAAAAAATGACAAGTTCGATGATCTGTCGGGTATGGAATATTACAAATGGAATGACATCCATGATTCCGCATTGCCGTACGATAAATCTCCGCTTAGCAAAAATATCGATATTGATTTGGCATCCATCATATATACGTCCGGCTCAACAGCAGACCCGAAAGGTGTCATGTTGACGCACTTGAATATGGTTTCAGCAGCAAGGTCAATAACTGAATATCTCGATAATCGGTCGGATGATATCATTCTGAATGCTCTGCCTTTGTCATTTGATTATGGAATGTATCAGGTTCTGATGGCATTTAGAATGGGAGCAACCCTCGTACTCGAAAAGTCCTTTGTTTATCCTTATCAGCTCATAAGAAAGATGGTTGAAGAAAAGGTGACAGGTTTCCCCGGTGTACCCACTATCTTTGCAATTCTTCTACAAATGAATGATATCCAGAACCATGATTTGAGATCCCTGCGCTATATCACCAATACCGCAGCAGCTTTGCCTGTAGAACACATTAAAAAACTTCAGGAAGTGTTTCCGCAAGCTAAAATATATTCCATGTATGGTTTAACGGAATGTAAAAGAGTATCCTACTTATCTCCAAATGAAATCAAGAATAGGCCCGGCTCGGTTGGTAAGGCAATGCCGAACGAAGAGGTATGGATTGTTGATGAACAGGGTAATAGAGTTGGCCCCGGCACTACAGGTGAATTGGTTGTCAGAGGTTCAAATGTAATGAAGGGATACTGGAGAGATAAGGTGGCGACCAGGGCCGTACTGCGTGAAGGAGTTCTTCCGGGGGAGAAAGTCCTGTATACAGGTGATCTATTTCGCATGGACGATGACGGATTCCTTTATTTTGTATGTAGAAAGGATGATCTCATAAAGACAAGAGGTGAAAGAGTCAGCCCGAAAGAGGTTGAATCCGCTCTTTACAATATGAAGGGGATTCTGGAGGCTGCTGTTATTGCTATTCCTGATTCGATTCTAGGTAGCGCCATCAAAGCTTTTATTGTACCTCAAAAAGGACATGAGCTTCGGGAAAAAGATATTCTTCTGCATTGCAGAACAGTTCTTGAAGACTATGCAGTGCCAAGAAGCATAGAAATTCGTGAGTTTTTGCCGAAAAATGCTTCAGGTAAAATAGACAAGCTATCATTGAAAGGATGCCGGATATGAAATTGTGCTCTAGATGCGTGTTGCCTGAAAACTTTCCCACCGTTCATATCGATTCCGAAGGGATTTGCAATTATTGCAGAGCATACCAGAACGAACAGTATAAAGATGAAGATAAAAACAGGTACTTGGAAAAATTCAAGAGGCTAATACAGGAGAAGGCAGGCAGCGCGATGTACGATATTATAGTGGCTTATAGTGGCGGAAAAGACAGCACATACACGCTTGAGCTTCTGAAAAATAAATATGGCTTGTGTGTTCTGGCTTTCACTTTTGACAATGGATTTGTATCGCAGCGTGCGTTTGATAATATGAGAAGAGTCGTCGATAATTTAGGAATAGATCATATGATCTTCAAGGCAGACTTTTCAATGCTAAAAAAAGTATTTATTTCATCGATTCACACCAATCCATATTCTAAGAAGTCTCTGGAAAGAGCCAGCACAATATGCACAACCTGTATGCTCTTTGTAAAAGCAGCTATTCTCAAAGCGGCAATTGAAAAGAAAATACCTTTTATCGGATATGGGTGGTCTCCCGGACAAGCACCAATACAATCCTCAGTTATTAGAATGAGTCCGGCTTTCTTGAGAGCGGCTCAAAATTCCGCATGCGAGTCCTTACAGGGTGTCGCTGGTGAGATACCGAAGAGATATTTTTTAAACGATCATGACTATGCTGAAGGTGACAAATTTCCGTATAATGTTCACCCCCTTGCATTCGAGTATTATGACGAAGAACATATTTATGAACATATTAAGAATCTTGGCTGGCTGCCACCCGATGATACCGACCCTAACTCCACAAATTGCATACTGAATGCGTTCGCAATACATATTCATAAAGATCAATTTAAATTTCATCCTTATGCATTTGAAATATCGGGTCTGGTTCGCGCGGGCATAATGCAGAGGAGCGAAGGAATTAATCGGCTCTATGCACCAGATAACATGAGGATAGTTGAGGAAGTCAGAAAGAGATTGTCTGCTGAGTGATGAAAAAAAGGCCTTCTGTATCTTTGGCAATATCTGTATTGCTAGTTCTTTCTTGGACAGGTTACGTCATCTTTAGAGATACGAATGCACTTGAAATAAACAAAATTTATATTTCTCATCCTAGATTGCATAAGCTTGAAGGTATAAAAATAGGTCTCTTATCGGATTTACACTTTAATAAAATCAGTTCGGCAGAAGATAGGATATTAAAAGCTATTGATAAAGAGAAACCGGATTTGATCCTTCTCGCCGGAGATTACATTAAATACAACGGACCCTTTGATGCCGCATTACAATTTTTTAAAAGGTTGCATGCTCCCCTCGGAATTTATGCAGTATTTGGAAATACGGATTATACGAATTACAACGGCATATGTGCTTTGCGTCATAATGAAGATTTAAATTCGGAAAATAGTGCAAGTCTTATATTTCTGATAAATAAGAAAATCAGACTGACCTGGAATAGTGAGCCTTTCTGCATCATAGGTCTGGACGATCCGGTCTCAAAAAGGAGAAAACATGAATCATATGAAGGGATAATAACGGCAGCTGGAAACATCGACTCCTCTCTGCCCACAGTAATTCTGGTTCATTCACCGGAAGTATTTCCATTTCTACCTTCAACAATTGATTTGGTGTTTTGCGGACATAATCATGGAGGCCAGATACCGTTCCTCGCGAGAGTACGTGAATTTATATTTAAAGAGCCATCATTGTCTTATTTGTCTGGGATCTTTGTGCGAGACAATACCCTCATGTACGTGAGCAAAGGGATTGGAACCAGTTTTTTGCCATTCCGAATGTTTTCACGTCCTGAAATTACAATCTTTGAGATTAGACCATGTGAGCGAGACGGCTGGAACTGGAAAAAAGAATGCGAAACACAATATGCTGAATACAATTTAAGTCTCCTGATCGAGACGTTTAGCGGATGCCCTAAAGGAATTCAAAATTAACGTCTTGATTCAAATACCGAAAACCGCTCCTTTATTTCATTCGAAGTATACCTTTTCAAAAAGTTGTTATCTTCACAAGGAGATTCTATGTGCGGAATAGCAGGACTCATTGATTTTGAAGGGCGGGACGACAAGATTGATCTGCTTCGATCGATGCTGGCATATATACGCCATAGGGGACCGGATTCATTCGGTATTTATCAGGATGCAAAGGCAGGTCTTGCATCCAGTCGATTGAAAATAATTGATCTGGAGGGAGGAGATCAACCGATTCACAATGAGGATAGGACCATATGGGTTGTCTATAATGGTGAAATATTCAACTACCCGGAAATAAAGGCAACTCTCGAAGAAAAGGGACATCGTTTCTACACAGCTACAGATACGGAACTGCTAGTGCATCTGTACGAGGATTTCGGAAACGATCTCTTTAGTAGATTAAATGGCCAGTATGCATGTGCAATCTGGGATCAAAAAAGGGAGGTGCTTATCCTTGGCCGGGATAGAGTGGGAATTAGACCATTATTCTATTATCATCGGCATGGGCGCATCGTATTTGCTTCGGAAATAAAGGCGTTATTCGCTGATGAGAGAATAGAACGAAATTTTGACAGTGGGACTCTGGGTGACATTTTTACCTGCTGGTCACCTTTCGGGAACAAAACAATTTTCAAAAATGTATTCCAGATTATGCCGGGTCACTTCGCTGAATTCTCGAAGAGAGGTCTTTCACATCACCAATACTGGAAAATAAGTTTCTCGGACGGCAGGTGGGATAATACCTGTCAAGAATGGATCGATGAGCTGGATGATCTTATTCGAGATGCTGTAAAAATCAGACTGAGAGCGGATGTACCGGTGGGCGCCTATTTGAGTGGCGGACTGGACAGTACGCTGGTCACATCCATCGTTAAAAAGCATTTTAACAATCGTTTGTGCACATTTTCCGTAGGCTTCAGAGATGACAGATATGATGAAACGGAATTCCAGAATAGAGCAGTGGATGCAATTGGAACTGCGCATAATTCAATTCACTGCCATGAAGAAGATATAGAAAGAATATTTGAGGACGTCGTCTGGCATTCTGAGCAGCCGATTCTTCGTACCGCACCCGCACCATTATTTATTCTTTCTGATCTGGTCAATCGAAATCAATTTAAAGTGGTATTAACAGGTGAGGGCGCAGACGAGATATTTGCAGGTTATGACATTTTTAAGGAGGACAAGATTAGGAGATTTTGGGCGAGAGATATCGAATCCAAATGGAGGCCCATGATTTTAAAAAGAATCTATCCGGATATCTTTTCAGGGGCACATGCGACAACGGGAAAGTATCTGGAGGGGTTTTTCAAAAAAGGAATTCTTAAAACGGATTCAGCGATATATTCGCACCAGATCAGATGGGATAACACATCCATGCTGAGATCCATGTTTTCAGACGAACTTAAAAATGAGCTATCGAAAGAGGTCTCGTTCGTTGAAAGATATATCGAATCTCTTCCAGATGACTTCATGATCTGGGATCCTCTCTCAAAGGCGCAGTATACGGAGATAACTCTTTTTCTTTCGAATTATCTTTTATCTGCTCAAGGCGATCGAATGTCGATGGCTCATGCTGTTGAGGGCCGATATCCGTTTCTTGATTTCAGAGTAATTGAGCTTGCAACAAAGATTCCTCCAATGTTGAGGTTATCTGGTCTTAATGAAAAGCACATCCTGAGAAAAATGGCGGAACGGTACCTTCCCAAAGACTTGGCTTATCGTGCAAAAAAGCCATACCGCGCTCCAATCAGTCGCTGCTTTTTTTCTAGAAATGCAGATTTCTACATGAATGAATTACTTTCTGAATCATCTTTACGAAAAAGCGGACTTTTCAACCATGGAAAGGTCGAAAAAATAGTAGAGAAATGCAGAAAGAAAAATGGATTCCTCGAAAGCGAGAGAGAAAATATGGCTGTCGTAGGAATCATATCGACAGAAATTTTGTATCGTCTGTACATCGAATCGTATGAGCGAAATAGGGTAAAAATTCCGGAAGGGATACGAATTTACAACTCAGGAACGGCAATAGAGGATTATGTTATTTGAAACATTCATTTATAAAATAAAGAAAAGAGAAAACAGGATCTATTCGAAGTTGAAGGATATTATTCTGTTCATAGTTTATATAGATATCGTTCCGGTCAAGTTTATTTTCAAACCGATTTATGAAATGCTCATCGCATGGAGATTCATTGTCCCACTTATTATTGAGAAGATGATCCATGTGCCTGTATTCAAGGCAAGGTGCGATAAATGTGGCAGGGGCCTATCATTGATAAACGGGATACCCTGGATAGAGGGGCACCTGAAAATTCAAATAGGAGATGAGGTTCAGATCGATTCCAATATCTTTTCAAGCAATTTTAGAAATAAAGCTCCTATGCTTAAAATTGGGAGCAGGACACATCTCGGTTATAAAGTATCTATTAACGTAGGTGAATATGTTGAGATTGGAGATGACTGTTTGATTGCCGGCGGCTGTAGTATTCAGGATAACGATGGGCATCCGATCAGCCCTTATCGTAGAATGAAGAAAGAACCGCCCTCCACGAGTGAAATCAGACCGGTTATTATAGGAAATAATGTTTGGATCGGGACAGGATCTGTCATATTGAAAGGCGTTACAATCGGGGATGGCTCTATTGTTGCTGCGAATTCACTGGTTAACAGGAATGTACCGCCATACAGCATTGTAATGGGCGTGCCCGCTAGGATGGTCATCTCGGGAATTGATGAAGTCTATCGCAAAGACAAGGAAACGAAACAATAGTCCAAAATTCATAATCATATGTGTTTATGAACTACATACCAGTATTCCCTCATTAATAGAATTCCAAGTTAATAAGCTTTGTGCTGAGATCGATCTGGGCAGTAATACGGATCATCTATCGAGAGGTACGCATCTGTGGCTGCAGATATAAGTGACATTAGCACGAATATTGATAGTCGCCTCAGGATAAAGACAAGGAGAAGGATTACCCTGCCTTATTTCATCCTATTATCTTTTTTTACGATTTTAATTTATTTACGACCTCAAGAGATATATACGAACTTTCCGATTGCAGGCGTTCACCGTTTTCTTGGCATTCTCATAGCTATTTCTATATTCATGCTGATCGATCACCATGTGATTGGAAAATTAAGGCACACGATCATGATTTATTTTGCACTGTACTTGATCGCAATTGTTGTTTCCATACCGTTCGGGTTGTGGCCGGGTGGAAGTGTTCAAGTAATAGAAGATATGATTTTAAAGGAACTGATCTTATTTATGGGAATCGTATTGATGATTAATGATGAAAGAAAATTGAAATTGATCATCATGATCATTGTACTCAGTACGGCCATTCTTGGAGTCAATGCTATTATAAGGTATTTGAATCATGAATATATTATCGAAGGATATAGGGCAGGTTTACGAGGCACTTTTCATGATCCGAACGATATGGCACTACATTTGCTCATTTCCATCCCGTTAGGGTATTTCATACTTTACAAAATTCAGAACTGGAAATTTCTATTCATCAGTATAGCGCTGATTCTCTTGACTGGATTGATCATTACTTATTCGAGAGGTGGAATGATCGGTCTAGCAGTAGTAGGACTGTCCATCGCCTGGTATGATAAACAGAATAGAATAAAACTACTTCTTATGTATCTTGGAATATTCATTCTGGTTATAGTTCTATCACCATATTCCATGGAAAGGATGTCGACCCTAGCAAGTGGTCAGGAGGGCTCTCTTCTGGCAAGATGGGCAATTCTCAAGAGAGGAATCAGTATATGCCTGGAAAATCCGATCATCGGCGTAGGATTCGGAAATTTCAGAATATCGGAAGGTGCAACTCACGAAGGAGTCGGCAATTGGCAGGAAGCTCATAATTCATTAGTACAGATAACTGCAGAAACCGGCATATTGGGACTCGTCGGCTATGTGGGTTGCATTCTGCTCATGATCGGCATTTCGGTAAAGCAAGTTCAAGATGACAGCCTGAAGAATCTTATGTTAGGTCTGAAGACGGGTACAATTGCATATATTAGCTGCGGACTTTTTTTATCCCAGGCTTATAATTGGTATTTTTTTTATTTACTGGCGCTGACAATAGCTGCGATGAACCTAGCTGTAACATCTCCCTTACATAATGAGAATGTATATAAGTCGTCCCAGCTCGACATACATGCACCGGGAAGCCAAATTGCGGATTCTGCATATCGTACATTCGTTAAATACAGGTGGCCTTGAGCGCGTTGTTGTAGATCTGGCTGTCTATCTGAAACGCAAAGGAAGCGATCAGGCAATCTGCTGCCTGGCGGATAGAGGTAATCTAGCCAAAAGCGCGGAAGTAAATGGAGTGCCTCTGTTTCAGACAAATAAGGGAGAAGGGCTCGATCTGCTTTTACCGATGAGATTATCTCGGATTATGAAACGAGGAAAATACGATTTGATCCACACACATAACGATGCCGGAATCGTATATGGCTTTCCAGCTGCGAGTATGTGCGGCATACGCAGCATTGTACATACGGACCATGGAATAGAGCCGAAAACCGCTTCTCATTGCAGTCTCAATATGATCAAGAAACTATTTATGAAGAGAATTTCTTGTGTTGTAGCTGTTTCTCAAGATCTAAAACGAACTATTATTGATTCAGGAATGATGAATCATGAGCTCAAGGTTGTCATGAACGGTATAGATCCGTGCAGATACACCGGTAAGTACAATACATCCGAGATTCGAAAGTCAGTAGGAATCGGTCGGGACCGATTTATCATCGGTCATATCGCGAGACTTGTACCTCTTAAAAATCAGGAATTCCTTTTACAGATAATCAGGGAATTAAAAAATATGAACCTACCTATTACCCTGTTGGCAGTGGGTGATGGTCCCATGCGGAAGAGATTGCAGGAACTATGCATAAAGTATGACATACAAAATGAAGTAGTATTATTGGGGGAGCGAACGGATATCCCACAACTTTTATCCATTATGGATATATTCGTTTTGACCTCCATTACGGAAGGAATATCCATTACCATCTTGGAAGCAATGGCAGCTGGTATTCCCGTTCTTGCATCTAAAGTAGGGGGAAATCCGGAGATCATTGATGACTCTCTATCCGGTTTTCTGATCAATCTAAATGAACCGTTCAAATGGATTATGAAAGCAAAAGAACTGTTCGATGACCAGCATATGAGAAAGAGAATTGGGAAACAGGCTCAAGAAGTAATCAGGATGAAATTCAGTCTGAATGTGATGGCAGATCAATATGAACGCATTTATAAAAATGCGGCCGCTTATCAATAAAGTAGTCCCTGAAAAGAGTCCAAAATGCACTCCATAAAAATCCTAAGTGTTGTAGGTGCCAGGCCCAACTTTATGAAATTGGCGCCGATATCCCGTGCCATTCAGGAACATAATAGAAAAGAGAATCATCCTCAATTGAATTCCGTTATCGTGCACACGGGACAGCATTATGATCGGGAAATGTCTAAGCTATTTTTCGATGACCTTGCTATCCCTAAACCGGACTATGATCTCGGTGTAGGATCTTCATCGCATGCAAGGCAGACCGCTGAAATTATGCTGAGAATAGAACCGGTTCTGGAAAAAGAAAAACCAGACTATCTGGTTGTTGTCGGCGATGTGAATTCTACCATAGCGGCTGCACTGGTTGCAAAAAAAATGGGAATTCAAATCATTCATGTGGAAGCAGGACTGAGGAGCAGAGATCGTTCCATGCCTGAAGAAATTAATCGCATTCTTACGGATGCAATCTCAGATATGCTTTTTATAACGGAAAAGAGCGCCCGCATTAATCTCCGCACAGAAGGAACCGAGGAAGAAAAAATCTATTTCGTTGGCAATGTTATGGTAGATACGTTGATGCAGCATCGATTAAAAGCTGATCAATCAGATATATTGCAACGATTGGGTATTGAAAAAATATCAGGTAAATCTGAGCGCTATGCTCTACTCACACTGCACCGACCGTCGAATGTTGATGTGCCAGAAAAACTAAAGGATATTCTTAATGCAATATCCGATGTATCAAAGAATATAAAAGTTATCTTTCCTGTACATCCGAGGACTGCAGATCGCATCAATAAAATGAATATTTTTACAAATCAGAATATTATGGTAACGGGCCCTCAAGGCTATCTTGATTTTTTAAAGCTCATGTCGAATGCAGATTTGGTTTTAACAGATTCGGGAGGAATTCAGGAGGAAACGACTGTGCTCGGAATTCCCTGTCTAACGTTAAGAGAAAATACGGAAAGGCCTGTGACAATAGACGAGGGTACGAACAGGCTGGTCGGCGTCAATAGAACCAGAATCATTTCAGAAGTGGAGGAGATATTGATCAGCGGGATTCGGTCTCATAATATTCCTGAATTATGGGATGGAGGAGCAGCTCTGAGAATCGTTGAGGTGATTAGCAAACATGCAATAAATAGGGCCAATATGTCCACTTGTCAAAATTGAGTTTGCAACATCTATTTAGTCTGAGAATATAAAATCGAAAATCATTAACTCACGGCAAATTACGATGAATTCATGTTGTGATCTGAATGAAAGTGCGAATTTACAAATGCAGGCACCAGACAGAAAAAGGATCCTGTATCTTGAAACAAACCAGGATGGTACAATAGGCGGATCGTATTTCAGTTTGTTCTATCTTATAAAAGAACTGGATAAGGCAGAATACGAACCGATCGTACTATTTTGTTCTGAAAACGCCATGATCTCTCGATTTAGAAAATATGCAGATGTAATTGTCGATCCATTTTCCTCCTCTTCTAGTATGGCGGAGAGGAATATCTACGATTATCTAAAAGCTGGACCAAGGATGATTCGTTATGTAATCCTGAAATTGCCTTCGGTGCTTGAAAAGCTGTCGAAAATTAAACCGGATCTTGTGCATTTAAATAATGCTTACGATATCAATCATGAGTGGATACTCGCGAGTCGTTTAAAGGGGATTAAAATTGTATCTCATGACAGGGGCACCAGGCCGCCTGTAAGCCTTCAAACGCGTGTGTTGGTAAAAATGATTGATTGTATTATTTGCGTGAGTGATGCATTTCTTTTGCAGGTAAAAATGCAAAAGTTGAAACCTAAGATGGCTTGCAGGATTCATAACGGCTTGGATTTTGCGGAATTTAAGCCGGCAAAATCATCCAGTGATATTCGCAGGCAGCTCGGTATTTCTGATAAAGAAACTGTGCTGGCGATGATAGGGAATATCGATACCTGGAAAGGCCAGCATGTTTTTCTACAGGCATTGAGCCGGATCAAGGATCGGTACCCAAATATGAGGGCACTTATTATAGGAAGAACGGTTCTGACTGCCGATCATTATGAACGGAAATTAAAGGCGTTCATCCGGGAAAACGGACTATCGGACAAGGTATACATGCTAGGATTCAGGAATGATATTCCCGATCTGATGAATGCTGCAGATATATTTATCCACGCTTCCATAAAGCCGGAGCCATTCGGAAGGGTTATTCTGGAAGCCATGGCTCTCGGCAAACCTGTTATTGCAACGAATGCAGGAGGTGTCCCGGAAATAATATGCCATGGTGAAACCGGATTGCTTACACCTATGAATGATCCTCAATCCATGGCAGATTCCATAGAGATGCTGTTAGCAGATACCCGCAGAACGAGGCAAATCGGATGGACTGCGCAGAGGAGCGTCAGAGAGAGGTTTTCCTCTGAGAAGATGGCCAGAGAAGTGGAACGGGTATATTATGAAGTATTCTGCGCCAAATAAAGGCGCTAAAGAGGATGGGATCTCCTCAAGCCAGGTAGCTCCGTTTCATACGGCCCAAAACGAGAGTACGACCGAAACCGAGTTTTCGTGGACGGCATTCAAAAGCAGAATTGCTGTAATCTCATCGTGGTTCGCACTTTGTAAAATCATATCCCAGATATTCTCCTGGACGGCCACAATATTTATCGCCAGGCTACTTCAGCCCGGTGATTACGGTCTGATGGAGATGTCAACGATTATTTCAGGGTATGCAATGCGGTTCAGTGAACTGGGCCTGGGTGCTGCTATCATTCAAAGGGCAGATATCAATAGAAAAGAATTATCATCTGTATTCTGGTTTTCATTTTTCATTAGCCTCTGCCTTGCCGTGAGTTGTTTCGGAATCGCAGAACTGTCAAGCCGTATATTCTATGAACCGAAAATCATTCCGCTCACCAGGGCAGTTGGGTTTCTCTTCATCCTTCAGGGGCTGCAAATTGTCCCTTTGAACATTCTGAAAAGAAAACTTGAATTCATTAAAATTGGGATAGTCGAAATAATATCCGTTCTGATTTCTGGGATCGGTATGATCCTTTTGGCTTTGAACGGAGCGGGGGCATGGACATTGATTGGGGGGGCAATCATTCTGGGAATAGCACAAACGGTTCTGTATCTGACACAGGAAAAATGGGTTCCGGAATTCCATTTTTCATTTCAAGAGATACGTGAGTACCTTCGCTTTGGACTGATCATCGTGTTTCAAGGTACATTGTTCTATGGCACTGAAAAATCCGATAAATTTTTTGCAGCAAGAGCCTGGACAACACAAATTCTGGGTTATTATTCTTTTGCTCTTCAGTTGGCTCAGATTCCAACGGAAAAGATCACGGTCATGATAAATCAGATAGCTTTTCCGGCCCTATCTGTTCTTCAGAACAGAATGCATGAATTCCGATCTTTCTTCTTGAGTACCATCCGGATTACTGCTTCTATTATCATCCCTTTGTTTACATGCGGGTATCTGATCGGAGGTGATCTCGTTCCTTTGGTATTTACAGATAAATGGATGTCGGCCGCCCAGCTTTTTCGATATCTTTGCCTGGCTCAGATTTTCGTATCCTTGAATGCATTGAACGGTTTTGCCCATAATGCCCTCGGAAAGCCGAGACATACATTGTATTATCATTCAGCTGCGGCTCTCCTTGTTCCACTATCGTTCTATTATGCCGTTCAATATGGATTCCAGGCCGTACTGATTCCATGGTTCACAACATACGTGCTGATTGCTTTGGTTTGGACACTAATCACAATTCGGATGATTGGAATCGGGGTTGCAGAGTACGCGAGGACTGTCCTGCATCCGATACTCGGCGCCTTCATTATGTCTGTTGTGACGCTGACGGCCCAACGTATTATGAGTCAGATCCAGCCAGATGAAATTATTCTGCGGTTGATGCTTTCGATCCTGTTTGGGTTATCATCTTATCTGGCGTATATATGGATATTTGATGAAAGCCTGCTGCGCTCCCTTTCCATTATGCTGAGAAAAAAAATTACTGCCTAAGAGAAACGAATTTACATCCGGAGGAACATATGCCGGACGCAAGAAAAGTGATTCAGTCCTTTAAAGATAAATCCCATTTTGAGATTATTGTTCATAATTTCCTGAAGAAGCAGCATAAACAGGATACCGACTCAGTCCATCTAAAGGAGGCTGTGCGTTGGATCTGCAGGGCTCAGGATTCCGCTAACTGCGGGGGAGTCTCAGGCGGGTACTATCCTTTTTACGGAGGATGGTTGCCGCCGTATCCGGAAACAACCGGGTATATAATATCGACCCTGACTGATTATTTTCGGTATAGCGGTGAAACGGAGGTTCTGAATCGAATTATTCGTATGGCAGATTGGGAAATTAGAATTCAACTGGATTCAGGAGCTGTAAGGGGAGGCGTGGGGATAAATGCCTATCCGATTGTCTTCAATACTGGACAGGTGATTCATGGGTGGATGGATTTGCATGAGATAACCGGAAAGGAAAAGTATATTCAGGCATCTCGTGAGGCATGCAACTGGTTATGCAGTATTCAGGATGAAGATGGGAAATGGAGTAAGCATACGTATGCTAATAAGGTCCATTCGTATAACACGCTTGTATCCTGGGCGATGCTGAAGCTATTTTCATTCACACATAAAAAAGAATACCTTCATTGTGCAATGAAGAATATTAATTGGACATTGATGCAGTCAAATGAAAAAGGGTGGTTCAAACATATGGGCTTTAAAGACTCTGAAGAACCGTTAACCCATACGATTGCGTATACACTTCAAGGTTTATTGGAGTCTTCACCATATCTGAACAAAAGAATGCAGAAAGAAATCAGGCGTGTCCTATCTATCGCCCTGGAAAATCTGTTTGAATGTTATAAAAAGGCAAAAATGGATGGAAGAAGATTCCCACTCTATGCAACTTATGATGAGAACTGGAAATCTAGCAATAGGTATTCATGTGTAACGGGCAATCTCCAGATCGCAATTGTGTGGCTTCGTTATTGCGAAATGACCGGACATTCCAGATTCCTTCAACCTGCGCTCGACATCATAAATCAGACTAAAGCGGTTCAATCGTTGGGTTCGACAAATCCTGGTATTAAAGGT
>DHHG01000316.1 GCA_002403175.1 Syntrophaceae bacterium UBA4778 | reverse complement strand
TCTGCTTGACAGGGGAGCTTACGGTGGCTATAAATAGAACCGTTGCTACACTAAATATGTTTGCTTGGTTTATACACTTAGCATCCACACGGATGCTCATCGTTGTAATGATTGCCATTTCCATATATGTTCACTATGATTTAATAATAAAGGTTTGCAAGAAGACTCAGTCCTGAATGCTGGATCTTTTAGGATAAATCTGTCGAGGGAAGGAGAATTCTGTGCTGATCATTGTTGCCTTTATAGGTTTCTTTTTCTTTGGGATAGGATTACTTGTTTTTCTCACGCCGGATAAGTTTAAGTGGTTCTTAACTACTCTCACCAGTAAAAGGATCATCTCCGCCTCAATATTCCGTATTCTGATCGGATTGATTTTTCTATATTCCGCCCCTGAAACGCATTTGCCCTTGTTTGTCAGGGTTCTTGGATTCCTTTTTATTTTAGGCGGAATACTGGTGCCGGTCCTTGGTCTTGAACGTTCCAAGGCATTCGCGACCTGGTGGGTCAAAAGATCGGATACGGTTTTGCGGCTTTGGGGTCTCGTTACTATGCTGCTTGGCGGTGCTATCATCTGGGCTGCAATGCAGTAGCAAATCAAGAATCGAAAATTCCCCGCCATTTTTTCAAGGCCGTGTACATTTTATATTCACGATGTCGCATCCCCAATCTCTTTTTCTTTTTATCTCAATATTTCCCCCCCCTCAAGGGTGGCAGCACCATTTCCGCTGCCGAGTGAGAATTTATTCCAGGGCCTCGGTCCTCCGTGCACAGATATCTGAACGATACTTTTTCGATCCTCCTGGACTGCTATTTCAACGATGCGGTCTTGCGGTACGATAACTGATGTACCTACAATCCCGACAGGGTCATCAGGGGATGAAGCTTTGGGCAAAAGCCGTACGACGATTCTCTCTGCGGTTCCTCCAATTCTAAGCCGAAGCCGGTCTCCCGCTCCAAAATCTGTGACCGCAAAAAGATCGAGCCAACCGGAACTTGAATCAGCGGAGGACCCGAGCTTGCCTTCAATGGACCTTCTACCTGGGATTTTGTATGAAGCAACAGCGGGGGGCGGGATCGATTCCGATCTCATTTGCTGCGGCTCTACTCCGTTATCTGTCTTGCTAAACCGGGTTTTTCCCTCAAGGATGCGAATCTTCGCGTCTTTCTCGTCAAGGCGGCATCGATATAGATAATCCATTGCCAACCATACCGACGGAACCACGAGAATGCAGACTGCAATCGCGACAGCCCAGTGTTTTCTAATACTCTCACTAAGATCCTGAATTCTCATAATGACCCCTATGATTTTCATTTCTGACCTTCAGTTTCGGCAGCTCACCTTAAAGGCTAACAATCCTGAAACCGAATGATTTCAGCTTGGACCGGTTAGAGCCTTTTTTTGCATCCAAACCGTATCAAACTCCTGTCCCTTTTTCTTCACGACATTCTTAAACTGCCCGCATTCTATGAATCCGTTTTTTTGGTGGAAATCAATGCTTCCGGGGTTGAGGGAAGATACATTGGCCGGAATATTTGAAATGCTTCTGTTCCCTTTTCATTTCTTCGTGATCCCCTTCTTTGGGATTAAATGGGATGCTGCGTACCCTTACTCAGATTTAAATATAACTCACATAATCTTAAGCCGCCTGGGATCGCGCAGCATAAGCCAAAGGGTCGGTCCATTTTTCCCCAACGGAAACTCCCTGGTTGATCTAAATCCAAGCCTTTCATA
Source organism: Syntrophaceae bacterium UBA4778 (assembly GCA_002403175.1). The sequence goes on along the minus strand of DHHG01000316.1, from coordinate 10,539 downwards.
CAAATCCCTGTTCCTCCTGGTAGTAGCCTCCAGATAAGCAGGGAGCCCTTTCCCATCACATTCAGCAAGAACATGCTGTAACATTGCCCTGCCAATACCGCACCCCTGTGCTGAAGGGGTTACACCCGCAGCAAAAAGATAATAATGCGGAAATGAAGGATGTAAATTTTGTAAATTTTGAATACGCGGGACTACCGTATGTAACCTGGTAGCTTTAAAGGCTTTAATATAATCAGGTATGAGCCATAGCTGATCTGTAAAAGAAAGCTGCCACTTCCCTGGTGGGGTCCATAAAGCGACCCCTTCGCCATCACCAGCTATGTAAGCCTCACCAAAGGGGAACGTTAACCTGTCAAAGGCTATTTGGAAAAAAAGTTCAAGTGCTGTATCACGCTTTCTGTCTTGCCGCACAAACCAGTTAATGACAGGGTCATCATTAAATGCATGTACCAGAGTTTCGATGCATATCTCACGATCTGATTCGGTAGTTTTGCGAACAACTTTCATAGGGGCGACTCAAGATTCTAATTATCCCAGGGGCGAGCTTAATTTGTTTCGTAGGCGATCCTCTCTCCCCTGACAACCGCATATCAAAGCAGGGATGCTGCTTAAGAATTCTGGCAAGTTCCGTTTGAAAAAGCTAAGCCATTATCCGGCAATTTGTTCAAATCAAAAATCCCGTGTCCAGTTGAGCATGTAGTAAAAATTGTTTACCTCTTTCAAGAACCTACGTCAATTTAGAATCTTATCGGGTCAGAATCTTCTCATGATTTATCGAGATCGGGATGCAGCATCCTGTTCGATGAGCAAAAAAAGTGTAACAACGTTCCCTACAAACCCTGTGAGGCATTCATGAAAAGAAATAGCGCTCGTCTCCCAATGATGCTATGAAAACTGAAAATAGCAAACTTTATTTTCACCAAAGGAACATCAATGTATAAAAAAATACTGACACCCCGGATATCGGAAGTGAACGGGGCACGGCATATTGGTCACCACGTTATTCCCATCTGGCTGGAGGAAGGATTTCTCGAGATCATCCGGATATTCACGCCGGATATTAGGGGTGAGGCAATACTGATTATGAAAAGCATTCACATCGATTTCATGCACGAAATATTTCTGGGTGAAGATGTCGAGGTCATGACAGGGGTTAAGAAAATCGGCAACACCAGTTTCGTGCTGGATCAAAAGATCTACCAGAGTCGCAAGCTCTGTGCAAAAGGAACACCGACCTTCATCCATTTCGATTACGGCAAGAAAAAGACGAAACCAATTCCCCCGGATGTTAGAGAAAAGCTTGAGGCGCACATGGTAACAGACTGATCGAGATTTTTACTCACGCGCTTCAAGGACAACTCTTTGCCCGCATGCGGCAGCAAGGGGAGATTCAGTTCGATTGTCCGCGACATTATCTGGTTATGTTACTCAGATTATTTCATCAATCTCAAAATTCTCTATGATGAATCTTCTCAAATCTTCAATAATGGTACCAACTTGATCTAATAGTTTTCTTGAATTTTTAATTGAGCTTTGCTTTGGTAAATCTACCCTTGCCATCGGACGGAGCCAGTCCATATTGGTCCCATAAGACATGCGCCTTTCTTTCTCACTAATTTCATCAAGGTAGAATTTAACTCTAGATCCCTTTTCAAATAATAAGAATTGGAAAGGTCTTATATCCAGGGATTTTATGGACAGAACAGTTTGAATCTCTTTATTTTCAAAAAAATGCAATAAACGTGGGATTAAAACGTGTTGCTCTAACAACAAAGATTTTATTTCATCAAAGTTTACCTCTCTCCCACTATTATACTCCGTAAACAAGTCAAGAATTGTATTTCCATTTCCATATAGGTGAATAAGGTCATGATAGAGTGAACACAGTTCTCTTCCAATAGTTCTCTTTTGATTTGGATGAATAGGAAAACTTGATAGTCCAGACACTAATAACTGTCCGACTGCAATTAATTGATCAAACATTGATGATCCTTTCTAGATAATTGCATAACGTTTGAACTCGCGAGTCAGCGGGTCTTGGCCCGTCTAGCCCAGAGAATGAAGGGTCATGTGAATTTTATGTTTAAAATTCATTTTGGACAGGTGCTTTTAAAAAGCTGTATAAGAATCATATGAGCCAAAGCAGAATAACGCGTATGCCAACAAGGCAAATATTCTTGTCACGATTGAAAGTGATGCCGTGTTTCTGCCTATAGCTGTATTGTGCCGCATATGTACTTCCTGTTCCAATCGCTCCACAGATTAAACCAAAAGCCAAACGCTATAGATTTGTAAGTTAATTAACAGCAGTCCCTATGCTTTGGTCCAAATATTGCCAATAAATTGGAAGGAGAACACCCGAAGCACCACTGTTTATTACGGTGGCGCCCCTAAGAGGGATTCTGCTCATCTAATGACAGAACGTAGCATTGCAAGGAACGCTGTTGCTGTTTATTCTTAATGTGCCTGATTCCGCTCATGTCCCCACGAAATCATTGTGAGGTTCCTATTAAATTTCCTGTCGATAATTTCAAAGGAACTCCAAATACTATTAACTCTACTAATTTGGTAGTAATTAATGGAACTTTCATTTTTGGTCAAGTAAAAAATGAGTATTGAAAAGAGAGATTCGGAATCTATTCGATTGTTTTTGCTGAAAATCAAAGTCAATTCACGAAAACTGTTGAAAATGTACTTTCGCATGGAACAATTAACAACGAATTACAAATTTCAACATGGCGGCATATTTTTATCAGTTTTTTGGTCGTTTGTCTCGGGATTTTTTGTAATTATTTGAATAATTAAATTGGATGTTTTCATGAAAACGTTCATGAACGTGAAAAAACGTACTCAATATTTTTATTGGTTATTTCTACAAGGCGACATGGCCATAAAAATTGTCCTACATGATCTTTAAATATCCTCAAGCAAGGAATCTTGTTCCTTCCGGAAAATTCTTTTTTATGCTCAGGGAAAATTTTGCTGCAGTAAGCCTTCAAATAGAAAAAAAGAAAGCCCGCCGAAGCGGGCTTTTCATTTATTGTCTGACAGTTTACCTATCCTATTTAAAAGAATCCGTTGCGGTGATCCCGCCATTGATATAGGTCCAGGTTATTGTTTGGAACATAATGGTGACCTCTTCAACGGGTGGTTCTGTTGCACTGGTTGGTTTCACCACATCAGGCGAAATTTGTTTGATAGAGGCAATCCGGGCATTTTTGAAATCAACGGTATAGAATTGCTCGGTGGTGCCATCACCAGCCGGGTTTGGACGGAAGAACCTGAAGAAGCCATCTACCTTTTGATTGTTTACAAGAGCCCTGTAAAGAAGGGGTGAGGCCTTATCGATGCGCTTGCGAATGAGAATCGGAGTATAGCTTCGGCGTCCTGAGGCCATCCCGGTACGAGCGTCGGTGGACATCGTGACACCCTGTTCATAATAGAGGCACTGGATTGAATTTTCGCGTCCTAAACTGGTCACTGTGCTTTCTCCCTTGATATCCTGCCCGTTCGCCTTGAGATATAAATGCACAGTCTCTGCACAATATCCGCTTAAGGGGAGAAGCATACATATGGCCATCAACATGAAAACCCAGATCATTCTCTTTTTCATTTTTTCCTCCTGAAAAATTTAGCTTCAGTGTCAGAGTCCGTTGACGTTGCCTTTCTACAAACAAACTGGTTGTATCTTTTGTTAGTTCTTAAGTTTTCTCCTCGTTCCCGCGAGTCCCATCAAGCCAAGGCCAAGGAGCAGCATGGTGGTAGGTTCCGGGGCTGAAACTGGATCATTGACAAGAAATTCGAAAGAGCGATAATCAAACCCACCATCCCCATCGGATAATTGTAAGCCAATAGTGTGGGAGCCAGCCGTGGAAAACCTGTATGATCCAGCCTGGCCGATAAAATCATCATAAATACCGTCCTGATCCAAATCCCAGGAAAAAGTGAGCACATCATATATACCAGGATCTTGCCCTGTTGCCGAGAAGTTAAAATCCTTACCGATTGTCGAATAAGGATCATATTGCACATTCGTTATGGTTGGGGCCACATTTAATACAGTGATACTGGCAGATTTATTTATCTCTGTAGAGATGCTTGACCATTGAAGCTCATAATGGGAAGTATCCACGTAAGTATGACATGTGGAAAAAAAACCGCATGAGTAAGATCTCGTATAGCCGCTTTGAACCCACACATAATTCCCAACGGAAGCAGTGGCATTCCCAGTAGCAGAACCCGTATAAGATCCTTCATCGTAATAATACATAGACCTTGATGTTAGGGTTTCCGGAGATCCCCCTGGACTGACATTAACAGATTGAGGAATCCAATCATTATAGATGGTTCCCCCTCTGAATGTGACAGATCCTCCGGTGAATGACCCATATGTGTCATTAATGTATAGATTCAGAACCAAATTGACTGCTTCTCCTTCATTTATCGTGGGTACTGCAGGTGAGAAACTCGTGGAGATATTTGCTACGGCATTCGTGCTAACTGTTAAAAAAAATAATCCTAAAAATAAAACGTTCCGAATTTTTTTAAACATTTCCCCTCCTAATTTAATTAAAAAAATGCTTCGTCCTATAGCAATTTATACGCCATAAGATATAACTGTTTGATATTCTGTGATCATTAAATATCTTGTTTGTGCATTGTGAAGTGGTTTTGTAAAAAAAACAGACAGGTAGAATTAGACAAAGTAGCATAACCGGTTAGAATTACATTAAGGATTGCTTTTGAGATGATTTGTAAATTAAACTGACACACAGTTCATTTTTACTGTTTTTTGAGGAGCATGACTGGAATTAGCAAACCCTTCCATTGCTGTGCGACCATGCAAAACATATTGTCGAACTCTTTTTTAAATCGATACCAAGTCGAATGATAAAGTGATCCTGATCGTTATCGCCTTTTGAATATCTGCTTTCGTTCAATCCCCCTGATGATGATATGACGCAATGCACCCGGTGCATCTATTCGCGGTTGCCTGGCTCTTCTATTCCTTGGAAACGCATGATTTCATGTGCGGATAGGGTGGAGGACGCTGTTTACTTTTAAACTTTCCCTCTCCCAATTATTAATAAGTAAACAGCGTCCCATATTTCCCCATTTGAAAACGGAGGAAGATACTTGTTAACGTTTCGGTCAATGCGGTTCAGGACAAAAGCACTGTCTTTTGGGCGGTCGTAGAACCTTTGGACTTTCTCTATGTCGCTATCTTCTATTTGCCATAAGACTTTCAAGAGACCACCTTCGCTGGTCGCTCATCTATTTATTGTTTGCGTACAACGAAAAGCTCACCCGGAGCGGCCCAGCAGGCCGCTTTCGGGTGCAGCGGCTGTTTAAACGTTGTGTTTTGATTGTTCAACCCTCACTGAATCAATAAAGCAATAAATCATTTTATTGACAGCTTATACATCTTCCATCTATCCTGATTTTCTTAATTAAGGGCGACACGGTTAAGACAATGTTCAACAGACATTCAGGAACTGCTGGGAACAAGAATATCGAAACCACAATGATCTATACCTATGCATCCGCAACATGTCCAATGCGCCAAGGAGCCCTCTGGACACACTTCTATCAGAAAAGGAATGTGAGACGTGAGCATGAAAGTATCTGAGCTTGGTGAATTTGGACTGATTGATCGTATCCGGACGATGCTGCCGGGGGAGGTGCCCGGTGTGATCGAGGGGATCGGGGATGATGTTGCCGTCCTGCGCGGTAACGGCGATAAGGTCTGGCTGGTTACCTGCGATGTTCAGATGGAGGGATCTCATTTTCTGCGCGACACTGTTAACTACCGCGATCTCGGCCACAAGGCGCTGGCTATCAACCTGAGCGATATTGCGGCCACAGGCGGAAGTCCTCGCTTTGCATTGATTTCATTGGGCTTGCCGAAAGATCTTTCAGTAGCATTTATTGACGAGCTCTATGCGGGTCTGCGGGCCGAGGCGGAGGCATCGGGGACCGGCATTATCGGAGGGAACATCTCGGGCTCGCGCCTGGGATTTTTTATAGACATCTTTCTGATGGGTGAGGCGCCGCAACAGGAAGTGCTTCTACGTTCGGGAGCGCATCCGGGGGATCGGGTGCTGGTCACGGGAACGCTGGGAGATGCGGCAGCGGGTGTTGCCATGTGTCTTGATCCCAATCTGGCGACGGAGGATGAGTATGCCCGGCTGGTATCACAGCGTTTCAACCGGCCGACTCCGCGGTTAAGGGAAGGACGGCTGATCGCATCATTGCGGAAAGCAACCGCCATGCTGGATATCAGTGACGGTCTCGCCGGAGATCTCGGGCATATCTGCGAGCGCAGCGATGTCGGCGTGCGGATATTCGCAGACAAACTACCCGTGAGTGCTGAGAACCGTATCCTCTCCCGGAAAGTGCACGGCAATGAATGGCATTTCTCGATATTCGGCGGAGAGGATTATGAACTCCTCTTCACGGCCCCTCCGGAACATGCTGATGAACTGGCCCGACAGATAATGAAGGAAACGAAAACCCCGGTTGCGATTATCGGTGAGATTCTGCCAGCCTCCGAAGGCCGTCAGTTGATGCTTTCCGACGGCACAACGAAACCGCTCGAAGCGAAGGCGTGGGATCATCTGAAGGAATAATTCAAATTCTGCAACATATGAAAGCCTTCAGCCTTTCCCCTTCAAACACTCTATCAGAATAAATTCCTATGAGCGTTGCGCATATTTTCGTAAGCTAATCATATCGCAAAAGGAGCGCGACAATCTGTGGTTTGATTGGAGGAGACGCGATCCGGATCTGAGAAATATCGAAGCACGAATTCATCCTTTGGCGTAAAGCCAAATCGCTCCTTTTGCTGTATGATGTTTTCGTTCCGAAATCCTTTGATTCTCAAATCAGGAGTTCGAATTGAAAACACTGCTTCTGAATCCTCCATCTTTCGATAAATTCGACGGCGGCGCAGGCGCCCGCTATCCGGCAACGCGTGAGGTCACATCTTACTGGTATCCCACCTGGCTTGCGTATCCGGCGGGCCTGATTAAAGAAAGCCGCCTCCTCGATGCTCCGTCTCACGACATCACCCCCGATGAAACGGTGCGAATCGCGGGACAGTATGAATTTGTTGTTATCTTCACCAGTACGCCGGGATTTCAAAACGATGTTCGTCTGGCTGAGATGATCAAATCGAAACATCCCGATCTCAAGATCGCCTTTGTCGGGCCGCATGTCACCGTTCTGCCCCAGGAAAGCCTGAATGCCTCTCCCGCAATCGACTTCCTAGCCCGAAAGGAATTCGATTATGCGATTGCGGAGTTTGCTCAGGGGAAAAAAATAGACGGTATTGCAGGAATCAGCTTTCGCAAAAATGGGCGGGTTGTTCACAACCCGGACCGTCCCTTGATCGAGAACCTCGATCAACTCCCCTTCGTAACGGATGTTTACCGGCGCGATCTCGAATGGCAACGTTACAGCATTCCTTTCATCCTTCATCCCTATGTCTCATTCTATACGTCCCGAGGGTGTCCGGCACAGTGTACATTCTGCCTTTGGCCGCAGGCCATGAGCGGACACCGCTGGAGATTGCGCAGTGTGGAAAATGTCATCGCCGAGGTCAGGAGGGCACGGGAGCTGTTCCCGCAGGCACGGGAGATATTTTTCGATGATGACACCTTTACCTGGAAGAGTTCCCGCGTTGTTGAGATGTGCGCCGCATTGAAGCCATTGAAAATCACCTGGTCGTGTAACTCCAGGGTAACAATCGATTACGACACGCTCCGCATTATGAAAGATGCCGGTTGTCGATTGCTGGTGGTCGGCTTCGAATCGGGTGACCCGGAGATCCTGAAAACTATTCGCAAGGGTGCGACAACGGAGCAGGCGCTAGAATTTATGAAGCACTGCAAGCGGTTGGGAATCGCCGTCCACGGCGACTTCCAGATAGGGCATCCCGGAGAAACGCGGGAGACGGTCGAAAGGTCGATCCGCTTTGCCATGCAGCTCGATCCGGAAACAATCCAGGTTTCTATTTCGCATCCCTATCCGGGAACCAGATTTTATCGCTATCTCCAGGAAAAGGGTATTTTGACCACTTCGAATATGGCCGATGAAAGCGGACGCCAGCTTCCCAATATCCAGTACTCGGATTTAAGCGGAAAAGAAATTATCCAGGCGGTATCTGATTTCTATTCCCGTTATTACTTCCGGCCAAGAATCATCTTTCGCATTGTCCGGAAGGCAATCTGGAACAGTGGAGAGAGGCGCCGTCTGTATCGGGAAGCGAGAGAATTCCTCGGGTTCAGGTCTGAAAGAAAAGCCTGCCTCACAGATCTTCAAAGCTGATCTGTTCTGCTTCGGAGGCCTCGATTGCCTGCCGCAGGGCGGGGTGGAGCAGAATAGCCAGATCACCATCTTTGGCGGAATCCATTGTATCCGATTTTTGATTCGCAGCTCCGGGGTGAAAAAAAATCTCCGTTACTCCGGGCGGCAGATGGCGGATGAAATCCACTGTCCTGTCCAGGCTCATTCTACCGCTTTCACTTATCCCGAAAACAGCATCGTTGGACCGGATGCCGGCTTTCGCGAGTCGATTCCTGAGGAGGTTCAGCCAGGGCAGCAAAAGGAACCGATCCCGGAAATGACTCAGTACCGGTTCACGGGGATACCGTACGGCCTTCATCCCGTATTGCACGCCGATGCGGATCATTAGTTCGTTTATCGTGGGATGCAGGTGCATGTGATGATGGCTGTTTACGTGATCCAGAACCAGCCCGGTTTTCTGAAAAGCCTCAAACTGCGCGCGTATCTCACCGGCAAGCTGTCTTCGAATATCCATCTTGAAAAAGAAAGAAAATCCCGCCCGGACAAGATCGGAAGCGAGCCTTCCCTGAGCATCGACCAGGTCGGGAATCGCCTCTGGCGTTAGTACGGGATGCGCATCGACGAGGGCCAGGTGGAGTCCGATCCGAAGTGCCGGCAACCGACGGGCTCTTTCCAGCGCGTCCTGAAAGGCATTCCCACCGGGCATCAGGCTGGCTGTATGGAGAATGCCGGACTGATGCGCCTTTTCAATCGCGCGGTTCACCTTTTCGGAGATTCCGAAATCGTCAGCCGTTATGATGAGCTTACGATTCATATTTCGTCACAGCTTTCGCGGGCCTGGTCGAAATCTTCCAAATGGCCATCCCGTCTGAGCCTGTAATCTATACCCCGCCAGTTTACGGTTCCTTTCACCATGGCAATGCCCCATGAGAAGAAAGCGGCGATATCTCTAACCGGCAGTAGCAGGAGCTCTTTCCATCCTATTGCGCTCTTCAGCCCCCAGGAGACATTTGCGGCAACCGTGATCATCCTGATGAAAAGGGCGGCAACAAGAATCGTGAGACCGGTTTCATCTCCTTTTCTCAGGAGGAAAAAGAGGATTGCGAAAGGGACAAGCCTGGTGAGCAGGGTGGCCATGAATCCGGATGGCTGGGCGGCCCTGGTCTTTTGATCCCAGGTTACCTGATGTGTCCACCACTGAGAAAAATCTTTTAGATCGACCACCGTATCGACCGCTTCAGGCAAAAGGATGATACGCTTACGAATCTTCAGCAATCTTCGGCCCAGCTCATAATCCTCGGCAAGATAGCCGGCCAGGGCCTCGAATCCTCCTGTCTTGTAGAGATCTTCTTTTCGAAAGGCGACGGATGCCCCGAGGCAGAACGGAGAGGCGCCTGTCATGTATGCGAAAACGACGCTGGGTACGAAATCGGCGTTGAGAGTCAGCGCTTCGAGTTTTTCAAACCATCTATCGGCGGATACTGCCTTATACAGGGTGCAGGCGAAGGCGACCTGCGGATCTGAAAGGGGGGCGATGATGTGTTTCAGGTAGTCCGGCATCAGACGGATATCGCTGTCGCTGATTACGATATAGGGATTCCGGGCCAGGGGCAAAGCGGCAGTCAGGTTATTGATCTTGCGGTTGGGGCCGAATCGGTGATCGGCAATGACCAGGGATGTTCTATCCGGAAATCTTTCCTTTATTTTTTTCAGAATGGGCAACGCTGCGTCATCTGAATCATGAACTGAAAATATGACCTGGAAATCGGGATAATCCTGAGTGCAGGCGCTCGTCAAATTGATTTCCAGATTCTTCTCCAGTCCGCAGACCGGCTTCAATATGGTAACGGCGGGCCATGGCCGATCGGAAACGGAAGTTTGTTTTGCGGCACGGATATGGAACCGCCGGAATGTGAAAACGCTCAGGCCGGCATACAACGTACCGGCAGCAACAGGAAGCAGAGTAACGCCTTGCAGGATCGAGAGCCATGCCGACATGATTCCCCCGTGCGGATAAGGATCGGACCTGATCCCATACCTTACCATGATGCTACGCCGTTTGGGAAACTATTCTGAAAAAATGTGATTACCTTTTACTTTTTTTATTGCCCTGTGGTTTGACCGATGCTACGCTTTTACATAAACATTTTTTAACCTATGAAGCGTTCATCATAGCTTGTCTGCAGAAGTACCCAAGAAGTGCCCATTTGCGGCACGCCTAAACCATCTTGC
>DHHG01000071.1 GCA_002403175.1 Syntrophaceae bacterium UBA4778 | reverse complement strand
TGGGAGAGCGCTTGAATGGCATTCAAGAGGTCAGGAGTTCGATCCTCCTCAGCTCCACCAAAGAATTCAAGAGGTTGTCGCCGATAACGCGCAACCTCTTTTTTTATGGTGCTGCAAATTCTAATTTCGTCTATTCAGAGTTTCTCTGCGATTGTAAGTTTCCGTTCTAATCTAATCAGGATATCTGAATTGCCTCTCAAAGGAAAAGGCGAAATCAGGATCTCCCTGATGGTGAACTCAAGCAGGAATGATTATTATGATTTCAAATGAACGGAGGTGCCTCAATATGGTTCTCAGGCGTGGGGAAATTGATATTAACAGGGCTGATCTAAAAGAATTCTCGCGAATACCGGGGGTGAAAGAAGAGGATATAAATGCAATCTTAAGTTACCGTGAAAAACATGGTCCTTTTAAGAACTGGTCGGATTTTGATGAAATGCCGGGTTTGGAGAGCAGCCTGAAAGAAAGGGTCCACTTTTTCGCGAATCTGGGGAATGAAGGATGAGAATGAAATCTGAGCTGATTGCTTTCTGAACGACATAGCTCTAATATCAAGATTGCTTATATATAACTGAGTGACTAACAATCTGAACACACTCAAGCACGTAAGAATGCATGCCTGAAAGCAGATTGAGATTATAGCATATCATTACAGCTCAGAGGGTTGCTTATAAATTTTCAAATCGCCTTTCTTCAGAAGTGCTTCCTTCTGCCCGGAAAGCCAGGATTGAAAATAAGCAGTCTCTTTCATTTTGAGATAACTCGTCTTTAAACCTGTTTTGTTGGCTTCGAAATCCTTCCTATCGACAGCAGCCCTTCCTTTTAGGCGAACGATGATGTAATCGCCGTTAATCATGAATGCTTTATCAGGGTATGGCCTTTTATCAGAGAGCTGATAAAGCGCCAGAGCTAATTCTTTAGAGCTTCCTATCTTGGGTATGTTGATTCCAGGCACAAAGTATCCCGTTTCATTCCATTGGATATTCTTTGCCTGAGCTTTTTTATAATCCTGGCCCTTTTTCAAATTCTCCAGCATCTTTTCAGATTCTTTGCCGGCGAGAATACGGGATTCTTTCTCGATATATTTCTGGCTCACCTCTGCTCTGATATCATCCAGTTTGGGAATATAAGAGGATCTTGTATCTGAGATTTTCAGGAGAAAATACCCTTTGGGAACGGACAAGATCGGGCCGAGCTCGCCTTTTTTGAGATCCGCAAGATGCTTCCGGATGTCTTTAATTTGCGAAAACTCAGCAGGTGGTTGATTTACCGGAAAATACTCCGTTGAATGGACCTGGAGATTATTCTTTTTTGCATGCTCTTCAAAGTTATCATACTGATAAACTACATCGCGGGCTTTTTTGACTTCTTGAAAGGCAATTTCCATAGCCTTAGCCAATCTTATTTCATTTGCAATTTTTGTTTTGAGATCGGCTGTTAATGCCTTGTTGCCGCTTTTTTCGTATTGGGCTTTATGAAGGCTGAAAGTTTCACTCACTTCATTATCGGATACGTGCACTGATAGGGCATATGCCTCACTGGCAAAGAATATGTATTTGGCCTGCATTTTTTCCGGAACCCTGAACATTTCGCCATTGTCCTTGAGAAATTTATCCAGTTCCGCATTGGAAGGTTTTATGGACCCCGCAAGATCTTTTGAAGAAATCCTGAGAAAATCGACATTTATTTTCCCATTCTGGAGTGAATAGATATCAAAAAGCTCCTGATCCGATACTTGTGCCCCACCTTTGATCAGCGCTTCCAATTTAGAAGCAACGATCGCCTGTTTCTGATTCTTTTCGAAGTCCTCCGGTGTCAATTTGTTATGACGGAGCACCTGTTGATAGAGCCTCTCATCAAAGGCACCGTCTCTTTGAAATGCCGGATACTGCATAATTGAATTCCTGACTTCATCATCATCAGCCGTGATGCCAAGTTCAGTGGCTTTGTTCACTATAATAACTTCATTAATGAGACTATCCAGGGTCTGTTGTTTAAGGTCGAGTTTCTTCAAAAATTCTTCGGGCAGATTTCCCCCAAAATACTGACGATAGGTATCGTAAAGATTTGAATATTTTTTATGAAAGTCGGCGTAGCTGATTGTTTTTCCATTAATCTTAACAATGGCCTCAGCACCTCTATCTCCGCTGGTGGAACCGAAGTAGAAGATGAAGACAACAATTATCAAGCCAAGGATGACTTTCATCATCCAGCTTTTTGCGTGTTTTCTCATGAGCTCAAGCATCTTATTCCCTCTTGAAAATACGATTTTTTAAACAGCCATAGGCCGATTCCATTGCGAAAGTTACAACAAACCAATCCTGTTTATATGATTTATGATTCGAACGGTAGTTACTATTATAACACCACATAAAATGCAACTCTTTTTTAAGATTGAGTTTTTTAAGTTTTAACCCCTGGATTCATCAGAAAAAGTAATTGATAAGATCATGCAAATATTGTATAAAAGTTGACTTATTCGGTTCGGCCGGGTAATCCGCATAAATGGGAGGACGAAAAATTGTTATTTGATTTTATTCTTGGGAAATTTTCCAATGATCTGGCGATAGATCTTGGAACGGCGAATACGCTTGTCTATGTAAAAGGTAAAGGAATCGTTTTAAGCGAACCTTCCGTAGTCGCTGTTCATAAGGATGTGCGCGGAGTACAAAAAGTGCTGGCCGTGGGCGCAGATGCCAAGCGCATGCTTGGAAGGACACCTGGTAATATCGTAGCTATCAGGCCTATGCGAGAGGGGGTTATCGCCGATTTTGAAATTACCGAAGCCATGCTTCGTCATTTTATAATGCGCGTACATAATCGCAGGACTTTGGTAAGGCCCAGAATTATTATTTCGATTCCCTCCGGTATTACTCAGGTTGAAAAGAGGGCTGTTAAAGAAACAGCAGAATCGGCAGGCGCAAGAGAAGTCTATCTGATTGAAGAACCCATGGCGGCGGCAATTGGGGCAGGGCTTCCCATTAAAGAGCCGATCAGCTCAATGATTGTTGATATAGGAGGAGGCACAACGGAAGTTGCGGTTATCTCTCTTTCAGGGATTGTTTATTCTCGTTCAGTTCGTGTTGCCGGCGACAAAATGGATGATGCAATCGTTCAAAGCATGAAAAGAAAATACAGTCTCCTCATCGGGGAGAGGACAGGTGAAATGATCAAAACCGCCATTGGATGCGCCTATCCCGATAATGAGTTGAGGACTGTGGAGGTCAAAGGAAGAGACCTTATCTCGGGTATTCCAAAGATTATCGAAATCGATTCGGAAGAGGTAAGGGAAGCCATTCTGGAGCCGGTTAGTATCATTGTGGATACAATTAAGGATGCGTTGGAGCAGTGTCCTCCCGAATTAGCTGCAGACATTGTGGATCGGGGAATCGTTCTGACCGGTGGGGGGGCGTTGCTGCGCAATCTTGATATCCTGCTGAAAGAGGAAACATGCCTCCCGATAACGATAGCAAATGATCCCTTATCGACGGTGGCCAGAGGTGCCGGAATGGCCCTGGATGAGTTGGATCTTTTAAAACAGGTCACAATTCAGATATAACCATAATCACACGCTGATGGATACTCCTATTCACTCATGAATTATTCCAGTTAGGTATTTTTCAGAGCGCTATAAATTGTATCCATTTGGCAGGTAAGAGATGCTATTTCCCAAGAAATATCATTCTGCCGTCGTTGCGGCAGTTCTAATCCTTATTTCCCTGATAATTCTATCGTTTAATCTAAAGCGCTCAAAAGATGCCGGTTTTTTTAGAAAAGTGATTATGGAGATGGCCTCTCCCTTTGAGTATGCGATAGATTCCGCAATTCAGGGGGCCGGCAATGCGTGGAAAAGATACATTTTTCTCGTCGGCCTTGAGGAAGAAAATCGAAATCTGAAAAAAAAAATCGATGTTCTAACGAACGAAATTGTCCGATACAGAGAGGGTTACCTTGAGGGTCTGAGATTAAAGGAGCATCTTTCACTTCGCGAAAAAGGCGAATTACCGATGGTAACCGCGAGGGTAATAAGCAAGGAAGGAACCTCCGTATTTAAGACGATTCTGGTCAACAAGGGATCAGTGGACGGAATAAAAGTCGGGTTGCCCGTTCTATCGCCTGAAGGAATCGTTGGGAGAGTTGTAGAGGTATCCTGGAATTCATCGAGAGTGCTTCTGATTACCGACTTCAATAGCAATATAGATGCCCTTATCCAAGGAAGTCGGTCTCAAGGAGTTCTACAGGGTGGAGGTGCAACGGGTTGCATTTTGAAGTATGTTGAGAGATCCGAGGAAATTAAAATAGGCGATCCCGTTCTAACTTCCGGGTTAGGCGGGGTATTCCCAAAAGGACTTCTTCTCGGAACGGTGGTCAATGTAGACAGAAAGAGTTCAGGTCTATTTCAAAAAATAGATGTTTTTCCCGCCGTTTATTTTTCGAGACTCGAAGAGGTCTCTATCGTTCTCATAAAGGGTAATGATCAATGATTTATTATCTTTCACTGCCACTTTTTGCCTTGTTGCTGCTTGTTTTTCAGACTACGTTTTTAAATCTGTTTTTCATGGGAAAAATTGGGCTGGAGATTTCATTGATAGTTGTTATTTATGCAGGTTTTTATCTGGATGAGATCAAGGGAGGTATTTTAGCCTTCATTTTAGGATTTTTTTTGGATTGCATCAGCGGTTCGGCTGCAGGGATTTTCACTTTTTTCTATGTTGGGATTTTTTTTATATCGAAACTTATTTCCTTCCGGGTATACGCGGAAAGTGAAATATTTATCATGAGTTTCACTTTTTTTTGCGCTCTATTAGAAGGGCTGTTCATCATTCTTTTGTATAAAATCGGTTTCGGGTTAAATATTCTATCCGATGTAATTAAGACCTTCTTGCCGCAAGCACTTATTGCAGGTGTGTTAAGCCCTGCTGTCTTTACTATGCTGAATCTTCTAGAGAGGAAAGGGTATGGCGGAGAGTCAAACTAGGCTGACGCGATACGATTCTGGAAAATTCAGACAACGCTTCAGTATCATTTTCTGGTTTATTACTTTTTCCCTTTCTGTCCTGACCGCGCGCTTATGGTATCTTCAGGTGATTAAAGGGGATGAGTTACGGCAAAGATCTGAGAGCAATCGTGTCAGAATTGTCGAAGTTAAACCAATGCGAGGTACGATTCTGGATACAAAGGGTAATATCCTAGCCGCCAATCAGCCATGTTTCGATGTTTCATTAATTCCCGGGAATACAAAAAATGTCAAAACCACACTCCAGATGCTGGAGGATTTTTATCGTCAGGAAGGTCTTGAATTGGGCGAAATTGAAGGATTGGAGCATATGAAATCATTCGTCCCTGTTAAATTAGCTAAAAATATCAGCCGGAAAGAGCTTGCTATTGTCGAGACGCACTCTATTGATCTTCCGGGGGTCTCGGTCGAAGTTGTTCCAGTCAGGAGATATCTCTTGGGGGAAATGTCCGCGCATGTACTTGGATATGTAAGCGAGATCAGTCCCGATGAATTGAAGAATGATACCTCGCATATCTATAAGCCTGGGGATAGAGTTGGAAAATACGGGATAGAGAAATACCTCGACCGTTACCTGAAAGGGGTTAGTGGTGGAGAGCATGTAGAAGTGAATGTTTCGGGAAGACGCGTTCGGGTATTGGGTCACTCAGATCCCATGCCGGGCGATAATGTGACACTGACAATCGATGGTGATCTGCAGAAAACAGCCTGGGACGCTATGGAAGACAAAGTCGGATCGGTTGTTGCGATGAATCCAAAGGATGGATCCGTGCTAGCAATGGTCAGCAGACCTTCTTTTGATCCCAATCTATTTAATCAGGGTATTCCAGTCTCAGAATGGGAACGGCTCTCTAAGGATACCATGAGGCCTATGGAGAATAAGGGAATTGCGGGTCAATATCCTCCCGGTTCGACTTATAAGTTAATTGTAGCAGCCGCGGCTTTGCAAGAGGGGCTAATTACTCCGGAAACAGCGTTTAACTGTAATGGATATTTCCCTTTTGGAAACAGAAGCTTTCGATGCTGGCAAAAGAAGGGACACGGAAGGGTTGATCTCCATCGAGCCATTGTTCAATCCTGTGACGTGTATTTTTATAATGTCGGGAGAATGCTTGGCGTTGACAAAATTGCCCAATATGCCTTCGCTTTCGGTTTGGGGAGTGTTACTGGAATAGATATATTGGGCGAGAAAAGCGGCAATATTCCGACTCGGGAATGGAAGCTAAAGAAATTTAAAGTGCCATGGCAACCGGGTGAAACTATTTCGATTGCCATCGGGCAAGGTTTCGTTACCGTTACGCCTCTTCAATTGGTATCCGCATATAGTGCGATAGCCAACGGAGGGACAATTTACAAGCCTCGATTTATAAAGAAAATAGAAACTGTCGACAGAAGGCTGATTAAAGAATTTGGTCCCGAAGCAAAAAAAACCGTCCCAGTATCCAAAGAGAATCTGGAGGTTTTGCGACGTGCCCTTTGGGGAGTATGTAATGAATCTGGTGGGACAGCGCATGCCTTAAATAGGAAAGAGGCAGATGTTGCGGGAAAAACGGGAACAGCACAAGTGGTCGCAATGAAGGACGACAGAAAGGGACCAGCAGGGTATAAATACCAGGATCATGCTCTGTTTGTTGCATTCGCACCGGTTAACGATCCGGAAATAGCGATTGTGGTGGTTGTTGAGCATGGCGGACACGGCGGATCGGCTGCTGCGCCGGTCGCTCGAAAAGTAATTGATGCCTATTTTAAAGCAAAAGCTGAAGCAGGAAAACCCAAGGAACAGATAGGAAACGCGAATAGTGAATCACTTCAGAAGAAGGAGGAAGCAGCTACTGAAATCAATGAAGAGGAATCGGGAGATTGACCAGAATGAGATTTGATAGAAGATTGATTTTTCATTTTGACTGGGTCCTTCTTTTTCTGGTTTTATCTTTGTGCGCCATTTCTCTTTTGAACATGTACAGTGCAGGCACGAGTCTTATAACCAGTAAGGGAGAAAGCCCGATCTACATAAAGCAATTTTTCTGGTTAATAATCGGTCTCACCATGATGATTGTGTGCTTCGGGATAGATTATCGTGTAATTAATGAATATGCCTATATCATTTATGGCATCAGCCTTGTTTTGCTTATCATTCTTTTTTTGTATGGGGAGCTCACGAGAGGAACACAACGCTGGTTTGTCGTGGGCGGATTTTCCTTCCAACCTTCTGAACTTGCCAAAATCAGTCTCCTTCTGGCTTTGTCCAGGTTCTTCAACGCCAATGAAATCGAAGCTGGATATAATCTGAGACAGCTTTGGTTGCCTTTTCTACTCATGGCAGTGCCCTTTCTTTTAATTATGAAGCAGCCCGATTTGGGAACGGCTATGGTTTTGGTCATTATTTTTGTATCGATGGTTTTCTTTGTAGGGATAAAATGGCG
>DHHG01000079.1 GCA_002403175.1 Syntrophaceae bacterium UBA4778 | reverse complement strand
AATAGTAAATAGAAACTGATGGAGTGAAGATGCAGAAAATAAAAGTGAAAACGACTGTTGTGGAGATGGACGGCGACGAGATGACCAGGGTCATGTGGAAAATGGTTAAAGACAAGCTCCTTTTTCCATTCCTGGAGATGGATATCGATTATTACGATCTTCATATCAAGCACCGCGACGACACCGATGACCAGGTAACGGTTGATGCCGCGCGGGCTAATATGAAGTACGGTGTTGGCATTAAATGCGCTACCATTACTGCCAATCAGGACCGGGTCAAGGAATACAATCTAAAAAAAATGTGGAAGAGTCCCAACGGGACGATCCGCTCCATGCTCGACGGAACCGTTTTCCGAACGCCGATCCTGGTGAAGAATATAAAACCCTTTGTCTCCTGCTGGGAAAAACCGATTACGATCGGAAGACACGCCTATGGCGACGTTTACGATAATACCGAGATGCGCATTCCAGGGGCAGGGAAGGCGGAACTCGTCTTCACACCTGCGGAGGGAGGCGAACCCAAACGCATTACGATTCACGACTTCGCCGGCCCCGGCATTATACAGGGGATTCATAATACCGATGCCTCGATCCGCAGCTTCGCCCAGGCTTGTTTCCGTCTGGCTCTCGATCAGAAAATGGATTTATGGTTCAGCACGAAAGATACGATTTCCAAGATCTACGATGCCCACTTCCGGGCCATTTTCGATCAGGAATTCGTAAATTGGAAAGAGCAATTCGACAAGGCCGGCATTGAATATTTCTTTACCCTAATCGATGATGCTGTGGCGAGGATTATGCGCTCCAAAGGGGGACTTCTCTGGGCGCTCAAAAATTACGATGGAGACGTCATGTCCGATATGATCGCCTCCTCATGCGGAAGTCTTGCCATGATGACCTCCGTGCTGGTTTCCCCAAAGGGATATTTCGAATACGAAGCCGCCCATGGCACGGTCCAGAAACACTACTACAAGCACATCAAGGGAGAGGAAACTTCTTCGAATTCCATGGCACTGATCTTTGCCTGGACGGGGGGATTGCGAAAAAGAGGTGAACTGGATGGAACGCCCGCTGTTGTTGAATTTGCAGATATGCTGGAAAAGGCCTCTCTGGAAACCGTTGAGAGTGGTATAATGACCGGAGATCTTTTGGCCATAGCGGACCAGAGTCCCAATAACCGCAAGGTCAATACAGAGGCCTTTATCGATGCAATTGCAGAAAACCTGCGCAAGAAATTTCAATAAGATCAATCTGAAGGATTTATCGCTGTCCGACCTGGAGAATCTCATTTCCTCTCTGGGAAAGGAGAAATTCCGGGCCGGACAGATTATGAAATGGCTCTATCAGCAAGGCGTTTCCTCCATTTCGGATATGACGAACCTTTCCAAGGAATTCCGTCAGAATCTGGAGGAGATCGCCGCTATCAGCACTCTGGAAATCGTAAAGATTCAAAAGGCCTCGGATGGGACTCAAAAGATTCTCTTCCGGCTTTCCGATAACCGGCATATTGAAAGCGTTCTCATCCCGGGAAAGAGCCATCCCACGCTCTGCATATCCACTCAGGTCGGGTGCCGCATGGGGTGCGCATTCTGCCTGACCGGAAAACAGGGATTCAAACGAAATCTGATGCCTTCCGAAATTACCGATCAGATTACCTTACTGAGAAAGACTCTTCCCGAAGGGAAAGAGATCGGCAATATCGTTATCATGGGCATGGGGGAGCCGCTCGATAATTATGCCCATGTCCTGAAAGCGATTGAGATCATGTCTTGCGATCTGGGCCTCTCCTTTTCCGGAAGAAAGATCACGCTGTCCACCTGCGGCGTGGTTCCCATGATCGAAAAGCTGGGAAAAGATGTTTGTGTCAATCTGGCTGTATCTTTGAATGCGGCGGATGACCGAGCGCGAAGTCTGCTGATGCCTATCAATAAGAAGTATCCGATTGAACCTTTGATCAAGGCCTGCCAGGGTTACGAGATGCCCCGCCGCCGCCGAATCACCTTTGAGTATATTTTGATCGATCAGGTCAATGCGTCTCCAAATGATGCGGAAAAACTGGCGAAGCTCTTGCGCGGGGTTCGCTGTAAAATAAACCTGATCGCCTTCAATGAGCATCCCGGCTCGCCTTTCAAGTCGCCGAGCCAGGAAACGATCGAAGCCTTCCGCAATGTGCTCGTTAAGCATAACTACACGGCGGTTCAGAGGGCGAGCAAGGGACGCGATATACTGGCGGCCTGCGGCCAGCTCAGCGGAGAAGCGGATGCCTGAAAAACGCTTTACGGATAAGCAGCGGGGAATGCGCTCGCTGCCGGATTCAGCTCTTAAAAGAGAGAGGCTTTTCCTTGAATCAGTTTTGAAACCGGGAAAAGATAGTTAGGTTCCCTGCCAAGACAGGTCAGATTAGAGGGAATTTACCGGTATAAAATAAAGGGGGGCGTTGCCCCCCTATGAGTGCACAATCGAGATTTACTTGGTTAATAACTTTTCCATCGCCTGAATATCGGCCCCCCGGACAGGTACTCCGTTAATGAAGAACATCGGGGTTGCCGTGATGTTCATTTTCTCCGCAATTTGCTCGTGGCTTTTTAACAACTCATCCACCTTCGGATCGGAACATGTTTCGAATTTCATCTCATCCAGCTTCCCGCCCATGGCTTCATCAAAGGCCTTTTTCTTGTCCTGCGAGCAGAAGATATAGCGGATTTTGGGAACAGAGTCCGTATGAGACGGCAAAGGCACGAAGAAAACGTACTTGGTAATATCCGATCTGGAACTCAGGAACTCTTCTGCCTGTCGACAATAGGGACAATCCGGATCCGTAAATTCGATGACCGTGTTTTTTCCCTCCCCGAATTTCAATGCTTTATCAAGGGGCAATTCCTTGAGCTTGGCGCTAAGAAGCTCCAGCTCCTTGTCTTTGGTATAATTTTTCCCATCTTTGGAAATGATCTGGCCCAGAATAATGCTGTTTGCGGCCGGAGAATAATAAATTACGCGGCCATCTACCACGATTTCATAAATCCCGGGTACCTGCGAAGATTTGAAAGTCTGGAATTTTACATTGGGGAAGTCTTTTTTGAACATGTTTTCCGGGGTGGCGGCCCAAGAAGGCAATGCTGAAAATGTCAGTAAAAAAATACTAAAAATAAAGCATTTGGTTTTCATTTCGTCATTCCTTTACGTCGTAAAACGCCTGAGTGATGCAGATCTTAAAAATACAGATCAGCGATACACGAATCCTAATTTCACCCTTATTTATTCTATCGGGCCATAAAATACAATGGGTATCTTTGAAATATCCTGAATCGGCAGGGGTGTGCATCCCTCAACTCACTACGGTTAAAGCGAGCGAATCCTGTTTTTCATAGTCCTGAAGATCGAAGATTTCTCAGGAGGGCTGGTCTTTCCGGCATTTCTGATTAGAATGCGGCATTTTTCTCCTTTCTTTCGGTATTGGTGCTGATTTGGCTATGGTTCTCATAAAGCAAACCTCGGGTCTGTTGCATAACGAGAGATGCGTAATATCCCCCTCGGGCCATCAACTTCTGATGTCTTCCTTCTTCGATGATTTTACCGTCTTTCAGGACCAGAATGCGGTCGGCAGAAATTACCGTGCTCAGACGATGGGCGATGATGAAAGTAGTACGGCCCCGGACGAGATTTTCGAGTGCTTCCTGAACCAGAGCTTCCGTCCTTGCATCCAGTGCCGAGGTTGCCTCGTCCAGAATGAGAATCGGAGGGTCCTTCAGAATGGCCCTGGCGATCGCGATACGTTGTCTCTCGCCGACGGAGAGTCTGTTTCCCCTCTCGCCCAAAAGGGTTTCATACTGTTCCGGAAGTTTGAGTATGAGCTCATGGGCATTCGCAATTTTTGCAACGCGGACGATTTCGGAAATCGGTGCGGTCGGATGGCCATAGGCGATATTGTTCCGAACCGTGTCGTTAAACAGAAGCGCATCCTGCAGGACAACACCGATCTGACGCCGCAGGGCGTCCTGCTTGAAATCCTTCACGTCCACACCGTCGATTAATATTCGACCCTGAACGGGATCGTACAGCCTCTGAATCAATGTCATCAAAGTAGATTTACCAGTCCCGCTCGGCCCCACGAGGGCGACCACTTCCCCCGGTTTGATTGTCAGATTGATTCGGTCCAGAATTGGTTTCTGGCTGGGTGAGTATGAAAAGGAAACGTTGTCAATCCGAACGGAACCATCTACGATGGTATGGTCCTTCGCATCCGGTTTGTCTTTGAGGTGATCGGGCGCATCCAGAATGGACAGAATCGTTTCGAGCGATACGGATGCGGTCCGTATTGTTTTCAAGACATTACTGATTCCCTGTACGGGTCCGAAAAGGCCGCCCAGGTACCCCAGAAAAGCAACCAGTGTGCCGAGCGTGATCTCTCCTTTCATCACCAGCCACCCTCCCGCTGCGATGGCGGCAATTCTGGCCAGTGCCGTTATCAGATTGTGAGCAGCGCCTACACCGGTATCAATTCCGACTCCCCGGACAACGACCTCGTTGGCTGCTTCGACTCCGCGGAGAAAACGCTGTTTCTCGGCATCTTCCATTGCAAAGCTTTTAACAGTGACAATCCCGGAGAGGACCTCATTGAAACGGGAATAGATCCGTGTCCACATTTCGAGCAATGTGCGCTCACGTCGGATATTTTCCGGGGTGGCCAGCATGGTTACCAGAACTGGGCAGGGCGCAAATACAAGGACAATCAACGTGAGGGGAACGTTTAACCGGGTCATGATGGATAGGGCGATCCCGAGATAAATGAATGCGGGGAGGGCGTTGAAGGCAATCTCGCTTACCGCGCCCAGAAAACCCTGAATTCCGCGGTCAAGGCGGGTCATAATAGCCCCCACGGTTTCATTTCGGTGATAGCTGATCGGAAGTTTCTGAAGACGTCCGACGGAGGCCTCCAGAATCCGGTAATGAATTTTAAGCCGTGTGCGCCAGGTTAGCCAATTGGTAAGGGCTGCGGCTGCCTCGCGTACCAATGCAATTCCCCCCAGTGCTGAAAGCCCCACAACCAACGCTCGTGCGTTCAGATCCCCTTCGATCCTATCAAAGAGGTACTTCAATATCAGGGGTTCGAGGGCATTCAGACCGGCCACTGCAAATGCAAGCCCCAGGATGGCGACTATTATGTGGTTAAAACATTTTATAAAAAGGCCTGCGCGGCGAAAGCGCACAAGTGCATCACGGTAAAACATAATCTACCCGCTCCGAAAGTCTGGGCACGCTCTTATCGCGCATGGGCGGATATGTCAACAGGAAATTGTTCTACAAACCTTACAGGTATTGAGATACAGAGGCGTTGTATTAGAGAAACCAATATGCAAAAGGAAAAGAAAAAGGGGGGTTGGACCACACCCCCCATGGATCTGCTGCTGGAGATCCGGTTTATTTCACATCACTCGGATCGACAGGTTTGATTTTGAAGGACTCATCCAAAATGGAAATTCTGGCTGTCCATTTGTCCGGTTTTAAGGTATCGGTAACCTCTGCTTCCAGAATGGAAATTGTAACCTTCTGTCGATGAATCTTATCCGTTGCCGGATCGATCCTGGAGTAAATAGTGCCGCTGTAATTGGCGCAATCCTCGATTTGAGGATAGGCTGGGAAGGCGATTGCCAGGGATTTTCTTTTGGGGTCCGCTGATTTCAGGTCTATTATCCAGGCTGCGACCATGTCGCGGCTTTTTGCTTCTGCTCGTTCACATGCCCAGATGAGATTTCGCGGAAGCGATTTCTTTGAGCCCGCCTCTATATTCTGAAGTCTGGCTTTGACGAAGAGATTAGATTTGGGAACATCGGTTATTTTATCGAGTCCCAGGGAGATCGCTCCTGAATCCGTTTGGGTAAAGGTTTTTTTGTTAATGGTATGGAGTTTATAGGCTACAACCAAGCCTTCGCCTTCCGTTCCGGTCACCGATTTATTGCCGATCTGCCCCAGAGCAGTACCGGAAGCTATCTGAAACCCGGCGCTGCCGCCGATTTCAGCCTTGTTTGCTTTTCCGCCTTTCAAGGAAAAATTGGCCAGGCGCAAAGCTTCGGTAATATAATTGACGTCCGGCTCAAAAGGAATATCTGCCAGGCTGACAGGAGTGATGATTTCAACCCCTTCCATTTTGGCTTTCTGCAGCTTTGCTCTTTCAATGCCCGCCTGAGCCTGTGGACCGCCTCCAACCATTTGCCCCCCTAGACCGAATCCCGCATTGAAAGCAAAATCCTGCTGCATGTTATTGAAGGATTTTTCTTTTTTCACAGGAATGTCCCCGATGGACTGATCTTCAA
>DHHG01000195.1 GCA_002403175.1 Syntrophaceae bacterium UBA4778 | reverse complement strand
GTTTTCCATGATTTCCGATATTTCTTCTGTTAGGCCCAAGCTGAAAGGAGAAAAGGTTAGCGCGGTTATCTGGACGACAACGCCATGGACGATTCCCGCCAATCTCGCCATCGCTGCCCATAAGGATTTCATCTATGTGGCCGTCAAAGTTCAGGGCGGGGTATTGATCCTGGCCAAAGATCTCCTGGATTATTGTATGGATGCGTTCGGATACAAGGAATATGAGGAAATTGACGAATTTCCCGGAGAAGAACTCGAAGGACTCAAATGCAAACATCCCTTCATCGATCGGGAGAGCGTCATGATTCTAGCCCCATTTGTAACTCTCGATGCGGGTACCGGACTCGTTCATATTGCACCCGGCCACGGCCAGGAAGATTATGAAATCGGATTGGAATACGGTCTTGAAAATTACGCCCCTGTCGATGAAAACGGCAATTTTACGAAGGATGTGGCTTTCTTCGCCGGCCGCTTTGTTTTTGACGCCAATGAGGCGGTTATCGACAAATTGAAAGAGATCGGAGCATTGCTCGGGCGTGCCGATATGGAGCACTCCTATCCTCATTGTTGGCGGTGCAAGAGCCCCATTATTTTCCGCTCCACCGAACAATGGTTCATTTCGATGGATAAGAACGGCCTTAGGCGAAAAGCACTCAAGGCCATCGATGAGGTAAAATGGATCCCCTCCTGGGGACGCGACAGGATTTACGGTATGGTCGAAAACAGGCCGGACTGGTGCATTTCACGCCAGCGGCTGTGGGGTGTTCCGATTACGGTGTTCTATTGCACTGATTGCGATCATATCCTTTACTCCAGAGAGATTCTGGAAAAAATCGTCAACCTGGTACAGCAGTACAGCGCCGATGTCTGGTTCGAGCGGGAGGCGAAAGATCTTCTCCCCGAAGGAACTGTCTGCCCGAACTGCGGCGGAAGCAAAATCAAAAAGGAAATGAACATCCTCGATGTCTGGTTCGATTCCGGCGTCAGCCACGCTGCCGTTCTGGAAATGCGGGAAGATCTCAGATCCCCCGCAGACATGTACCTCGAAGGAAGCGATCAGCACCGGGGCTGGTTCCATTCGTCCCTCCTTGAATCCATCGGCACCAGGGATCGAGCTCCTTATAAAAGCGTCCTTACCCACGGATTTGTTGTCGACGGCGAAGGCAAGAAGATGTCCAAATCGATCGGGAACGTAATCGATCCTCAGGAAATTATCGACAAGTACGGCGCCGAAATCCTTCGGTTGTGGGTCGCCTCAGAGGATTATACGCAGGATATCCGAATCTCGAAAGAGATCCTCGATCGCCTGATTGAGGCTTACAGACGAATCAGGAATACCAGTCGTTACATTCTCGGCAATCTCTATGATTTTGATCCTATAGCGGATTTGCTTCCCTACGACCAGATGGAGGAAATGGATCGCTGGGCCCTGCACCGACTTCAGGAAGTCATCCAGCGCGTTCGCCGTGCCTATGGAAATTTCGAATTCCATGTCGTTTATTATACGATTTATAATTTCTGCACCGTTGATCTGAGTTCCATGTATCTAGATGTTTCCAAGGACAGGCTCTATACTTCGAAAGCAACGTCCAGGGAGCGGCGCTCGGCCCAGTCTGTAATGTACATGATTCTCGACGCAATGGTTCGTCTCCTGGCCCCGATCTTGACCTTTACGGCAGAAGAAATCTGGGGAAGCCTGCCGTCTTATAAAGATAAGGAGGCGAGCATTCATCTGGCACAGTTCCCGGAGGTTCGCGAAGACAGGTTGGACAAGGTCCTTATGGAGAAATGGGACACCCTGATCGCAGTCAAAGGGGAAATCTCCAAGGCAATCGAAATCGCAAGAAAGAACAAAGTCGTCGGACATTCACTGGACGCAATGGTGCAAATCGCGGCACCGGAAAAACTTTTGAATTTGCTCCAAGCCAATAATGGAAGTTTGAAGACTCTCAATATCGTATCGGGCCTTGGATTCGGCACCGGCCCGGACGGAAGCAGTTATCGAAGTGAAATCCTTGAGGGGCTTGAAATCCATATATCCAAAGCGGAA
Organism: Syntrophaceae bacterium UBA4778; assembly: GCA_002403175.1. The sequence continues at coordinate 2,070 of DHHG01000195.1, read as the reverse complement.
GGCAAAAAATGCCAGCGCTGCTGGATGTACAGCGAATCCGTTGGAAAAGATCCGGAACACGACGATATTTGTGATCGATGCGCTGGAAATCTGGAATAATGAATTTCCGGGGTGGTAAACTTTTCTTGGGAGTAGTTGCATGAAAAAATCTTATTGGATTTTCAGCCTGGTTGCCGTTGCAGTCGTCATTCTTGATCAGGTAACCAAGTATATTGTAAATACGAGCATGCTCCTGCATGACTCCATACCGATCATCAACGGCCTTTTCAATTTCACTTATGTTAAAAATCCGGGAGCGGCTTTCGGATTCCTTTCGGGAGCGCCTCCCTTCTTCAGGTCCGTTTTTTTCATCGGTGTCACCGTTGCAGCCATCATGCTCATTCTGTACTATATCCGAAAAACCAAAACGGAAGAGCCCCTTCTGACGACGTCATTCTCACTTATTATGGGCGGGGCCGTCGGGAATCTGATCGATCGTGTGCGTTTCGGAGAGGTAATTGATTTTCTGGATCTCTATATCGGCCCGCATCACTGGCCCGCCTTCAACATCGCAGATTCTGCCATCTCAGTGGGAGCTATTCTCCTTGTCTACGATATGATTCACAGAAAAGATAGAATGCGGAGTTTTTAAGTTGGATGGATCTGAAGGCGTTCTCATCCACTCTCATCATATGAGTTCCGATAGTTTTCGGTTCTGGAACTTACAATTTATTCAGCCTAGAACTGATTGCTGTCCCCTCTTCAATATGATCTAAAGGGTCATCGCTGGCGACAGTCAGAGAATCGTGATTATCTTGACTTGGTTGCCGTAGGTTTTTTCGGTAAATTCGCCTAACTCTGATTTTCTCTTTTTCTATTTGTGTTCAAGCGCTTACATCTGCCCTGACCCACTTTCCGGACTTATACATCTGTTTATGTAACGATATCTAATGAAACCTACGGCAGCCATCTAAATTAAATTTGCGCTTTCCCCAGAGTCATCCCTCCTCCCCATTGATGTCGGAATCATTTTTTGCTATTTTTTAAGATATTTCTTGTCCACAGGTTAGTGATGTATATGAAAGTACTCATGATATATCCCAGATATCCTGTTACATTCTGGAGCTTCAAATATGCCCTGAAATATGTTTCAAAGAAAGCTGCTTTTCCTCCGCTCGGTCTTCTAACCGTAGCCGCCCTCCTTCCCGAAGAATGGGATATCCGGCTGATCGATCTCAATATCTGTAATCTAAAGAAAGAGGATCTGGTTTGGGCAGACATGATCATGATCAGTGCAATGCTGGCCCAAAAAGGATCCGTCAACTCGATTCTGGAAGAAATCCGGCCTTATCATAAAAAGATTGTTGCGGGCGGACCTCTTTTTACGGGAACTGCAGAAGAATACGTTGAGGATATAGATCACCTGATCATTGGGGAAGCCGAATCTACCCTCCCCGAATTCCTGATGGATTTGAAAGAAGGCAACCCCAAAAAGATTTATCGAGCTGCCGAATTTCCTAACCTGAACAATACTCCCGCACCCAGGTGGGATCTGATCGATATCAATAAATATGCGTCCTTAATGCTCCAGTTCTCGCGCGGATGTCCTTACGATTGCGATTTTTGCGACATCACCGCCATGTATGGGAAAAAACCAAGGTTGAAAAGAATCGACCAGTTTCTGCAGGAGTTGGATGTCCTTTATCAACTCGGATGGCGAGGCAGCGTCTTTATTGTAGATGACAATTTTATTGGAAATCGGCTGGCCATAAAAAAAATGCTTCCACACGTCATAGATTGGATGGACCGGCATAATCATCCATTCGAATTTTTCACAGAGGCATCCCTCAATTTATCTGCTGAGGAAGAACTTATGAAGTTAATGGTTGAGGCCGGTTTCAACAAGGTGTTTATCGGATTGGAAACACCGAATGAGGAGAGTTTGAAGGAATGTTCCAAAGATCAGAATTGCAGGTATGACCTGACTTCTGCGATCAAAAAAATACATAGTAGCGGCTTGGCTGTACTCGGAGGCTATATCGTCGGTTTCGACAATGATGATGAAACCATCTTCTCACGGCAAATAAAATT
>DHHG01000194.1 GCA_002403175.1 Syntrophaceae bacterium UBA4778 | reverse complement strand
GTTTTCCATGATTTCCGATATTTCTCCTGTTAGGCCCAAGCTGAAAGGAGAAAAGGTTAGCGCGGTTATCTGGACGACAACGCCATGGACGATTCCCGCCAATCTCGCCATCGCTGCCCATAAGGATTTCATCTATGTGGCCGTCAAAGTTCAGGGCGAGGTATTGATCCTGGCCAAAGATCTCCTGGATTATTGTATGGATGCGTTCGGATACAAGGAATATGAGGAAATTGACGAATTTCCCGGAGTAGAACTCGAAGGACTCAAATGCAAACATCCCTTCATCGATCGGGAGAGCGTCATGATTCTAGCCCCATTTGTAACTCTCGATGCGGGTACCGGACTCGTTCATATTGCACCCGGCCACGGCCAGGAAGATTATGAAATCGGATTGGAATACGGTCTTGAAAATTACGCCCCTGTCGATGAAAACGGCAATTTCACGAAGGATGTGGCCTTCTTTGCCGGCCGCTTTGTTTTCGACGCCAATGAGGCGGTTATCGACAAGTTGAAAGAGATCGGAGCATTGCTCGGACGTGCCGATATGGAGCACTCCTATCCTCATTGTTGGCGGTGCAAGAGCCCCATTATTTTCCGCTCCACCGAACAATGGTTCATTTCGATGGATAAGAACGGCCTTAGGCGAAAAGCACTCAAGGCCATCGATCAGGTAAAATGGATCCCCTCCTGGGGACGCGACAGGATTTACGGTATGGTCGAAAACAGGCCGGACTGGTGCATTTCACGCCAGCGGCTGTGGGGTGTTCCGATTACGGTGTTCTATTGCACCGATTGCGATCACATCCTGTACTCTAAAGAGATTCTGGAAAAAATCGTCAATCTCGTACAGCAATACAGTGCCGATGTCTGGTTCGAGCGGGAGGCGAAAGATCTTCTCCCCGAAGGAACTGTCTGCCCGAATTGCGGCGGAAGCAAAATCAAAAAGGAAATGAACATCCTCGATGTTTGGTTCGATTCCGGAGTCAGCCACGCCGCGGTTCTGGAAATGCGGGAAGATCTCAGATCCCCAGCAGACATGTACCTCGAAGGAAGCGATCAGCACCGGGGTTGGTTCCATTCATCCCTCCTTGAATCCATCGGCACCAGGGATCGCGCTCCTTATAAAAGCGTCCTTACCCACGGTTTTGTTGTCGACGGCGAAGGCAAGAAGATGTCCAAATCGATCGGGAACGTAATCGATCCTCAGGAAATCATAGACAAGTACGGCGCCGAAATCCTTCGGCTGTGGGTCGCCTCAGAGGATTATACGCAGGATATCCGAATTTCGAAAGAGATCCTCGATCGCCTGATTGAAGCTTACAGGCGAATCAGGAATACCAGTCGTTATATTCTCGGCAATCTTTATGATTTCGATCCCGGAGCGGATGTGCTTCCCTACGACCAGATGGAGGAAATGGATCGCTGGGCTCTGCACCGACTTCAGGAAGTCATCCAACGGGTACGCCGTGCCTATGAAAATTTCGAATTCCATGTCGTTTATTATACAATTTATAATTTCTGCACCGTTGATCTGAGTTCCATGTATCTAGATGTTTCCAAGGACAGGCTCTATACTTCGAAAGCAACGTCCAGGGAGCGGCGCTCGGCCCAGTCTGCAATGTACATGATTCTCGACGCAATGGTTCGTCTCCTGGCCCCGATCTTGACCTTTACGGCAGAAGAAATCTGGGGAAACCTCCCGTCTTATAAAGATAAGGAGGCGAGCGTTCATCTGGCCCAGTTCCCGGAGGTCCGCCAAGACAGGATGGACAAGGCGCTCATGGAAAAATGGGACACCCTGATCGCAGTTAAAGGGGAAATCTCCAAGGCAATCGAAATCGCCCGAAAGAACAAAGTTGTCGGGCATTCACTGGACGCAATGGTGCAAATCGCGGCACCGGAAAAACTTTTAAATTTGCTCCAAGCCAATGATAGAAATTTGAAGACTCTCAATATCGTATCGGGCCTTGGATTCGGCACCGGCCCGGACGGAAGCAGTTATCGAAGTGAAATCCTTGAGGGGCTTGAAATCAATATATCCAAAGCGGAAGGCAAAAAATGCCAGCGCTGCTGGATGTACAGCGAATCCGTTGGAAAAGATCCGGAACACGACGATATTTGTGATCGTTGCGCTGGAAATCTGGAATAATGAATTTCCGGGGTGGTAAACTTTTCTTGGGAGTAGTTGCATGAAAAAATCTTATTGGATTTTCAGCCTGGTTGCCGTTGCAGTCGTCATTCTTGATCAGGTAACCAAGTATATTGTAAATACGAGCATGCTCCTGCATGACTCCATGCCGATCATCAACGGCCTTTTCAATTTCACTTATGTTAAAAATCCGGGAGCGGCTTTCGGATTCCTTGCGGGAGCGCCTCCCTTCTTCAGGTCCGTTTTTTTCATCGGTGTCACCGTTGCAGCCATTATGCTCATTCTATACTATATCCGAAAAACCAAAACGGAAGAGCCCCTTCTGACCGCGTCATTCTCACTTATTATGGGCGGGGCCGTCGGGAATCTGATCGATCGTGTGCGTTTCGGAGAGGTAATTGATTTTCTGGATCTCTATATCGGCCCGCATCACTGGCCCGCCTTCAACATCGCAGATTCTGCTATTTCAGTGGGAGCTATTCTCCTTATCTATGATATGATTCACAGAAAAGATAGAATGCGGAGTTTTTAGGTTGGATGGGCCTGAAGGCGTTCTCATCCACCATCATCATATCAGTTCCGATAGTTTGCGGTTTTGGAACTTACAATTTATTCAGCCTAGAACTGATTGCTGTCCCCTCTTCAATATGATCTAAAGGGTCATCTCTGGCGACAGTCAGAGAATCGTGATTATCTTGACTTGGTTGCCGTAGGTTTTTTCGGTAAATTCGCCTAACTCTGATTTTCTCTTTTTCTATTTGTGTTCAAGTGCTTACATCTGCCCTGACCCACTTTCCGGACTTATACATCTGTTTATGTAACGACATCTAATGAAACCTACGGCAGCCATCTAAATTAAATTTGCGCTTACCCCAGAGTCATCCTCCTCCCCATTGATGTCGGAATCATTTTTTGCTACTTTTTAAGATATCTCTTGTCCACAGGTTGGTGATGTATATGAAAGTACTCATGATATATCCCAGATATCCTGTTACATTCTGGAGCTTCAAATATGCCCTGAAATATGTTTCAAAGAAAGCTGCTTTTCCTCCGCTCGGTCTTCTAACCGTAGCCGCCCTCCTTCCCGAAGAATGGGATATCCGGCTGATCGATCTCAATATCTGTAATCTAAAGAAAGGGGATCTGGTTTGGGCAGACATGATCATGATCAGTGCAATGCTGGCCCAAAAAGGATCCGTCAACACGATTCTGGAAGAAATCCGGCCTTATCATAAACAGATTGTTGCGGGCGGACCTCTTTTTACGGGAACTGCAGAAGAATACGTTGAGGATATAGATCACCTGATCATTGGGGAAGCCGAATCTACCCTCCCCGAATTCCTGATGGATTTGAAAGAAGGCAATCCCAAAAAGATTTATCGAGCTGCCGAATTTCCTAACCTGAACAATACTCCCGTACCCAGGTGGGATCTGATCGATATCAATAAATATGCGTCCTTAATGCTCCAGTTCTCGCGCGGATGTCCTTACGATTGCGATTTTTGCGACATCACCGCCATGTATGGGAAAAAACCAAGGTTGAAAAGAATCGACCAGTTTCTGCAGGAGTTGGATGCCCTTTATCAACTCGGATGGCACGGCAGCGTCTTTATTGTAGATGACAATTTTATCGGAAACCGGCCAGCCATTAAAAAAATGCTCCCACACGTCATAGATTGGATGGACCGGCATAATCATCCATTCGAATTTTTCACAGAGGCATCCCTCAATTTATCTGATGACGAAGAGCTTATGAAATTAATGGTTGAGGCCGGTTTCAACAAGGTGTTTATCGGATTGGAAACGCCGAATGAGGAGAGTTTGAAGGAATGTTCCAAAGATCAGAATTGCAGGTACGACCTAACTTCTGCGATTAAAAAAATACAAAGTAGCGGCTTGGCTGTACTTGGAGGCTATATCGTCGGTTTCGATAATGATGATGAATCCATCTTCTCACGGCAAATAAAATT
>DHHG01000309.1 GCA_002403175.1 Syntrophaceae bacterium UBA4778 | reverse complement strand
TCAAGAAGGGGATCTATGTCTTCGGCGATAAGTATGCCCGGAGGCCCGTCTCCAGAGAGATCTTGGCGAACATGATTTATGGCCCCTCGTATATTTCCCTTGATTATGCTCTTCACTATTACGGCCTGATTCCGGAACGTGCTGAGGCCGTCACGTCCGTTACGATCAAGCGTAGCCGGATGTTCTTCACACCGGTCGGGCTTTTCACGTACCGCAAAATTCCCATGAAAGCTTATCAGGCAGGAATTGACCAGGTCACCTTTGAGGATGGTCGCTCGTTTCTGATCGCCATCCCGGAAAAAGCCCTGTGCGACAAGATCGATCAGGACCGGGGGACCGCTGTCCGTACACAGTCGGAAATGCGGGCATACCTGACTGAGAATCTGCGGATAGAACCCGAAGAACTCCGAAAGCTGAATCCGGAGACAATTACGGAGATTGCGGAGCACTACCGGTCGCGCAAGATGAAACTCTTGTGCGCTGTCATCCGTCAGCTAAAGAAAGAGGATCGGTTATGAACAGCGCCGTAATCCGCATGCTGGAACGCTACAACCCTGCAACGGCGGCAGATACCGTCCGCGCATTGCGGGAGATTCTCCAGGAGCTTGCTCTTCTCGGGCTTTGGCGCAGCAAGTTCTTCGACAAGGCGGCCTTTTACGGCGGTACAGCCTTGCGGATACTCTATGGACTAGATCGATTTTCGGAGGATCTTGATTTTTCGCTCCTCAGACCAAGTGAGGGTTTCGATCTTGCCCGTTATATGAACTCATTGGAAAGGGAGATTCAATCTTTCGGATTCGATGTCAGCCTGACCGCAAGAGAAAAGAAAACCACGAATCAAATTCAATCGGCTTTTCTGAAGGCTGATACGACGAAACAGCTTCTGGTGATCCAGTCGGCGGAGCGCATCATACGTGAGATCCCCAGAGGGCAAGTGATAAAGATCAAGTTGGAGATCGACACGGACCCACCCCCCGGATTCGGTACGGAAAATAAATACCTTCTTCAGCCGATCCCTTTTCCGGTCAGGACCTTCTTGCCTCCCGACCTCTTCGCCGGCAAGATGCACGCTGTCCTTTGCAGGCAATGGAAGAGCCGAGTCAAGGGAAGGGACTGGTATGACCTTGTGTGGTACGTCGGTCATCATCCGCAGCTCCATTTGAGTCATCTTCAGGAGCGTATGATCCAGAGCGGGCATTTGAGAAAGGGGGAATCCCTAAGTCGGGAAAAACTTTCGGAACTGCTTGAAAGCGCAATTGAGAGACTGCATGTCAATCAGGCCAGGAAGGAAGTGGAGCCGTTTGTGAGAAATCCCGAATCCCTTTTGGTTTGGTCAAAAGATTTTTTCAGGGATATTGTGAAAAGGATCGTTTTTGTGTAAATTGAAAATATAAGAGCTTGTCCGTAAATAACCCTTCTATCTCGCATCCCCGTCTTCACGTCATCTTTCCCCGTGTCTCAATCGCAAAATCCTCGATGTGGCGTTGCTATGAATGCAGGTTTACTCAATCGAGCCGAAAAAATCTAACGCAAATCCGAGCGCGATCTTGGGCAACGTTAATTACGGACAAGCTCCTAGTTACTTTTTAAGAATTGTCTTGAGAATGGTTCTGACGTCCGTCATTCTTTTCTGATTGATAGCTTTCTTAAGGAGTCCCTGCATTTCGATATCAAGAGATTCGACAATTTGCTGATCCAGCAGGAGTCTTTTTGCAAGAATGCGTTTGTTTCCCGGAAGATCATCCAGATTAATATCACGGAACACGCGATCGATGGTGATTATCTCCGCTCCTATGAATTTCAAAATATAATACAGGGTCAACTTTCGCTTCCCACACAGGATTTCCGATAATCTGTTTTTTGAAAAACCGAGGTCCCTGGCAAGTTCGCTCAAACGCCTCTCTCGTTTGTATTGAGAAAGTACGGACTGAATAATAGGAACGAGCTCTGGAAAATCTGTTGTGTCCATGTAACGGCACCATTTCTGAATCTGTTTGAAACTACTTACATCGGATTTTTAGAACATAACGGACCACTTTGTGTCAAGTAATTTTAGATGATTCAATATTGGTTTTGACCCCCGGTCATCTATTTCCCATGTATCTAATTGATGGACGGCAGTCTAATCCTGGCATATGGAGAACAGGGTATTGATTTTAAGGCGATTGGAAAAATTTAGATGTGCAAAATTAGACTTTACACAGACCACCAGATGGTATAAACTCGTCTCAGATTTTTCCTGATTGTCCATGCTCTTTTGGTGAGATCGATATCATCCATTCCGATATATTCCAAATCCAAAATTCCCGTTCGCTTCATTTTAACTCTACTTACCACAGGAAATCCCCAAAAATAACCCAGGCTGAGCGCGGTAGTTTCCGCCGTTTTCAGGCCTGAGCTCCGCTTTCGGCTTACTTGGAAAGAATGCAGAAGTATGGCCGGCATAAATCTTTAATCCGTTATCAAAAACGGGTTCAGGGGGTTGAGAAATGAAAGAAATACTTGAAAGGCAGAGTGCGCATTTGCCCAGAATTGGAACAGAGTTCCGGATAGGAAACCGGGAGTACATTGTGCTTCGGGCCGATAAGAATCGGTTCTGGGCCGCACCGAAAAGCATAGGCGTTGAAAGGAATACCACGTCGGAGCGGCTTGAAGTCGCTTCGATTTTTGAACCGGATGACTGGGCCGATGAGCATCCGGATGAATATCAAGACGGGCTTCAGTTGCTGGATCCCGAACCGGAAGATTGGGGGTGGCGCAATGTCAAACAAAGAACTATTTGAAAAAGAGATTCAGTTTGTGACTCATCGAAAAGGGTTTAAACTGGTAGATCCGCATGTAATGTCTTTTCCTGAAAAAGAAATGAAGAAAGAAGGTAACATTGAGCAGCCCTCGTGCCCTCTGCGGTTTGAAGGAAAGGCCTTGCTCGGTAAAAAGATTACCGTGTATGTACCGATCCGGTATTGTCCTAACGGAACAATCAGTCGGGAATCCCTGGCAACAGAGGGGTTCTATGGATTTGCGGAGCGCAGCAGAGAGCTGTTTGAATGTGAAATTACCTTCAAACCGAATCTGAAAGATCAATGGTGCATTGAAGTTTCAGAGTAGTAGTATTATGCCCTCAATAATATTTCTTGACAGCTGGGCTGCTTCGTCTTAAAGCACTAAAATCAAAATTTCTGCTAAGAGTGGCTGTCCTATTAGATCAGACTATATTTTTCGCGCAGCTGTCTTCCATTCTGATTTATAGATTGGCTGATGGGAGCTGGTTTTAGTAAAACCGAGCTTTGGAAAAATCTGAGCCCATGATATAGGCTCATCTATATAAATCATATAAATCAATATTGATCCTGCAAAACTTGATTTGCTGAATCCTCTCGAGGAGAGATTGGTTTTCTTGCTGGGAAGGCTTATGGGAACGATAGATATTCTGTTGATTGAGGATAATCCACACGATGCGGAGATGATAATCGCTTCGCTTAAGGAAAATAGATTCAAGGGGAAAATACTTACTCTCAGAGATGGTGCCGAAGCCTTGGATTATCTCTTCGGAGAGCAAGAGTACATAGAAGTCTCGGATGTTCCGAAATTCATTTTGCTTGATCTGAAGCTTCCCAAAATAGACGGTTTTGAAGTTTTGGAAAAAGTAAGGTCGGACGAACGAACCCGGTACATCCCGGTTGTCGTATTAACGTCATCTAATGAAGACAGGGACAAATTCGAGTGTTATAGGCTTGGCGCAAACAGCTATATAGTTAAGCCGGTTGACTACGAAAGTTTTTCACAATCCATTTTCGAGATCGGAAATTATTGGGCGAACTTGAATAAGAATCCTTATCGCTTAAGCTGCTGATCTCCTGGTGTTCCGTAACTGTTCGAGAACAACGATTCAGAAATTCAATTTTGGATTGGATTTGACATGGATACTCAGGAATTACATGTCCTTCTTCTGGAAGATGTCCCCGCTCATGCAGAATTAGTTGAGATGGAACTGAGGGATGCGGGCTTGAATTTTGTCGCCAAGCGGGTAGACAAGAAACCCGCATTTGTAAGGGCGCTGAAAGATTTCTCTCCGGATTTGATCATTTCCGATTACTACCTGCCCGGTTTTGACGGCGATGCTGCATTGAAACTAGCTTTGGAACGAAATCCCGATACGCCTTTTATTTTTGTTTCAGGTGCACTTGGCGAAGAGCTCGCGATCGAGCTGCTGAAAAAAGGTGCGACGGATTATGTGTTGAAAAATCGTCTGTCCCGCCTCGCGCCTGCCGTTGTCCGGGCGCTCCAGGAAATCAAAATGCGTAATGAGCGCCAGCGTGCGGAAGACGCTCTCCGTTGCTCCGAAAATCGATACCGTACCATATTTGAAAGTACCGGAACAGCGAAGGTCATTGCTGAGAAAAATGAGAAAATCAGTTTGGCAAATCGTCAATTTGAACTTCTGACCGGGTATTCCCGCAAGGAAGTTGAAAACAATATGGCTTGGACCGATTTTGTATATCAAGAAGATGCAGAAAAAATCAAATACTTGAAAAGAAGTCGTATTTTATCCAGAGACAATGTTGAGATAAGGATTGTTAACAGAAAAGGAAAAATAAGGGATATTCTGCTGGCTCTCGCTATGATACCGACTACCTCCCAAAGAGTTATTTCCCTTCTGGATATTACGGATCGAAAGTGTGCGGAAACCGACCTGAAAAATCGTGAGCAGGAACTGGATCTGAAATCTAAAAGTCTCGAGGAAGCAAATACTGCTCTGAAAGTACTGCTTCAGCACCGGGAAGAAGATAAGAACGCACTTGAAGAGAAAGTCCTGACAAATCTGAGAAAACTCGTTTTCCCCTATATTGAAAAATTTAAGAATCTTAAGCTTGATGAAAATCAGGCGGCATACATTTCCATTATCGAGTCACATTTAAACGATATTGCCTCGCCATTCATGAGAAACATGACTTCTCAATACTTGAGCTTAACCCCCAGAGAAATACAGGTTGCAAGCCTTGTTAAAGAAGGAAAAACTACGAAGGAAATTGTGGAAATTCTGAATATCTCGGTAACGGCGATAGATTTTCACAGAAAAAACATAAGAAACAAGTTTGGTATTAAAAACAAGAAAGCAAATCTCAGGTCATTCCTTATTTCGCTCTCCGAGTGATAATCCCGCATGCGTATAGTCATAATTTGCATATAGCCGTTCCTTTTTTCCTACCACAGATAATCGCAGCAACCGACTTGACTTGCCAAATAATAGTAGTATTTACCTACCAATAACCTGCCAATTTATCCTTATTGATAACAATCCAAAAAAACAATAAAGTCTCCTCCATTCCGTTGGAACAGATTCAAGATTTTGAATTTTTCTATAGGAGTTTTTTAATAGCTGTTTGTTTGTGAAATTCGAAATCCAAAACGGTTGATTGAAATGGAACCGCTAGGAGTTGAAAAAGCGTCCGGCAATTATTCTGTGTAAAGCAAGAGGAGTTCTGAAGCGCACTGCATCATAATCTAGAAGCTGAATGGGGGTATGATGATGGATTTGCAAAGAATTCATGTTGGGACTTCCGGTTGGTTTTACGATCACTGGAAAGGCAGTTTTTATCCGGAATCTCTTTCCAAGAATGATTACCTTGATTTTTATTCCGGACACTTTCCCACTATGGAAATAAATCAATCATTTTATCAACTGCCTCCCAGTAAACTGTTAATTAAACTGAGAGACACGGTTCCGGATTCATTTGTTTTTTCTGTTAAGGCTAACCGCTACATCACCTATATAAAGAAACTGAAAGATGCACGAACCAGTCTTGTCCCTTTCTTGAAAAGAATCGATATACTTGGCGATAAACTCGGCCCGATTCTCTTCCAACTTCCTCCCCAATGGAGTTTTAATTGTGAGCGTTTGGGATTGTTTCTAGATGCGCTTCCGTCAGATTATCGTTATGCTTTTGAATTTCGAGATGCCAGTTGGTTCAATTCCGAAACTTACGATATGCTGAAGGCCCATAACTCGGCGCTTTGCATATATCAGGTCGGTTCCAGAACATCTCCCCAGATTGTGACGGCTGATTATGTGTATATCCGGCTACATGGCTCGAAGATGCTCAAAGGAGAATATGATCCGGAAGTTCTTTCCGAGTGGGCGGGAACGCTTTCTGATCTGGCCGACCAAGGGAAAGAGATTTTCTGCTACTTTGATGGAACCGAAACCGGTTGTGCTGCACGAGAGGCCGTTAAGCTGAAAAAAATGATCGAATCCCCTATGGAAATGAATAATTCAACGGGAGAAGAATGGGCGCTAAAAGCTATATCTGATGGAAATGGCATGAAGCGGTTAGAATCCAAAGGCAAAATTGCAAAAAAAAGGAATACAGAAGCCAATTTCAAAGGAATTAATAGCGGTTCCTTTGTATGTCCATAACAGCCTGCGATGCTGGGAATTTATAAATTAAGAAGAGGAGGTATGGTGTGATGTCGGAAGGTACGGTTAAGTGGTTTGATCAGAAAAAGGGTTATGGTTTCATCGAGAAAGATGAGGGCGGGGATTTATTTGTTCATTACAGCTCAATTGATTGTGACGGTTTTAAAACCCTGAATGAGGGCCAGCGGGTTTGCTTTGAGCCTTTTCGGGGTCCGAAGGGCTGGGCGGCTTCTAATGTACGACCCGTTTAAAGGGATTCGTATTCTAAAATGAAATTCGAAAAATCATACGAGAGGTGAACCGTGGAAAATTTAGTTTTGAATAAAACAAATTCTCCGAAACTTCTGCCATCCAAAGAGAAGCAGGTCCTTGCCGAACCAGATGAGCGCTACAAATGGGTACGGATTAATTTTTCACGTTTCTTGTATGATGGAATCGAAGATCTGTACATCCCCGAAGCCGTTTATAGGGGTATGAGCAAATTCCGAATCTAGTCAAAAAAG
>DHHG01000220.1 GCA_002403175.1 Syntrophaceae bacterium UBA4778 | reverse complement strand
GGAATTCCCCCAAATGCAAAACGGCGTAGCCCATTTCCTTTTGATTCCATGTGATATTCGAACGGATGCTCGTTAATCCTGTAGCAAGTTTGATTCTTCCTAATTCCAGCTTTTCATAACTTTTGTTGTCGGCCGTGTAACAATAGATTTGGGAATTTTTGGTTTGTTCGGAAAAAAGAGAAGAGATCGCGCAATGGGCCAAAACCCTGTAAAGATCGATGAAAAGGGGTTTGACGAAGAGGCTGTATACCTGTGCACCGTTGCGGAATTCAGGAATATTACTGGGCGCTCTTTCGAGAGTGGAAACGAAATCGGGTTCCAGATTCAACCCGAGGTGTTTTTCAGCCAATTGCATAGCACGTCCCGCATATCCCAGAATCTGCGTCGTTTCAATTCCAGAAATCTCGTCGAAAAACCAGCCGCAACTTGTGTACATCAACATAGAATTGCGCTGCATTTCCAGCAGACCAAGAACCCTGTGCTTCTCCTCTTTCGACAGGGTCCGTTTCATACGGCGTTCAAAAAATAACTCCACGTTTTCGTCGGAGCGGTCCAGAATGACATCGATGAAAGCATTCCTGAGATCCCACGGGTCAGCGACATACCGGTTCATTTCACTTTCATATGCTGGAATTAATTGATCCCTAAGTCGATCCAGCGCCTCTCTGAGCGGTGCCCGCCATCCCTGAGTCCATTCCGGTCTCATGCGGCATCCGCAATCGGTCCTCCACCGTTCAATGCCGTGCTCACAGCTCCAGGACGTGTTTTCGTTGATCTTGACTTCATACAGAGCCGGATACTTTTCAATGAACGCCCCGTAGATGCTCATCTCTGCGTACTGCTTGGTCTCAATATCGTAAATGCAATAAGCAAGCGCCATATCCGCCCGCTTGAAATGATGTCCATATGTTTCCCCGTCAGTTGCTATATGTTCCAGTTGCGGATTGAGAGAATCCGGAACCAGAGCGCTCATTAGGCGGCTGGCGAATTGCTCGCCGTTGCTCAACAGGTTTCCGAAAGCTGTTTCTTTTGCAATGGCGGTATCGTAGAAAAAGAGATGGATGACACGTCCCGAAGCCAGATTACATAAGTACGGCTGTCTGGTATCGATCCGGTTTCCGGAAATGTCCCGCCAGGGTCCGGTTCCAATCTTTCTTACCTGATGCGCCTGGTGAGGGGCGAGAATAGTGAATTTAATCCCCTGATCTGCCAGAATTTCCAAGGTTTCCAGATCGACAGCCGTTTCGGCGAGCCACATTCCTTCCGGCTTTCTGCCAAAACGGCTCTCGAAATCCCGAATGCCCCAGATGACCTGAGTGAGTTTATCGCGGCTGTTCGCGAGTGGCATGATCATGTGATTATAAACCTGTGCAATCGCAGATCCGTGCCCTGAGAAGTATTTCATGCTTTCGCGATCGGCATCGAGAATGGCTTTGTAAATATCAGGTGTTTTGTTTTTCATCCAGGAGAGCAGGGTGGGTCCGAAATTAAAACTGATTTTGGAATAGTTATTGATGATATCTATTATTTTAGAATCAGGATCCAGAATACGCGATGCGGCGTTCGGTGCATAGCACTCTGATGTGATTCGCTCATTCCAGTCATGGTAAGGATAAGCTGAATCCTGGACCTCGATTGCTTCCAGCCATGGATTTTCCCGCGGGGGTTGATAAAAATGACCATGAATGCAGATATATTTTGGGGCTTGAGGATCCATGCGAGGGAACCTGAAGTCTAATTTTTTCTCACCGTGTTTTGAGGATATCCTGATAAATAGGCATTGATATTGTTAACTGTAGTATCGAGAATCCGCTCTACGGCTTCGCGCGTATTAAAGGCATTGTGAGGTGTTATGTAGACATTTCTCATTCTCAGCAGAATATGATCGGCCAGGAGCGTACTCATATCATGCGTTTTACGGAAGAATGAGCTGAGGAGCTCCGCTTCTTCCCGGATGATCGGCTCCTCCGGGAGAACATCCAACCCTGCGGCGCTAACCTTTCCATCGGCCAAGGCCCGCAGCAAGGCCTCGATATTGACGATAGCTCCCCGGGACGTATTGATCAGAATTATCCCCTGTTTCATCTTGGCAAATTCGTCCGTATCAATCAAGTGGTGAGTTGCTTCTGTGTACGGAATATGGAGAGTGACTATATCCGACAGCTTCAGTAGCTCATCCATCGCGGCATAATGAAATCCCAGCTTTGCTTCCATATCGGGATCATGTTTCAAATCGAACGCCAGGACATTCATTCGGAATCCATGAGCTATTTCCATGACGTGGCGGCCAATGGCTCCCGTCCCGACTACGCCGAGAGTTTTCCCTTGCAAATCGAAGCCTCGCAATCCCTTTTGGGAAAAATCCCCCTTTCTTGTCCGGTCGATAGATTCCGCGAGCCGATGACTAATCATCAGAAGAAGTCCGAATACATGCTCGGCGACCGTATGCTCTCCGTAAGAAGGCACATTGCTTACGGCTATCCCCAAATTGCTGCAATGCGCCATATCGATGTGATCGAAACCGGTTGATCGGGTGGCAATAAACTGCAAATGCCGGAATCGATCCAGTATCCCTCGACTTAGTTGTGAGTAGATGAAGACACTGACGATTTCGGCATCTATGTATTGATCAATATTTTGAATATTCAGGGGGTCGGAAACGAATATCACTTCATGATCGGCGCTGAGTCTTTCAAAATGGCTGCATTCCCAAGGCTCGACTTCGAAAACGACGATCTTCATTTGATATCCCTGGTCCCCGCATATGTTTTCGGGAATTCTTTTTGATTTCCGAAGTGAGCTATTTGGCTGAATCGGGTATTAAGAATCTTTTGCATTTGAACGGCATCTTTTGCTGCGAATCCCGATTCGTCATTATCGAAATAGCAGAAGATCTCTTTGCCATTTCCCGCCCATTCAATAAAGCGATCAACCCAATCGGTCAAAACACTGGGGGCGTATGTTCCCTGACTGGTTCCTTTCGGCCCGTGTAAACGCAAATAAATAAAATCGGCTGTTATTTCCTGAGGGGTTGTCCGGCTGGCGACCTGATATACACAGAAAGCAGCATTATGCGCGGCCAAGGCGTTGTAGGTGTGATCATTGAACCAGCTTGTATCCCGGAATTCAAAGGCATATCGAAAATCGGATGGAAGCGCGTTCAGGAATGAATTCAACCGCTCCAGATTAAAGCGCCACTGGGGCGGGAGTTGGAATAATATCGGTCCCAGTCTATCGCCCAGGGCTTCTATTTTTTTTAGAAAAGGAGGTATAATCTGTTTTCCATCCTTCAATTTTTTAATATGCGTTATGTAGCGGCTTGCTTTAAAAGCGAATATGAAATCTTCGTCGACGAGGTTACGCCATTGCACCAACGTCCGTTCCTGAGGCATTTGGTAAAATGAATTATTGATTTCCAATGTATGAAAATTATCCGCATAATATTCTAGATAATTGGTTTTAGGAAGGGAATCAGGATAAAAAGCCCCTTTCCAGTGATCGTAATGCCAGCCTGATGTACCAATGTGAATACGTTGTCCATTCATTTTTCACCTCTTGGGGATATGGTGTTCGGATGATTGTTGCAGAGGACTTTCCTATTTTCTCCTGGTCTTAATTTTCTCAGTTCCTGATCAGACGGAATCGCATTCTTGGATC
>DHHG01000221.1 GCA_002403175.1 Syntrophaceae bacterium UBA4778 | reverse complement strand
GGAATTCCCCCAAATGCAAAACGGCATAACCCATTTCCTTTTGATTCCATGTAATATTCGAACGGATACTCGTTAATCCTGTAGCAAGTTTGATTCTTCCCATTTCCAGCTTTTCATAACTTTTGTTGTCGGCCGTATAGCAATAGATTTGGGAATTTTTGGTTTGTTCGGAAAAAAGAGAAGAGATGGCGCAATGGGCCAAAACCCTGTAAAGGTCTATGAAAAGCGGCTTCACGAAGAGGCTGTATACCTGTGCGCCGTTGCGGAATTCAGGAATATTACTGGGTGCTCTTTCGAGAATGGAAACGAAGTCGGGTTCCAGATTCAACCCGAGGTGTTTTTCAGCCAATTGCATAGCGCGTCCCGCATATCCCAGAATCTGCGTCGTTTCAATTCCGGAAATTTCGTCGAAAAACCAGCCGCAACTTGTGTACATCAACATGGCGTTGCGTTGCATTTCCAGCAAACCCAGAACCCTGTGCCTCTCCTCTTTCGACAGAGTCCGTTTCATGTGGCTTTCGAAAAATAACTCCACGTTTTCGTCGGAGCGGTCCAGAATGACATTGATGAAAGCATTCCTGAGTTCCCACGGGTCAGCGGCATACCGGTTCATTTCACTCTCATATGCCGGAATTAATTGATCCCTTAGTCGATCCAGCGCCTCTCTGAGCGGGGCACGCCAACCCTGGGACCATTGCTGTCTTATTCGGCATCCGCAATCGGCCCTCCACCGTTCAATGCCGTGTTCACAGCTCCAGGACGTGTTTTCGTTGATTTTGACTTCATACAGAGCCGGATACTTTTCAATGAACTCCCCGTAGATGCTCATCTCCGCGTACTGCTTTGTCTCGATATCGTAAATGCAATAAGCGAGCGCCATATCCGCCCGCTTGAAATGGTGGCCATATGTTTCCCCGTCCGTTGCTATATGTTCCAGTTGCGGATTGGGAGAATCCGGAACCAGAGCGCTCATCAGGCGGTTAGCGAATTGCTCGCCGTTGCTCAGCAGGTTTCCGAAAGCTGTTTCCTTTGCAAGGACGCCATCGTAGAAAAAGAGATGGATGACACGTCCTGAAGCCAGATGACATAGATACGGCTGTCTGGTATCAATCCGGTTTCCGGAAATGTCCCGCCAGGGTCCGGTTCCAATCTTTCTTACCTGATGAGCCTGGTGGGGGGAGAGAATGGTGAATTTAATTTCCTGCTCTGCCAGAATTTCCAGGGTTTCCAGATCGACAGCTGTTTCGGCGAGCCACATTCCTTCCGGCTTTCTGCCAAAGCGGCTCTCGAAATCCCGAATGCCCCAGATGACCTGGGTGAGTTTATCGTGGCTATTCGCGAGTGGCAAGATCATGTGATTATAAACCTGAGCGATCGCAGATCCGTGCCCTGAAAAGTATTTCATGCTTTCGCGATCGGCATCGAGAATGGCTTTATAAATATCAGGCGTTTTATTTTTCATCCAGGAGAGGAGGGTGGGTCCGAAATTAAAACTGATTTTGGAATAGTTGTTGATGATATCTATTATTTTTGAATCAGGATCCAGAATACGCGATGCGGCGTTCGGTGCATAGCACTCTGATGTGATTCGCTCATTCCAGTCATGGTAAGGATAAGCTGAATCTTGGACCTCGATTGCTTCCAGCCATGGATTTTCCCGCGGGGGTTGATAAAAATGACCATGAATGCAGATATATTTTGGTGCTTGAGGATCCATGCGAGGGAACCTGAAGTCTACTTTTTTCTCACCGTGTTTTGAGGATATCCTGATAAATAGGCATTGATATTGTTAACGGTAGTATCGAGAATCCGCTCTACGGCTTCGCGCGTATTAAAGGCATTGTGAGGTGTTATGTAGACATTTCTCATTCTCAGCAGAATATGATCGGCCAGGAGCGTACTCATATCATGCGTTTTACGGAAGAATGAGCTGAGGAGCTCCGCTTCTTCCCGGATGATCGGCTCCTCCGGGAGAACATCCAATCCTGCGGCGCTAACCTTCCCATCGGCCAAGGCCCGTAGCAAGGCCTCGATATTGATGATAGCTCCCCGGGACGTATTGATCAGAATTACCCCCTGTTTCATCTTGGCAAATTCGTTCGTATCAATCAAGTGGTGAGTTGCTTCTGTGTACGGAATATGGAGAGTGACGATATCCGACAGCTTCAGTAGCTCATCCATCGCGGCATAATGAAATCCCAGCTTTGCTTCCATATCGGGATCATGTTTCAAATCGAATGCCAGGACATTCATTCGGAATCCATGAGCTATTTCCATGACGTGGCGGCCAATTGCTCCCGTCCCGACTACGCCGAGGGTTTTCCCTTGCAGATCGAAGCCTCGCAATCCCTTTTGGGAAAAATCCCCCTTTCTTGTCCGGTCTATAGATTCCGCGAGCCGATGACTGATCATCAGAAGAAGTCCGAATACATGCTCGGCGACCGTATGCTCCCCATAAGAAGGCACATTGCTTACGGCTATTCCCAAATTGCTGCAATGCGCCATATCGATGTGATCGAAACCGGTTGATCGGGTGGCAATAAACTGCAAATGCCGGAATCGATCCAGTATCCCTCGACTTAATTGTGAGTAGATGAAGACACTGACGATTTCTGCATCTATGTATTGATCAATGTTTTGAATATTCAGGGGGTCGGCAACGAATATCACTTCATGATCGGCGCTGAGTCTTTCAAAATGGCTGCATTCCCAAGGCTCGACTTCGAAAACGACGATCTTCATTTGATATCCCTGGTTCCCGCATATGTTTTCGGGAATTCTTTTTGATTTCCGAAGTGAGCTATTTGGCTGAATCGGGTATTAAGAATCTTTTGCATTTGAACGGCATCTTTTGCTGCGAATCCCGATTCGTCATTATCGAAATAGCAGAAGATCTCTTTGCCATTTCCCGCCCATTCAATAAAGCGATCAACCCAATCGGTCAAAACACTGGGGTCGTATGTTCCCTGACTGGTTCCTTTCGGCCCGTGTAAGCGCAAATAAATAAAATCGGCTGTTATTTCCTGAGGGGTTGTCCGGCTGGCCACCTGATATACACAGAAAGCGGCATTATGCGCGGCCAAAGCGTTGTAGGTGTGACCATTGAACCAGCTTGTATCCCGGAATTCAAAGGCATATCGAAAATCGGATGGAAGCGCGTTCAGGAAGGAATTCAACCGCTCCAGATTAAAGCGCCACTGGGGCGGGAGTTGGAATAATATCGGTCCCAGTCTATCGCCCAGGGCTTCTATTTTTTTTAGAAAAGGAGGTATAATCTGTTTTCCATCTTTTAACTTTTTAATATGCGTTATGTAGCGGCTTGCTTTAAAAGCGAATATGAAATCTTCTTTGACGAGATTACGCCATTGCACCAACGTCCGTTCCTGAGGCATTTGGTAAAATGAATTATTGATTTCCAAGGTATGAAAATTATCCGCATAATATTCGAGATAATTGGTTTTAGGAAGGGAATCAGGATAAAAAGCCCCTTTCCAGTGATCGTAATGCCAGCCTGATGTACCAATATGAATACGTTGTCCGTTCATTTTTCACCTCTTGGGGATATGGTGTTCGGATGATTGTTGAGAGGACTTCTATTTTCTCCTGTTCTTCCGTCTTATCAGTTCCTGATCAGACGGAATCGCTGGATCTGACG
>DHHG01000231.1 GCA_002403175.1 Syntrophaceae bacterium UBA4778 | reverse complement strand
CAAGGAGAATCTTTATCTCGAAACGCTCCGCACTGTTATGGCTGATTCACTTCAGAAATATCCGCCGGATTTTGGCGCTGCAGGGGAATCCGATCCGATTATCCGACTTCATGCCTTTATCCGATCTTTTCTTCTTCGCGTTCTAGACAAAGGACGACCTTCCTGGTTCGGGAAAATACTGGCAAGGGAATTCATTGATCCGACCTCGATTCTCGATGCCTTCATGAAAGAAACCTTTTATCCCAACTTTCTCATTCTGAATTCGATTGTGGGGAACATCATCGGCAAAGAGGCCGGTTCTGATATCGTTCATCTTTGTAGCGCCAGCATCATAGCCCAATGTCTCTACTTCGGCAATCCGAAATCCACATACACCACATTTAAACAAAGCATATTCGATTCTCAAAAAATCGAGGACATCGCTTCACATATTACACATTTTTCTCTGGAAGCATTGAGGTCCATTTACAATGAAGGGAAGAAACAATGATCCGTTCTGATTCCGGAGTGCAAGAATCGCATCCCAAATCAGCATGGGCCTGTATTCTTACGGTGCTGCTCGCGGTCCTTGCTTTTTCCATCCTGGCTCCGGTCGAATTACCGGCGCAGCAAACATCACCCGGCTTTATTGCCCAAACGGACAGCGTACCCGAAATTAAAACCGGTGAAACGCTCACCCTGGACAAGGCAATAGCTGTCGCCCTCAGCAGACATCCTTCCGTCCTGGCTGCCAGAAGTACGGTTGATATTAATCGAAGCCGCATCGGACAGGCGAAATCGAACTATCTACCCCAGATCAATTTTTCAGCGGATTACACCCATGGCCATACCGCAAGGCAGCCTGAATCGGGAATCGTGTCATCAGGCAATTATGATTCCTATACCGGAACTTTTACGGGGAGCCAGAATATCTATGATTTCGGAAGGACGGCCTCTCAGGTGGAATTTCAAAAGTTCTCAACTGATTCCGCAACAGCGGATCTAGTCAATACCAAAGAACAGATCGTGCTCAATCTCAAACAGGCCTATTTCGGGTTTCTGCAGGCAAAGCGAAACCGAGTAGTTGCCGAGGAATCCGTCAAGCAATTTCAGCAGCACCTGGATCAAGCTTCCGGCTTTTATGAGATTGGAACGAAATCGAAATTCGATGTTACCAAGGCCGAAGTTGATTTGAGCAATGCCAAACTCAATCTGATTCGGGCGGATAATGCCGTGCGAATCGCCAAAGTGACCCTCGACAACACGATGGGGCTTTCGCCCGCACCTGAGTATACGATTGAAGATACCCTTTCTTTTCAGCCTTATGAAATCAATCTGGAAAAAGCCTTGCAGAAGGCATTTCAAAACAGGCCTGATCTCCAGTCGGCCATTGCCAGGAAGAAGGCGGCGGAGCAATCCATGAAATCAGCAAACGCATCCTATTATCCTTATTTGACGGCCAGCGCCAATTACGGCTGGACCGGTGGTGATTTCCCCCTCAACGAAGGATGGGCTGCGGGGGCAACGCTCAATTTCCCTATTTTCAATGGATTTCTCACGAAATACCAGGTTGCTGAAGCAAAGGCGAATCTGAATGTTGTCAATTCAAACATAGAATTTATCAGGCAAGCAATTACCCTGGATGTTCAGCAGGCATTTCTCAACCTGCTCGAATCGCGTCAGCGGATTGCTACAGCTGAACTGACGGTCCGCCAGGCGACCGAGAATCTTGAACTGGCAAACGGACGGTATGCCGCCGGAGTAGGCAATCCGATTGAAGTCACTGACGCGCTGGTAAATGCAAGCAATGCGCAAACGAACTATAATCAGGCCCTGTACGACTATAAAATCGCACAGGCGAGCATGGATAAGGCAACCGGCGTAAGATATTAATTGCGATTATCGGGATTGATGCTGGGCTTATCGATTGTCCAAAGATCGAAAAGGAACAAAGGGGCTTTTTGCCAACAGCCCCAACAAGGTGGGAGCTACTATGAAGAAGAAAATTTCAGGAATCATCATTATTATCCTGTTGGTCCTTTGCGCCGGGGCGTTTCTCGCCTTTAAGGGAAATGGGGATGAGCTGAAATTCCGGTCGGAGAAAACCTCTCGAGGTACGATTCGAGCGACCGTAACCGCTACCGGAACAGTCAATGCAGTAACAACGGTATTGGTAGGAACTCAGGTATCGGGTACGATCAAGCATCTTTACGCCGATTACAATACTACTGTCAAAAAAGGACAGCTACTTGCTTTAATAGATCCGGCCACTTTCGAGGCCCAGGCGGAACAAGCGCGAGCCAACCTGCTGGCATCACGAGCTAATCTGGAGAAATCGGAAGCGGCACATCTCGATGCAAAGAGGACATTGGAGAGAAACCGGGCCCTGTTCGCCAAAAACCTGATTGCGCGAAGCGAACTCGATACGGCCGAAACCAATTCGGCTTCGGCTATGGCGCAGGTTTCGGCCTCACGTGCACAGATCGAACAACAGAAAGCCGCTCTGAAGACGGCAGAAATCAATCTGAGGTATACCAGAATTCTCTCGCCCGTTGACGGAACCGTGATTTCACGCAATGTAGATGTAGGCCAAACCGTAGCGGCCAGTTTTCAAACACCTACCCTTTTCAATATCGCTCAAGACCTGACACGAATGCAGGTCAATACAAGTGTCGCCGAGGCAGACATAGGCAGGATCGCTCTCGGGCAGCCGGTCGAATTTACGGTCGACGCTTATCCCGATATGATTTTTAAGGGAAAGATTTCGGAAATCCGCAATGCGCCCGTAACCGTACAGAATGTGGTCACGTATGATGTAATCGTCAATGTCATCAATCCCGATTTCAAACTCAAACCCGGCATGACGGCGAATGTTTCTATTATCGCCGATGAGAAGCCGAATGTCCTAAGGATATCCAATACGGCTTTACGATTTAAAATGCCAACCGCGAAACCTGCAGGGAAACCGGAACTCAGTGCCAGAAATTCGCAACCGGGCACCAGTATCTGGGTTCTGGAAAATCAGGAGCCGAAACGTCTCAGAATCACCACCGGGATAAGTGACGGAACCTACACGGAAGTCTTATCCGGCAACTTGAAAGAGGGGCAGGAAGTCATTTTGGAATCGCTCTCGAAAATGAAAAAGAGCGAAACGCCCCAAAGGCCCAACCCGGGATTCATAAGGTAACAGCATTTACAATGGCGTTGATTGAAACCAAAGGCCTCAACAAAACTTACGATCTGGGTGAAAGCAAGGTTCACGCCCTGAACGACGTGCACGTCTCTATTGATCAAGGAGAGTTTGTATCGATCATGGGTCCGTCCGGATCGGGCAAGTCGACCTTTATGAATGTGCTCGGGTGCCTGGATGAACCGACGAGTGGGCAATACCTGCTGGATGGAACGGATATCGGCACACTCAACCGGGATCAGCTCGCGGAGATCAGGAATGCAAAGATCGGTTTTGTTTTCCAGGGCTTCAATTTGCTCCCGCGGACATCAGCGATCGAAAACGTGGAACTCCCGATGCTGTATAAAAATGTCCCTCCGCAGCAACGAAAAGAACGGGCTCAGAATGCGCTCAAATTGCTGGGTTTGGAAGGAAGAGAACATCACCACCCGAATCAGCTTTCCGGTGGTCAGCAGCAGCGTGTCGCCATTGCTCGTGCGCTTGTGAATGATGCCCCTTTAATCCTTGCCGATGAGCCAACCGGAAATCTGGATACAAAGACCAGCATCGAAATTATGGATTTACTGGTAAGACTGAACAACAATTCAAGAATCTCCATTGTCCTGGTCACCCATGAACCCGATATAGCCGAGTTCGGCAAGAGAATCATCCGATTCAAGGATGGTCGTGTAATCAGCGATGAGCAGGTTAAGAAGTTATGATCAATATTCCTTCAACTTTCAAAATATCCTTTCGGGCCCTGCGCGTCAACAAGATGCGCTCTTCTCTGACCATGCTCGGGATTATTATCGGGGTGGGATCCGTGATTGCGATGCTCGCAATCGGCAACGGGGCGAGCGAACGGATAAAGAATCAGATATCGAGCATGGGAAGCAATCTCATTATCGTTCTCCCCGGAAGCACGACTTCCGGTGGGGTCAGGATGGGGTCCGGTACACAGTCGACCCTGACGACTTACGATGCCGAAGCGATAGAGAAAGAGTGCCCGGCTGTCGCCAATGCTGCTCCCGTCCTGAACGGGGTCGCTCAGGTCATCTATGGGAATCAGAACTGGTCGACAGGCGTGATGGGCACAACTCCGGATATGCTCATCGTCCGAGACTGGTCCCTCAGCTCGGGAAGAGCCTTCACCGATCAGGATGTCCGCAGTGCCGCTAAGGTTTGTCTTCTCGGAAAAACCGTTGTGGACAACCTCTTCGGCGACATGGACCCCATTGGACAGATCGTCAGAATCAAGAACGCCCCCTTCCTTGTGATCGGGCTTCTTGAATCCAAAGGACAGTCCCCAAACGGCCAGGATCAGGATGATACGATTTTCATTCCTGTAACCACCGCCCAGAAGAAGCTCTTTGGGACAGCTTTCCCCGGAATGGTACGCAGCATCATGATCCAGGCAAAAGGACCGGAATACTTGGATGATGCGGAAGGACAGGTAAAGGATTTGCTTAGGCAACGCCATCATATCGGACCGAAGCAGGAAAACGATTTCAGTACCCGAAATCTGACTCAGATGATGCAGGCCGCAGAGGAATCCGCTAAGGTGATGACTCTGTTGCTGGGCGCGATTGCCTCTGTTTCCCTTCTTGTTGGCGGAATCGGTATTATGAATATCATGCTGGTCTCCGTAACAGAGCGTACCCGGGAAATCGGAATTCGACTGGCCGTGGGCGCAAAAGCATGGGATATCCGCCTTCAGTTTATTATCGAGGCGCTTACATTATCTTTGATAGGAGGCATCATCGGAATTATACTCGGTTTAACGGGATCTCAGATTTTATCCAGCATTTCGGAATGGCCGACCATTATCTCCCCTTTTTCCATCTTACTTGCCTTCGGTTTTTCCGGATTGGTTGGAATCTTCTTCGGGTTCTATCCTGCTTATAAAGCCTCTTTGCTGAATCCTATTGATGCGCTAAGATATGAATAATGCAAATCGGTGAATATCGGCTGCGCCACAGTGACAAAGTGACGGTAACGAGTGACGATCGGGAAGAATCGGCTTCTGCTGGAAGGACGCGGCGATTTGACCTAAACTAATTTGGAACTTAGTCAAAGATCTATTATCAAGCTGTTCAGCTTTTTTGTACCGGAGGATAAGATAGCTTATTCCAAACCCCTCAGATGACTGTTATCAATATCAATTAAAGACTCACCGGAGCAATCTCCGGCGAAACTCCGATCCTTAAAACATGATTCGCTCGCTTACCCCGCAGCAAGCTGCGAGGAATGCGCTCGCTGTCGGATTCAACCATAATCGTATCAGGAGGTTGTCATGGACTTAGGATTCAGAGATCGTTTTTTATCCCTCTGGGAAAAGTACTTCACCGGAGCGGAGTTACCCCTCACATTTTATTACTCAGATGAAGAGCCGACCGAAAGAATCATCCCGGAGAGCCGTACCGCACACCGTTGTATCCTATCTGATCTGAATCGCGCCCGCCGGGGCTCTCCTCTCCTCCTGAACACTGAAGGGATCGGCTGCTTTGGAGGAAAGAAATACGCCGGTTTTCCAATCGTGCTTCCGCCGAATTTCGAGTACTTCCTTTCCTGCGGAATTCCGGGAGAATTCGAAGGCGAACGCTATAAAAAATCGCCGGACCTCGTCAGGGATTTCATAGCGAAAATGCCTGAATTTAGGGCCCCCAAGAAATCAATTCTCTTTAAAAGATGGGATTTGTTAACAGCCAATGATCATCCGGAGGTTGTCATTTTCTTCGCAAAACCGGATGTCCTCTCCGGGCTTTTCACACTTTGCGGTTATGATGAAAGCGATCTACAAACAGTTATCGCCCCCTTCGGGGCAGGATGCGCCACTATTGTCATGTATCCATATCTCGAATCGGAGAAGGCAAAGCCGAAAGGAATTCTCGGAATGTTCGATGTATCCGCTCGTCCTTTCGTACCGGGGGATAGCCTCACATTTGCCGTTCCGATAAACAAGTTTTCCGGCATGGTCGAGAACATGAAGGAGAGCTTCTTAATTACGAATTCCTGGAAACAGGTTTTAAAGAGGATTCGACAGAGTGGAGAAGACAAGAATTGACTGCACCAATCGGTAAGCGGTGAATATAGATAAAAATCGATCTATTAAATAGATGAGAAAGCTTTGGAAAGCCACATTTTTTGTTGCATTCCAAAGCAATCGTGCTACAATCCCATCTCATTTTAATCAAACAGTATACCTTTTCAAACCTTCAGGACACCCGAAGGGAGAGATTATCAGGCTCATTCTCCTTGCGGCGATTGCGGATTATCTAGCAATCTTTTAAATATTTTTTATTTAAAATTCTCCAATTTTGCGTATGGCATCGTTCGGAGGAGCGCATGAAAAGAAATGTTTCCTGTACTGGCCGGCTGCATTCTACTCATCTTTTGACAATCAAGGATTACTCTAAATCAGGAGCAGAGCGAAATTTTCTCTCTCTTCAATTTTCTCCTGTTCATCTCAAAAAGAGAGCAGAGCAAGATAACTATTTTCATTCAATGGTATTTGAATGCCCCCGCAACGGGTATATGGATTTCTGCGATTTCTCCCCAACCTGTTTTTTCACCTTTGACCGGACCGGGATTATCATTGGATGTAATCTCATGGGTGCCGCTTTGTTGCAAACCGAACGTTCTGAACTGATCGGCAAATCCATCCTTCAGTATATTTCCGAAGAGGATCAAAATAAATTCAGATTACATCAGGCTAAAATCTTCAATCAACCCTCCGTTCCCGGCATTAACAAGGAGATCTGTCAACTCAAACTGATCAACAAGAATGGTACTTGCTCCCACGCACGATTTGAGAGTCTTGCTGAATGGGATGCTACTGCAAGCATACTGCAAATGCGCTCGGCTGTTTTCGATGTATCAGAAAAAAAAGATCTGGAAACCTCCCTGAAGAAAACACTCGATCAACTTGAGACTAATTTTAGAGAGCGTACGATCGAACTCCTGGTCCGCAATGTACAGTTAAGAGAGGAAATAAAAGAACGGAAGCGGATGGAGGCGGCATTGCGAAACTCAGAGCAGGAATTAACTTTTCGAAACAGAATTGCTGAACTTTTTCTGGAAAACGAGAGTAAAGGAGAAAAGGTTTATGTGGATGTACTGAAGATCATTCAGGAAGCAATGGCCAGCGCCCATGGCATTTTTTCCTATCTCGATCGAAAGGTAGATATCTTTGTCGTTCCGGCGGCATGCTGGGCTGGGAAAAGCTTTCCGGATTTAAAATTTCCCGGTCATCCCTGGCGTGATTCGGCCTGGGAATGCGCTTTGTTAAAAAAGGAATCCTTTTACAGCAATGATCCTTTCAAATTGGCGAAAGGGGGTATGCGTGTAAAGCGAGCGATGCTTACACCTATTGTTCATAGCGAGAAACTGATCGGTTTTCTGGGAGTTGGCGATAAGGCAGTTGATTACACGGAAGCCGACCGGAACCGTTTGGAAAATTTTGCCGCATATATCGCTCCAATTCTGTTTTCCAAGTTGCAACGAGATTTTCTGGATGAAGAAAGGCGGGAAACCGAAAAGGAACTGGAAGAATCCCGTGAGCAGCTACGCGCCTTGGCGGCCCGACTGGAAGATATCAGAGAGGAAGAGAGGAAAGTCATTGCCAGGGAAATTCACGACGAATTCGGCCAGGCACTGACGTGTTTAAAAATGGATCTCTCTTTTTTCTCCAGAAAACTGCATGAAGACCAGAAAGATCTCCTCGAAAAAACTAATTCCATGATGCGATTGATTGATAATAATATCCAATTGATCAGAGATGTATCTTCTCAGTTACGTCCCGGCATTCTGGACGACTTCGGCCTCCTGTCTGCGATCGAATGGCAATTGCAGTCTTTTTATATCAGGACCGGCATAAAATACAGAATAGGATCCAATCTGGACGGCAAGGATTTTGATCCCAAGATCCGAACAACCCTGTTCCGTATTTTCCAGGAGGCCTTGACCAATGTAATGAGGCATTCTGAGGCGACAGAGGTTTCAATCGAACTCAATAAAGAAACCGAACAGTTTCTAACAATGAGGGTAAAAGATAACGGCAAGGGAATATCCGAAGAAGCAATTTCAGATAAAAAATCACTCGGACTACTCGGAATGCGCGAGCGCATCTTACTGCTTGGAGGGAAGTTCCAGATCAAAGGCGTTCCCGGGAAAGGAACTGAAATTGAAGTAATTATTTCCGTATAAGATTCTAATGAACCTTTTCTGATCCCTTTTTCACATCTTGAATTCCGAGGACAATTGTGTGCCTCAGGATTTTCGAATTACCAAATAAGGTTCGCCCCCATTTTTTTCGCATCCTCTTTCATGTTAAAAAAAGAGAATAATTCCTGCTTCTCCGAATTTACTTCCTCGAGAGAGTCATGCAATCCTTTTCCCTGAAATCCGCAATTATGCTATTGCTCGGCCTGTTTGCTTCAGGTCTTTTTTATTCCGCCAGGGCAGATTTACCTGGGGCAAGCGAAAAAGTAAAATCTAAGGACATGTACGCAAAGGTCATAGGACGTGCCGAAAATCTCGCCAGCAAACCCTTTATCGATGCCGATGTTCCTCTTCCTTCTTTCGTTCAGAATCTCAGTTATGATGAATACAGAGATATCCGATTCCGGCCTGAAAGAACCATTTGGCGCAATGAAGATATCCCCTTTTCTATCCGCCTCTTCCATAGAGGCCTCTACTTTTGCAGGAAAGTTTCCGTAAATATCGTGGAGGGTGATCAAATCAAACCCGTCACGTACTCTCCGGATCTTTTCGATTTTGGAAGAATAAAACATCTTGCCGATCTCCCTCCCAAATCGATGGCGAGCGAACGCAACCCGGGCTTTGCAGGATTTCAGCTTTTCTATCCTCTTTATGGACAGGAACCGAGGGAAATAGCAGTTTTCCTCGGAGCAAGCTATTTCAGGGCCGTAGGGCGGGATCAGACCTACGGATTGTCTGCACGTGGGCTGGCAATCAATACCGGTTCGCCTTGTCCGGAAGAATTTCCTTTTTTCCGGGAATACTGGATTGAGCGGCCGGAGAAAAATGACGCTTTTATCAGGATTTATGCCCTTCTGGATGGCCCGAGTATCACGGGCGCCTATCGTTTTACAGTTCATCCGGGCAGTACTGCTGTAATTGAGATCAAAGCAGCTCTCTTTGCGCGCAAGGAAATCACAAAACTCGGAATAGCGCCCCTGACCAGCATGTTTTTTTCAGGCGAATGCCGCAATTCATGTTCAGATGATTACAGACCGGAAATTCACGATTCCGACGGTCTCCTGATGGCCGCAGGCAGCGGAGAATGGCTGTGGCGTCCGCTTTTAAATCCAGACTCGGTTACGGAAAACTCTTTCCATGATAACCTTTCCAAGGGGTTCGGACTATTTCAAAGAGACCGTGTTTTTGATCATTATCAGGACCTGGAAGCGGAATATCACAAACGCCCCAGCGCCTGGGTCGAGCCTATTTCCGACTGGGGCCCAGGTACGGTTCACCTGGTTCAAATTCCTTCAAGCACGGAGCTTAATGACAATATTGTAGCATTCTGGGTACCACAAAAACCGATACGGGCCGGTGATCATTTACAGTACGATTACAAACTCCACTTATTCCTAGAAAAGCCGGGACTTCCCCCGGCAGCCAAGGTTATTTCAACGCGCACGGGCCGGGGCGGAATTTATCAGGAATCCAATCAGAAAGGAAATCCCGTCATAAGATTGTTCGTGATTGAATTTTCCGGAGATGCCCTTCAGTACGACTTCCGGAAGTCAGCAGAAAATCCGATTGAAGCGGTAATCTCAGCATCTTCCGGACAGATCAGGAACAGTGTTGTCCAAAAAAATGAATATGCAGGCACCGTCCGCGTCTCATTTGAGTTACTCTCCGATAGGAAAGATCAAAAGGACGACGCTGTCGAAATGCGGTGCTTTCTGAGATCCGGGAAGGATGTATTGAGCGAGACATGGACATTCCTATGGAAATGAAATTACTCGGACCGAATAAAAGGCGGCTTTGGTTTCTCGTCGCAATCGCGAGCACGAATCTCGGCGCTCTTTACATGACAGGAATTCTCCGCCATACGGAAGCAGGATTTCTAAACTATTTTATTTATGCCCTTTTCACTGTCCTTTTTTTCTGGATTTCCTTTTATTTCTGGACTGCCGTAATCGGTTTCTTTACCTACTTATCCGGCACGGATTCTCTGGCCATCTCCCGGTCCGTTAAAAAAGGCCCGTGGTTAATCTCCTCCCGCACTGCTCTGATCATGCCGATCCGCAACGAGAACACGCAACGCGTTTTTGCCGGAATAGAAACCATGCTGGAGTCCTTACTGGAAACCGGTATGCATTCTTTCTTCGATTTCTTCGTGCTCAGCGATACCAGCGATCCACAAATCCGCTCCGAAGAAAAGGAATGGGCGGAAATAATGAAATTGAAAACCGCCGGTAAATTCCATTTCTTCTATCGCAACCGTGAACACAATCATAACAGGAAAGTTGGAAATATAAGAGATTTCTGCACCCGGTGGGGAAAAAATTACAAATACATGATCATTCTCGACGCGGACAGCATCATGACAGGAGACACCATGATTAAAATGGTCGCCGTCATGGAGCGGAATCCCAGGGTAGCTCTCGTACAGGTCCCCCCGTACCCCGTCAATCAGCTGACCCTGTTTGCAAGAATTCAGCAATTCGCCTGCCGCATGTATGGTCCAATTATAATGGCCGGTTTGAATTTCTGGCAATCGGGTTCGGGAAATTACTGGGGGCACAATGCCATTCTCCGAATAGAACCGTATATGAAACATTGCGAATTGCCGAGACTGCCCGGTAAAGAGCCATTTGGAGGCGAACTCTGGAGCCATGATTTTGTGGAAGCTGCATTGCTCCGGGCAGCAGGGTGGGGAGTATGGCTGGCATACGATCTGAACGGAAGCTACGAAGAAATCCCTCAAAATATCGTAGCCTACGCCCAGCGGGATTTGAGGTGGTGCAAGGGAAATCTGCAACATACGCGCTTTTTGGGCATGTCTCGATTGCATCCGATCAGCCGTTTCCATCTCCTGTCGGGGATCATGTCTTACCTCTGTTCACCTCTTCTCATTCTCCTGATACTTGCAGTCGGTATGGATATATTTTTAAATAATCTGGGCAACGCACTATCCGTGCACAGGGCCTTTTTTTCAGGTGAACCGGCTATGGTTTTTTTGACATCCTTCACCTGCCTGATGTTTCTACTGCCCCGGGTTTTGGGAATGATCTGGCATTTAAGGGGACCGGATCGTTTGAGACATTTCGGTGGGGGGGGAAAAGCATGTCTTAGTGTGCTTTTGGAGACAATATTTTCATTCATAATCGCGCCGATATTGATCGTGATAAAGACTCGCAATCTTATTTCTTGTCTAATGGGAATTAAAATAAAATGGGAAAGACACGCTAAAGGAAATACCCGATTGAAGGAGGCCTTAACGTTTCATGGAGGTCAGACATTCCTGGGACTATTAGCGGGTTCAACCATCCTTTTAAACGCAGATCTCTTTTTCTGGTGGTATGCCCCTGCGCTTTTCTGGCTCGTTTTGGCCATACCGGTTTCCATATGCTTCAGCAGGATTCAGACTGGGGAAAGGGCCCGGAGGGCGGGACTGTTCGTGATTCCTGAAGAATCCGATCCGCCCCGCATTATTGCACATCTGCAAATGCTGATGGCCAGGAATCGTTACAGGCGAGCGCCTCCATATACCGGAGAGCAAACGGGAGATTCTTTCGCCTCATTACTGGAGACAAACTGTCTGTTTCCAAATTCCGAAGCCAGGGATCTTTACAATAATATGAAATAACATCGGATTTTAATATTTCCCTCAACTTGCCCCAATTTCTATGGAAGTATTTGCGCTTTTTACAACACGCTTCACCACAATCTTCAACCCGTTCTTATGATTGTGTTGACTTTAGGCATTCTGTTTCCTAAGATTCCTACATTGAATATAAATCGGCCAAACGGGTAATTCCTCAGAAGGAGCTAAGCATCAGAAAGGAGGCCAGAAATGGCGACTGTCAGCATTACCATAAACAATCGGACAGTCAGTGTTCCATCAGGAATAACGGTTCTCAAGGCGGCTCGGGAGGTAGGAATCGATATACCCACCCTCTGCAATCACCCTGCGCTGGTGCCATCCGGAGCCTGCCGAATGTGCGTTGTGGAGATTCAGGGACAGCGCATGTTGCAGACTGCCTGCACTTTTCCCGTTGCAGAAGGAATGGACATTCAGACGGAATCGCCACGGGTCGTCAGTGCCCGGAAGCTGGTCCTGGATATGCTTTTCTCCGAGCGAAACCACTTCTGCATGTTTTGTGAGGCCAGCGGAAATTGCGAGCTTCAATCCATGGGTTATCGCTATGCCATCGACCACTGGGTTTACCCCACATATATAAAATCTTTCCCGTTGGATGCCTCCCATCTACGGCAAGTTATGGATCACAATCGGTGCATCCTGTGCGGCCGTTGCGTGCGGGGCTGCAACGATCAGGTTGCAAATCACACACTGGGATTGCGGGAACGCGGTTCACAAACCATGGTTCATGCCGATTCGAATATCCGGTGGGGAGAATCATCCTGCATCTCCTGCGGAACCTGTCTTCAGGTATGCCCGACCGGAGCCATCTTCGAAAAAAGATGTGCTTTCATGGGACGCGATACGCAAACGGAACACATCAAGAGCACCTGCAGCCAATGTAGCGTGGGTTGCGGAATAGAGGTCATCACACGCGGCGGAAATGTGATGCGAATCAAGGGCGATTGGGAAGCCCCGGTGAATACGGGACTGCTTTGCCGGATCGGCCGCTACGATCCGCTTCAGGACCCGCGGAAGCGGATTACCGCCCCCATGATCCGGCGGAAAGGCAGACTGGAGCCGGCAAGCTGGAAAGAAGCCATCAATGCCGCCGCCAAACGGTTCGGAGAGGTGCAGGACCGGGATGCCGTCGGCGTGCTTGTGTCCGGTCAGGCGAGCAATGAAGCTTTTTATCTGCTGGAACGGCTCTTCCGGCAGGAGTTCAATGTAACGAATATTGGTTTGCTCGACAAAGCAGCAGAAAGGGTATTCGAGAAACAGGGGACCCTCTCTGATATTGAGAAAAGCGATCTTATTCTGGTGGTCGGCGCCG
The DNA here is from genome assembly GCA_002403175.1 of Syntrophaceae bacterium UBA4778. Next base: position 15,394 of record DHHG01000231.1, on the reverse strand, counting down.
ATCCTGCAAACAATCAACCCGTTTCATCCTATTTTGTGAAACGCGCCGTTGACTCAGGGGTGAGACTCATCCTGATTGATGATCAGGAAAACGGATTGTCAACTCTGGCATTCAGAGTACTGACCCAGCAGGATTGCGTTGCTGCCATCGAGATGGCCGATCGTGCCGAACATCCGGTTGTCCTTTACGGTACGAGGATGACCGGTTTAACGGCTGATGCCCTGAAGAAACTTTCTCATAAAGCTACCTTCATACCGCTCGAACCGGTCACAAATTCATGTGCCGCGACGGCTTTCGACTTGAACAGCGTTTTCTATCCATCCGGGATTAAATCGCTTTACGTTCTTCTGGGAGAGCAGTCCTGGAATAAGGAAGATCTTCTCCTGAAGAGTTTGCCTAAAAGTACATTTATTGCCGTCCAGGCCGCTTACATCTCTTCCCTGACCGATCGGGCGGATCTCGTTTTACCGACGACTATCTGGTCGGAAGGGAGCTGCAGCCTTACGAATACGGAAGGCCGTATTCAATTTGTGAACAGAGCAGTCAAACCGGCGGGAGAGGCAAAATCCGATTGGGAAGTCCTCTCTTTGCTTGCAGACAAACTAGGGAAAAGGCTCGGCGCCTCATTGGAAGATCTTTCATCCTCTGCCGCTGCAATCATCCAGGAAAGGAGAAACCGGGATGCCAAAAGTTAAGATCGCCACCGATTGGCTGGCGGGATGCTCCGGATGCCATATGTCGCTGCTCGACATCGATGAACGTATCGTCAAACTGCTGGAGATGGTGGATTTAACTTCCAGTCCGATAACCGATTTGAAGCACCCGCCCGAAGAAGGTGTCACAATCGGAATTCTTGAGGGGGCGATCAGCAACAACCACAATATCGAAATCGCCAAAAGAATGCGGGAACAATGTCAGATCCTGATTGCAGTGGGAGACTGCGCCACCTTCGGCGGGATCGTCGCGATGCGCAATCTCGTCGGAACGGATGAGGCGTTAAAGCGCGCCTATCTCGATACGGAAAGCGTTTGCGACGGCCTCATCCCCGATTCTCCGGAACTCGGGAAACCGCTTGATTTAGTGACAGACCTCGCCAAAGTGGTTAAAGTCGATCTCTTTATTCCAGGATGTCCACCGCGCACGGAAGCATTATGGTATGCCTTGACGGAATTGCTGGCCGGACGTACGCCGGTTATTCTGCCCGATGAAGTATTCACCTACGATTAAGGAGAAATGCCGTGGGAAAGAAAATAACCATCGAACCGGTAACCCGTATTGAAGGGCACGGACGGGTTACGATTCATTTGAACGATCAAGGTGAAGTTGAACAGACTTTCTTCCATGTAGACGAATTTCGGGGAATGGAAAAATTCTGTGAGGGACGCCCCTACCAGGAGATGCCGCAGATCACACAGCGGATTTGCGGCATCTGCCCGGTCAGTCATCACCTGGCGGCAGCCAAGACCTGCGATGCAATAGATCGTGTCGAAGTGCCCCGTCCGGCAAGATTATTGCGAGAGCTGATGCATATGGGACAAATGGTTCAGTCGCACGCTCTGCACTTTTTCTATCTGGCATGCCCCGATCTGCTCCTCGGCTTTGATGCCGATCCGGCCATAAGAAATATAGCCGGAATCATCAAGGAAAATCCTCAACTGGCACTAAAAGCAGTGAACCTGCGACGGTTCGGACAGCGGATCATCGAACGGCTCGGCGGCAAACGCATTCATCCCAATTTCGCCGTTACGGGAGGAGTCAATGCTCCCCTCAGCCGAAAAGAGCGGGATGAAATCGCGGCGGAACTCAAAATCATGATGGAAATTACCGGAGAAGGAATCGCTCTGATTAAAAACTGGCTGGAAGTCAATCACAAACTGGCTGCTTCCTTTGCCTCCTTCCCATCAAATTACATGGGACTTGTCAATCAGGACGGGGGACTTGAACTCTACGAAGGGGATGTCCGGCTCAAGGATGCGAAAGGAAATCTGCTGGCTCAATTCAGACCGGACCACTATCTGGCTTATATTGGCGAACATGTTGAGCCCTGGTCATTTCTCAAATTTCCATTCTATCGCAACCTGGGATGGCCAAATGGATTCTACAGGGTCGGCACCCTCGGAAGATTTAACGTCATAGATAAAATCGGGACACCGATTGCTGAAGAGGAATTCAAACACTACCGGAGTATCAATAACGGGAAACCCGTCGAGGGTTCCCTTTATTATCATTATTCCCGCATGATAGAAACCCTCTATTGTCTGGAGCGTATTGCCGCACTACTCGACGATCCCGATATCCTGTCGAACGATCTCAGGGCCTATCCGGCTGCGAAATTCCCGGGAGACGGAGTTGGGGTAATCGAAGCTCCGCGCGGAACACTCTTCCACGATTACAGTGTGAATGAAGACGGCCAACTGACAAGGGTCAATCTCATTGTTGCTACCGGAAACAACAATTGGGCAATGAACATTTCGGCAGGTATGGTAGCCAGGGCCCATGTCGACGGGACAAAGCTGACGGAAGGGATGCTGAACCGGGTCGAAGCTGCGATCCGGTGCTACGATCCATGCCTTTCCTGCTCCACGCATGCGATTGGGAAAATGCCCCTTGAAGTCGCTCTCATAGGAGCAGATGGAACCATTCTTGACCGGATCTCCAGATGATTTCGATGATGTCCCGTTCCCTTGTAATCGGCTTCGGTAATATCAGCCGTGCCGATGACAGTGCCGCCTGGCACATCATCAACTCCCTTCGCAGGAAAATGGGCAGAGAGGCGTTGAGCGAGGAGGATACAGGCCTGGAAGAACTCGGTTTAAGCACAGATACCATTTTTGTATCGCAACTTCCGCCGGAACTCATAGATGTGCTGATCGACTATGAACGGGTTATTTTTGTGGATGCGCATATCGATGCGTGTCTGGATAATCTGCACTGTGATCCCGTTGAGCCGCATTCAGCTCCGCCGGCCTTTTCCCACCATACGACCCCAGCCATGATCCTGGCACTGCTCGAGGCAATCCATTCCCGAACACCTGTCGGCTGGCTCGTTTCCGTCAGGGGATATGATTTTGATTTCCGCCCCGATCTGTCGCCTCAAACGCTCTCCCTTATCGAACCCGCAACCCAAAAAATTCTGGAATTAATTGCGACCAATCAAAAATAACGAAAGACCGGACCCCGTTCCGTATGGGAATGACAGGCGACCTAGGGAGTAACCCGGCAGATTTTTGTTCGGTCAGGCTCGTAATTCATTCAAGCTGGCCCTGACAAAATCCGGAATATCATCCGGCCCTCGGCTGGAGATCAGATTTCCGTCCGCCACAACAGACTGATCCGGATACTCGGCTCCCGCATTGCGGATATCCTGCGCTATTGATTTCCATCCCGTAATTTTCCTTCCTTTCAGAACCTGAGCGGTGATCAAAAGCTGCGCAGCATGACACAGAGCGAAAACAGGCTTTCCGCTCTTGACAAAATCGCCGGCGAATTTAACCGCATTGTCGTCCGTGCGCAAAATATCAGGGGAGTATCCACCTGGAATAAATAGAGCATCGAAATCGGATATGGAAACCTCCTTGACGGATTTATCGATTTTGACGGACGCCTCACCTTTTTTCCCTTTGACGATTTCCCCTGCCTTCAGGCCGACATGAATCAGCTCATGTCCTGATTTTTTGAAGGCATCGGCGGGTTGAGTATACTCAACATCCTCAAACATGTTTGTCAACAGTATCGCAATCTTGCTCATGCTAGCCTCCTTATCTTTTTGATCAGGTTAGCCCACACAACCCTAGCCCTGCTATATCCGAACGACTGAACCTGTCCTTCGAAATTCCTTACATGAGAGGCGCCGACAAGGAACAGAAATCTTCAGATATCCGGTTGGACTTAACAATTATATGTTGCTTTTCTTAAGTATTTTATTTTTCAGGACGATATTAAAGCATCTTGTTCAAACATGATCATACATCCAAAATGCATAAGGATTGCTTTAAAAATCGCTACATTGGGCCCCTGTTGGGGAGTGGCCATCTGTATGGAAAATATCCACAATAAAACAGCTTTTGATACCAATCTTGCTATGGTGCGGAAAGCGGGTTTGACCCTGAGCTCCAAGTTACTGCAGCTTGCCTGTAAGGTGTACAAATGAAGAGAAAGGAGAAAACAACAGCTATATCGCTCCGGTCCAAACTTCAAGGCATCAATCTGAAAACAGTTGCAACCGCAATTGCCGTCGGAACAATTCTTATCATGACCAGCAGTTTTTTTATGAGTTTCTTATCCCTGGTGAGCGCGGGGCAGGCTACTGCACAAGTAATGGCTGAGAATGCATCTGCCGCTTTGATGTTTAACAATCCGGCATCGGCCCGCACCATTCTTTCCACTCTGAGCCATGTGAAGAGTGCCACCAACGCAGCCTTTTACGGGCAAGATCGGCAAGTTTTTGCCAAATACATTTCGGGTGATCAGCAGGTTCCTAATTCTCTCCCCTCCCTACAACCTGCATTGCATTATTCCATCCAGGCGATTCATATCGTACAGCCCGTCATATTTAATGAGCAATTGCTCGGTGCGGTATACCTGGTCCTGGGATTAAGAATGCTCTATCGCCAAATGGCTCTGCAGATACTAATTGCTGCTGCAGCTGCACTTCTGGCTATGGGAGCCGCCTATCTCCTGCTCCGGCGCCTGAGCAGGGCGATTGAAAACCCTCTCAATGCGTTATCAGGTTTAATGGAGCGGATTTCCAATCAAAATGATTTTTCTGTTCGTGCAAAAGACATCAGCGATATCGCAGAAATTAATGTTCTGGCTCAGGGTTTCAACGAAATGCTGGAACAAATCAATGAACGCGATATCCGCCTGGCCGGGCACAGGGATCGACTTGAAGAAGAGGTAAAAGAGCGCACAACTGAATTGCTAAAAGCAAAAGACGCGGCCGAAGCAGCCAGCAGGGCCAAAAGCGCCTTTCTGGCAACCATGAGCCATGAAATCCGCACACCTATGAATGGAGTATTAGGGATGACCGAATTAATTCTTCAAACCGAACTGAGTCCGGAACAGCAGCGTTTTGCAGAAACGGCTTACCGATCGGGAGAGAACCTGCTCACAATCATCAATGACATTTTGGATTTCTCCAAAATAGAAGCAGGCAAAATGGAACTGGAAACGATCGATTTCGAGCCCGCCCAGGTTGCCGAGGAAGTAGCGGAACTACTGGCGGAAAGCGCTCACACCAAAGGAATCGAGATCATTTGCAATATACATCCTCAAGTCCCCACATCGGTCATGGGCGATCGTATCAGGCTGCGCCAGGTCCTGACCAATCTCGTCGGCAATGCTGTTAAATTCACAAACCAGGGCCAAGTAACCTTGAGTCTTGAACAGACCCCGAGAAGCACGAAGGAAAAACCCGAAATTCTCTTTACTGTTCAGGATACCGGGATCGGGATTGCCGCCGAGGTCCTGACCAATCTATTTAAGCCCTTTCATCAAGCGGACAGCACCCATGCGCGCCGATTCGGAGGAACAGGTTTGGGTCTGGCCATTGTCCGCCATTTGGTCAAGCTGATGGGAGGACAGGTGGAGGTAAGCAGTAATCCGGGACAAGGTTCGATTTTCCGATTCCATGTGCCGTTCGCACCCTCCAAGGTCCTTCCCGTAACCTTGAAGCTTCCAGAGTATCTAAAAGGATTAAGGGTGCTCTGTGTGGATGATAACGAAACCAATCGGGAAATTCTAAAGCATCAGCTTCAGTTATGGGGAACACGAAGCGAAGGCGCCGGAAGCGGCTTTGAGGCCTTGCAGAAACTCCGATTAGCCGCAAATTCCGATAACCCATTCGATCTAGCTATCGTAGATATGAATATGCCGGGACAGAACGGAATAGAACTGGCACAAGCCATTAAAAGAGATCCGAAAATTGCTGATGTACGGCTGATCATGTTGACTTCTCAATTTTCACCGGAGGAAGCGACTTTGGCCAGAGAAGCCGGTATCATGATTTACCTGAGCAAACCGGCAAAACAGAGCCAACTGCATCAGGCAGTTTTATCCGTTTACAAGCCCTCAGAAACTGTGACTGAGCCCATCCCGATTCCAAATATTCCTTGCATGTTTCAAGCTCATATTCTCCTTGCTGAAGATAACGAAGTCAATCAGGAAGTGGCATCGGCCACATTAGAAGCGATCGGCTGCCGTGTAGACCTCGCCGCCAATGGACTGCAAGTCTTGGCAGCAGTAGAAAAGAATCATTACGATCTGATTTTAATGGACATTCAGATGCCGGAAATGGACGGCTATGAAGCAACCCGGCTCATTCGTGTAAGGGAGAAAGCGGGGGGATTAAAACGGGTACCGATTATTGCCGTCACAGCCAATGCATTGCCCGGGGATCGGGACATCTGCCTGAATACCGGCATGGACGACTTCCTTTCCAAGCCCTTCCGTTTACAAGAATTAATAGCTTTACTTGAGCGTTGGCTGACGGGAAGTAATTCCGGAAGTAACCGCGAGACTGATTCAGAAATTAATCAAATAGACGGATTGCAGAGCGAATCATTGCATGAGAGAGAATGCGAACCGATCATTGATAAAACGGCGCTGGAATCGATTCGCGCTATGAGTTCCCGTAATCCCGATCTTTTGAAAACGGTAATCGGCAAATACATCGTAAGCGCCAGAGAATTGATCACATCCATTGAGGAGGGATATGCCCGTAACGACAATGAATTGCTCATTCGTTCAGCTCATACCTTGAAATCGAGCAGTTCCAGCTTGGGCGTAAAAGAGTTATTTGCGTTGGCCAAGTTCATTGAAACTTCGGCGCGTCAGGGATCTGCGGATGAGGCACTCACAAAAATCAGCGATCTGGGGCAAGCATTTACCAAGGCTGAGCAGGCCCTGCAAAATATTCTGGAGGTGTCCCCATGCCGCTGAACCAGCGACAGGCCCATATTTTGGTTGTTGATGATGATCCCGTCAATTTACTGCTGACCTGTCAATGTCTTTCAGCAGAAGGCTATTCCATAATCGAAGCCGAAAATGGAGAATCGGCTATCAAGTCCTTTACTGAAAAATCCTACGATCTCGTTTTGCTTGATGTGATCATGCCCGGAATCGACGGGTTTGAAGTATGCCGGCAATTGCGGGGAATGCCCGGAGGCAAGCAGGTTCCAGTCCTGATCATGACGGGGCTTGATGATGATGTATCTATACTTAAGGCCTATGAAGCCGGAGCTACAGATTTCATTACAAAGCCGATAACGTGGTCACTGCTTACCCACCGAATTCGTTACATGTTACGGGCGAATGATGCAATGCACGCTCTCGCTCAAAGCAGGACGGGGCTGGCCAATGCCCAGCGCATTGCCAAAATGGGAAGCTGGGATTACAACCCCTTACGCAACGAACTCCAGTGGTCGGACGAGGTTTTTCGTATTCTGGAAATGCATCCGAAAAAGGAAGGGTATCCTTATAAAGCCTTTTTGGAGATCGTCCATCCGGGTGACCGAAGTCGATTCGATCAGATCTACCGAAAATCATTGCGGGCGGGGAAATCCTGTGAAATTGAATTTCGCCTTAGGATGCCAGACTCCCGGATAAAATGGGTGAATATTCGAGGGATCAGTGATGATGAAGGCAGCGCCTCCAACCCTCACTATATGGCAATCATTCAGGATATTACCGAGCGAAAACTGGCGGAAACCAGGGTCCAGTTTCTGGCCTATTACGACGAGCTGACCGGATTGCCTAATCGCAATCTCTTTCAGGAAAACCTGGACAAGGAGATACAATCGGCACGTCGCCACGTGCGGAGCTTGGCTGTGCTAATGTTCAATCTGAACCGCTTTCGCCGCATTAACGAGACTTTCGGCCATACAATGGGCGACTTGCTGCTGAAGCAGATCGGGGAGCGAATCAGGAAAAATGTTCGAGGCAGTGATTATACCGCAAGACTCAATTCAGAAGAAATTGGAGTCGTGCGGTGGGCAGGAGATGAATTTGCGGTAACGGCAACAGATCTTATCAGTGCAGAATCTGCAGGACGTATAGCACAACGCGTGCTTTCCGACCTGAATAAGCCATGCCAACTGGAAGACAATGAAATCACAATGACGGCCTGTGCAGGAATTGCTGTTTTCCCTGAAGATGGAAACAATGTCGATGATTTGATCAAGAATGCCCAGTCCGCCTTGTGGTCCGCCCGGAAGTCGGGACCAAGCACTTATAAATTCTATTCGCATTCAATGAATGCACATGCGCATCAGCACATACTTTTGGAAAGCGCTCTTAGGCGGGCTCTGGAGCATAATCAGCTGGAATTATTTTATCAGCCTCTGGTGAAAGCCGACTCTTTCGAAATCATGGGGGCTGAGGCCTTATTGCGTTGGCGCCATCCAGAAAAAGGAATGATTCCCCCCGGCGAATTTATTCCGCTGGCCGAGGAAACCGGCCTGATCATCCCAATCGGCGAATGGGTCCTGTCTGCCGCCTGTGCCCAGGGCAAGGCCTGGCAGAATGCCGGGCACAAGGCGATCATGCTGGCTATCAATCTGTCTGCGGTCCATTTCCGCAGGAACGTACTGCTCAACCATGTCCGGCAAGCCCTCTCTAAAACGGGTATGGAGGGAATATGGCTGGACCTGGAGATTACCGAAAGCGCATTGATGCAGGATCTGGATATCTCGCTGGGAATTATGGAAGAGATCAGAGCTCTTGGGATTCGCTTTTCCATAGACGATTTCGGAACAGGATATTCCTCATTGAGTTATCTGAAGCGTTTGCCCGTTCACTCATTGAAAATTGATCGCTCTTTCGTCAGCAATCTACCGGATGATGGAGAGGACCTGGCCATTGTCCGGGCCATCATAGCCATAGGCCATAGTCTGAATGTGACGGTTATTGCCGAGGGAGTGGAGACGATTGACCAGGCCCGTCTGCTTGCCGATGAGGGAGTAGATCTGCTGCAGGGCTATCTTTTCAGCCGTCCTGTTCCGGATGATGCATTTTTCAGTCTGCTCACGACAGGCATTATACCCAAAGGTAGTGAGAGTAAATGATTTTTTTTAATATTTTAATGATCTTCTTTTCAATTTTGTCTTTCTCTGTAACTGCACAAGCAGCCAACAAAGATGAAGTTGCGGGAATCACGGATATCAGCGTCGAACAATTGATGGACATTGAAATTCCCACCGTCAACGGCGCCTGCAAATTCGAGCAGAAGATTACGGATGCTCCTTCCGCGGTCAGCATCGTGACGGCAGACGAAATAAAGAAATACGGATACAGAACGCTCGCCGATATCCTTCGAAGCGTTCGCGGTTTTTATGTTACTTACGATCGCAACTACAACTATCTCGGCGTCAGAGGGTTTAATCGTCCCGGTGATCTTAACAGCCGCATTCTGCTGTTGCTCGACGGTCATCGACTGAATGATAACATTTATGATACCGCCACAATCGGAACGGAATTCCCCCTCGACATCGACCTGATTGAAAGGGTCGAAATTATCCGGGGGCCCAGCTCCTCTCTTTATGGCACCAGCGCTTTTTTAGCAGTGATTAATATTATTTCCCGGCAAGGAAAAGATATGAAAGGAACAGAAATTGCCGGTTCGGCAGGATCTCAGGATACCTATAGCGGACGCCTGAGTTACGGAACGAAATACAGAAATGGACTGGAGATGCTAATCTCGGGATCAGGCTTCCAAAGCAGCGGCGCAAAAGGGCTCTATTACGGAGAATATGACTCACCGGCAACCAACAATGGAATTGCCGACCACGGCGACGGCGACAAGAACTACAGCTTTTTTTCCAAGTTCTCATTCAAAGATATCACTCTCACTGGTGCGTATGCATCCAGGAAGAAAGAGATCCCAACCGGCTCGTTCGGCGTTATTTTCAATGATGATCGAAACAACACGATCGATTCACACGGGTTTATCGATCTCAAGTATCTGGTTAGTATTAATAGAAAATCCGATCTGACGATCAGAGCCTTCTATGACGATTACGAATACCGAGGCGATTATGTATACAGTGGCGCTAACCCCGGCGATCCCCCGGTAATCAACAAGGATTCTGCGAATGGCCGCTGGGCAGGGCTGGAGCTGATGTATGTGGGACGTTTCGGAGACGATCATTTGGTCACGTTCGGTGCGGAGGAGCGTTACAACTTCCGACAACAGCAGAAAAATTATGATGAATCGCCTTACTCAAGTAAGCTGGATGATAATAGGACTTCGGACAGTTATGCATTCTATTTTCAGGACGAATACTACTTTCTCTCTAATCTTATATTCAACATAGGGGTCCGCCATGATCATTACAGTACCTTCGGAGGTTCGACCAATCCGCGTTTGGGCTTGATCTATAAACCTGTGGAGAAAACTATTTTTAAGTTGCTCTACGGAAGTGCTTTTCGGGCTCCGAATGCATATGAATTGTATTACTCGGATGGAAACACAGCCAAGTCAAATCCGAATCTCCAACCTGAAAAGATCAAAACCTATGAGATCGTATATGAACAATATCTGGGAGAGCATTGGCGCTCCTCTCTCGGCGGTTTCTATTATCAGATCGATAACCTGATCAGCCAAAAAACCGACCCCGCCAATGGGCTTCTGGTATTCATGAACACGGATGAAGTAGAGGGAAAAGGGATGGAGGCGGAAATAGAAGGAAAATGGTCCAGCGGATTCCAGGGAAAATTAAGTTACACATATAGCGATGTTATGGATAAGGCCACCGGTGAGGTACTTACAAACTCTCCACATCATCTCATTAAACTGAACCTGATTGCTCCTCTCCTCACAAGAAAACTTTTCGCAGGTATGGAACTACAATACACGAGTTCCCGCAAAACAAAATCAGGAGCGAGCGAAAGCGGATTTGCCATGGCCAATGCAACCCTCTTTAGTCAAAACATATTCAAAGGAACGGAAATGTCCGTTACCATATTCAATATTCTGGATAAAAAATATGCCGATCCTGCGGCCGGTGAGCATCTCCAAGATACAATAGCCCAGGATGGCCGGCGTATCTCAGCAAAACTGGTTTTTGAATTTTAATACGGGAAACGAAGAACGGATAATGAGCCCCAGAATCAATGATTTATGAAGATTGAAATACTACAAGAAAAAAATCATCTTCGATTCCTCAGGATTTATTTTCTGATTATAATCCTGGTACTGTCCAGGCCTGCAATCTCTGCCGCCGGTGAGCCCTATGTCACGCAGGAGTACAAAGTCAAAGCAGCTTTCGTTTACAATTTCTCCTTATTTGTTGATTGGCCATCAGGGGCATATAATGGTCAAAATACTCCCTTCGTCATCTGTGTTCTCGGGAAACATGCCTTTGGAAATACATTTGATAATCTGGCGGGAAAAATGATTAAGAAGAGAGCTCTGAAAATACAACACGCAACGGATATCAAAAATATCGGAAATTGCCAAATTCTCTATATCTGCATGTCAGAGAGAATGAGACTGGCGGAAATCATTGCCGCTACCGAAAAGCGGAGCATCTTGACCATTAGTGATATGCCCGGATTCAACCGGGCGGGCGGGATTATCAATCTCGTCAACGTGGAAGATAAGATTCGCTTTGACATTAATATGAAGGCGGCTAAACAAAGCGGATTATCCCTGAATTTTCAACTTTTGAATATGGCTCACGACGTCACGAATTAATGTTAACGATACTAAACGGGTAAAAGAGCACCTCCCGGCTGAATCCATTCCCTTCCCAACCCTTGTCTATTGAAATGCTGTTAACAGAGAACAACTACACGTCTCCAAATCAAACAATCCTGAAAGAATATGTATCCGAAGGATCATACGGATGGGGAGAATATTCCAGAACCTGCGAATAACGTTTGGAGCGAAACGCATGTGCGATATTGGGCTGGATGGATATTCGCTGTCCCGCTTCAACGGGAACGGACATCTTTTCGTTCGTGTCCAGATCTTCCATTATCAAATCCAGTTCTCCCGAGATGATGTAAAAAAATTCCACTTTCTGTTTATGGAAGTGATGTCCGCGCTCTTGTCCGGAATTCGGAGAATCAAGATCCCAATAAACGAGGTGATGAAAACTTTCATGATTTCTGTTCAGAATTTGTGCCATTTCTCCTTTTTCAGAAAAAAACCTCCGCTCCGTCGCATGATCGCCCTCTTGCGGCAATTTGAATATCATGAATTTGGATTCCAACATCATATGCTCCATGCATTTTCGTTAAATTGAGATTGGTTTCTATACCTTTTCGGTTTTTTTAAATCGTATTCCGGTCTTATTTCAACCATTTAATCTCGAAGAAAGCGTTGATCAAAGCTTCAGTTACTGCCCCAAGAATCTGATAATTTACATCTTTAGCGAAGCAATCGCATTACCGGAATTCTCGCCTCTCATGCTCTTCCTCATGAGAACTGACGCCGCCGTCTCCTTTCCGGAATTCTCGCCTCTCATGTCCCTCCTCATGAGGGCTTACCCCACCATCTCCGCTCCGGAATTCTCGTCTTTCTTGCTCTTTTCCATGAGGCTCTCGAGTGCCCCAAGGAGGAACAGCTTGGCTCTGGGATCCCCAGGGGGTCGGAGTTGTCTCCGGTACTTTCCTTTTATGGGCCTGACCAAAACGTCCCCGATCTCGCCCGGATACTCCCTTGGAGCTTTGGGTTTTAGCTATCTGCCATCCTGCTCTATGACTTAACTCATTTTTTCCTGTCATTCCAGTCCCGGTATTATGCTTTTTAACCGCATGCCATGCCGATGATTGTTGAAATTTCAAATCTGTCCCAAATGGTAATGAAGAATCTCGGGGTTGCGCCACAAGGAGCGAATACATGCCTGATACGAGCAGGAAAGAAAGATAGGTGAGCATCTTTAAACGCAATCTTCTTCTTACTGCCATAAGTCTTCTCCTGCTATTTCACAGAATATCCTCGGCCGGTAAGACAGGCCTCCATGGCCCTCCGGTAATCCGAACGTTTCTGGGAATCTGAAATTCCTCCTGAAGGATTGGTGGGATCATAGCCTGCCTGATTTACAGCCCAGCGATGGCATTCGTAACGATCTTTGTCTTGCTGCTGCTGACTCTGCCCTTCAAGCGGATAACTAAATATTCTATTTGCTGACTGGCTCTGGCCCTCATCGGTATAAGGCTCAGATTCAGGTGATTGAAATACATCTTGCGGCGGTTCGACAACCATGTAGTCATCTCCATAGGGCGTATAATAGACCTCATTTGCGTAATAATACGGGCGGCCGCCAATCCAGATGGTTACATAGGAAGAGGGCAAAAATGGAATGACCAGACCGATCGGGGGGGCGACAACAATAAAGCGAGACCCAGCCGAACGGTACCAAACACCTCCTGAAAAGAAGAACGGCACACCATGATGTACAAATCTCCAATGTGCTCCAGGCAGGGTTTTTATGTGAATGCCTCGTTTCGGATAGAAATGGTTATGACCGTGGCGTGTGTCCATGAATTCGCCTCGACGGTGTACATGTCCGCCTTTCTGCACATGACCTGCTTTTGCAGTCCTTTTTGAGCCTGGGGTCTCTGAATTTGTGGTATATGCGCTTGGCTTTTTTGTCGCTGCCCTCTCTGAACTTCGCCTCTTTGAACCTAGCCCTCGTGAATTTCACCCCTCTGGATTTCTCCTCTCTGGCCCCCCTCTCCGTGTACTTCCCCCCTCGGGCCATTCCTCCGCTATGTGCTTCGACACCACGTCCTCCCTCGGGAGGATCGGCGGAATGTGCCATCTGAACAGGCCCAAATGGGAAAATGCAGAGAACTATGGTCAAAAGCCATACCTGGGTAAAATCTTTGGTAGGGTTTAACATAGGCCTCTCCTTCTCAGTTTGCAAAACGCAATACGTGGAAATGATTCATATTACAGGCGTAGTTTCTTTCTGTACCTTTTTCAAGAGCAGCAGAAAATCAAGAAGGAGATCGAAAATAGCAGGAATAATTCTGGAGAAATTGGTAGGTTAGGGAACGATCCAGTAGCTATGCGAACGAATTCATCAGGGGACCACGATTAAAGTCCCCAATCATCCCCTTATCCTTGTGGCTTTTCATTAAAGGGGGCTTTTTATCACAATAAAAAGTATACTGGCCGATCTGCTTAGGGATAAAGCGCACGGTCTGGGGATCTTTCGTCAGTTCCAGCCGGATATCCAGTCCCGCTTCGGGGGCTTTCAGGACAAAATTATGAGGTGTCATGCCGGCTTCTTTTTTGATTCGCATCTCCACCGGTACATTCACCTTAACTACGATTTTATTGGGATGGAAAAAATAAGATCCTCCGACTAGTTCGATCCGTTGGACACCATCGGTACCAACCGGAGCATAAAATTCTATTTTGTCCTCCGCTGACAGATCAGAAGAAAGAACAAAAAGCATCGATGCAATGATGGATAACCATCGAAACCAAGCCATTCAGAATCCTCCTCTCTCCCAGGATATATAAATCTTTACACACCTTTGAAACTCAGTCAATTTGGGAAACAGACTTCGGGAAGTGTGGAGTTTCTTATTACAAGGTGAATTTTAACCCGATCATTGCCTGCCAATCCAAAATGCTACCGAATTCCGTATTGCCTCTCCCCAGGTTGCAAAGCCCGAAAACAAAAAGCTCCAGATGCTCACGTATAGCGTATGTATCGTATGTAATAAACTGCCCCGAACCATCCTCGATATTCTGTGTCCAGCGAAGGGTCAGATCGATAGCGTTCAGGATGTTTGTCTGGGTATATTGCAGAAGTGCATAGTAACGACGCAGCAATCGCAGCCCCGGGTTGATTGTATCAGCCAGGGTTTTGTAACCTAGATCGCTTATCGATCCCGTCATGCCAAAGGCAGTCGCAGCCCTTTGCCTCAGCTCAAAATAACGCTCCGCCTCCGAATGACTATACCCGGGAGCGTAATAAACACCCTCCAGGGTTAATGTCCCATTGCCCGCAAAGGTATAAGAACCGCCAAGAAGAAGCTCCGGTGAAAAATCGGAATGCCCGACCACCATGGATATGCCCAATGGCGATTGGTCGGATTCAGGATACAGAATGCTGTCATGCCGGGTGGCAGCTCCTTCGGCATACAGCAGCACGGCATCAGAAAACGTCCAGCCGCCCCAAAAACCGATGGTTTCCCGTCCGTCTTCCCGATAAGTGAGAATGGCGGATGCATAATTTTCTCGTCCTGTATAATCCAATTTCAGGGCATACGAGCGCTCAAACGGACCGGGACCAATGATGATGTTTCGCCCTTCATCGGTATTGGCAATGAAGGAAAAGGTCCAGTCACTTTGTATTATCCAGACAAGCCGCCCAAAATCCATACCGGGAACTTCAAGAATAGGATTGCGTCTTCCGTTATCCAGGAAGAAAGG
>DHHG01000218.1 GCA_002403175.1 Syntrophaceae bacterium UBA4778 | reverse complement strand
TATTCAGCACAATTGCTTTAATGTTGGCGTCATTTCTAATTTTATTTTGGAGATCGGAAACATGCCTGGAGATCCCCCCGAAAGGGGGAGGATAACTTCCTATAATCAAAATACCTCTACAAACCAGACTTCTGAAGATATCATTCCGAAACGACTCTCGCCCATTGATCGAATTGAGATCCGGGGCGCTTAGGTCCTTCCTGATATACTGTCCTATCATTCCGTTTTTCCCTTTATCCTGCAACTGTCCCGCTCAGAAATTGGTACTTTTTACCTATTGCCTCTTCTTCTTTTTTCAATGACCATGCTCCTGCAGAAATGATTGCATAGTGATTTAAATCACCGCGCTTCTGCATCAAGAACCGCTAGTCTCATTGCGGTCGCGTACAGCGATACAAAGCCATAAGGAGTTGTCATGAAAAAACACCTATTTTCAATTATTGTGCTCCTTTTGTTGCCGATTCCCCTCTGGGGAGCTACTATTTCAGTCTGTTCGAGCGGTTGCAACTACACCTCGATCCAAAGCGCTTACAATACAGCAAATACCGGAGATATCGTCGAGATTCGGGACAGCAGGACTTATCTGGAAGCTGTCAACATGAACAAAAGCGGAACCTCATCAAGTCCTATTACACTCAGAGCCGCATCGGGCTTCACACCCGCCGTCAGTTCATCTGGAGTATGGGTAGATGGAGCAGTCGTCATCAGCGGTCATTGGAATGTACTTTCCGGAGTTGTAATCGGCCCGGTTCGAAGTGGCAATGGAGTCTATATCACGGGTACTCACAATATTGTACAGAACTGTACTCTGAAGGATATCGATACCCTTGAGATGGTCGCCGGAACATCCGGAGAGGGAATCAATATTGCGGGCGGCCAGTACAATGTTGTTCGGAACAATTCCATTGGAGATTGCGCGCACAGTTGCATCACTTTGATGCGTGGAAGCCAAGGCGCCAGCTATAATCAGATTCTCAATAATAAAATTCAGTGCAATTACGGTCATGGTGTTTCCATTCTCTTCGCCAGTACGCAATACAATCTTATAGAAGGAAATGACATATCCAGGATCGGCACCTATTCGCAAAGCTCAGGGAAAAACGGCATTCAGATAAGCGGCGGGAGCAATAATTCCATCCGGAAAAACATATTTCATTCTCTATATAACCGGGGAATCGAAATCGGGGCCTATTCGGCTGATTCCTCTCCTATTAACAACAATTATGTTTACAACAACACCTTCTATAATATTCCGACGCGCTCAGATATCACCGGGAACAATGCCTGGGTAAAAATAGGAACCGCCTCGTCGGGACCCTATACGGTCAGAGATAATAAATTCATCAACAACATCGTCGCTAAGGTTGGTATTCAGCCAACTTCAGAATGGAGTGCGGGCCTCCACGGCGTTTGGTTATACGGCCATACGACCGAATACGATGCCGGCGATACCGAATCTGCAGTCACGGCCACGAACGATTGGAATGGGAACATTCTGAAGAATAACTGTATTCGGGTTTTCTTTAATAGTGCATATCAATTGAATTATGATAGTGCTATTTACTACGCCAATGCAGGGGGTGGCCTTGTTCTCAGATATTCTGTTACCGGTGTGAACGGCAAAGGATCGATGAGCGGAAACACAACAAGCGACCCACTATTTGCTTCCCTGGATGATACACAATCGAACTGGTGGTATCTACAGAGCGGCAGTCCTATGATTGATGGGGGAATCGTAGTGAATGATCCGAATGCAGCAACAGGCGGATGGAAACAATTAACATATGGTGGATCAAGACCCGATATCGGAGCCTTTGAAGCATCCGGCACTGCATCCACTACCATAAGTGCACCGCGTAATTTGAGAATTATGCAATAGAAGGATTGAACGAGTTCCGGAAGAGATATCAATGTGCTGCTGTATCTCTTCCGGAATAAACACTGCATTTTTAGTCTGACCGCGAGTACCTTTTATTTTTCTGTTTTCTGCTTTTGTTATCCGTTCCCGAATTTTTATATGTCTTTAATAGGTAATCTCTGAATTGTCCGGGATTCCCAGTCTCGCCTGCTTCCGCAGCCTTTATGATATTGTAGCATTCCCTGGCAGTCACATAGTGAAGGCGGTAGTTTTTCCCGTCATTATATTTCCTTTCCAGACACTGATACATTTCGTCGGCTTTCGCTCCCAACAGAGCATTCCAACTCCCCTCTTGTGCACCATGACAGTGTACCTTAACAAAAATCCATTCCTTTCTCCCCCTTACATGAATATGCTCCTTCACCCACAGATCTATTCGTTGCAGCGTTCCGGGGTTGCTGCCGGATATTTCCCCATTCTCAATCCGTGGCCATACACCATATTTTCTGTCCGCCAGATTCAGCGTCAAAGGGCCTTGAATAATCATAAGACCCCGATCCTGCACGGCACCGACCCTTACGTCTTTTCCGGTATTATGTGATTTCGGTTTATTTGGATTATCCAATGCATAATATATGGAGTTGATCTTTTTCGTCTGACAAGGGCTTGGAGCCGACGGGAGAGTGAAATCCGCGTAACAACCAGTTTCGCTCAGGATCGTGATTTCATTGTTCACACCGCAGAATGATCCTTTTGGATGCGAATTATCAAGCGCCCAATTGCCATGGACGAAACCATAGGCAATATGCGATACATCACCCATTGTTATGCAGGCGCCGTGTGTTCTGAAATCACGATTGGCCTTGATCAGTTTTTTCCTGAATCCGTCGGAAGTATCATTATTATGATGCAGGTGTATTTCTATCTCTCCAAATCCTCCTTTGCATAACCGGCTCAGCATTTCCAGATATTCGCTCTCATATTCTTCCTGAGGATAAAACCATGTATGGCGCGGATGATAGCCATCGCTATCAAGATGTTTTTTTGCCATTACCGGATAGTCATCGAGCCATTTTTGTACTCTTTTCCTGGCCTCATTCGCAGTGGGATTGCACCATTTAGGCTCGAAGTGGTCGACCATGCAGAAAAGTACATCCACCGGTTCAGCGAATCCTGGTTTAGTAATGAAACTCCTGCCGGCCAAGTGCTTGATCCGTTGCCGGAGATAACTCCACAACCAGATTTGGATGTTTTTTTTTCTGATCGCAAAGGCAGCAATAGACAACGGAATAATAACCAGCAAGGCGGTCAGCATAAATCAATGCCTCCGGATGAGAAATGAATCTGCTTCGGGGAAATGTACAATTATACTTTTAAAATGAGTGGCAGTCATTCTCCGGTTTGATTTTAATCAGAGAGGATATTTGACTTATCTTATGATCCCAACTTTCCATTTTCATACGCATAGATCTTTCATGTCGCATAGTTTTACCATCCCGCTGCAATTCTCTTTCAATTGCATTTATCATTTCATCNNGATACAACGGGAATCCCGGCGGCCAGGTACTCACGCAACTTAATCGGATTCACATTCAAGGTGAGTTCATTGATAACAAATGGAATGATACTTATATCGAATCCCTTCAGAAAGGGTAAAAGCTTTTCATACGGCTTTTGACCGAGAAAATGTACATTTGGACATTTTTTGATGTGCTCGATATTAATACATACTTTTCCAATAAAGACAAAGGACCATTCCGGACGAAGTTTCGATACCTTTTCTATTAGTTCAAAGTCCAACCATTCATGGATAAGGCCAACAAATCCTATGATCGGTTTTCGAAATTTGGATAGTTCATCTGCGACTTGCAAATCGCACGAGAGAGTTTTCGCAAAATATTCATAATCCACCCCGTGCGTAATCAAATGCGTTCGGGGGTTGTACCGGATCTTATCCTGAAACAATTTTTCAGAACTTGTGAAAACGATATCCGCTTTTTTCAAAAGATCGCTTTCCATTTTCCGCATTGCAGGACCATTCATGAAGGAAAATTGGGACCATTCATCGACACAATAGTATACTATATGATCGGCGCTGATTTGATCCAGAATCTCTACAACATTCGGAAGAAAGGTCCAAATTTGGATGCTCTTCATACCCAATTTTTTTATATAATGATCAATGAATACTTTCAGGAGGTATTTATTAATTGACCTGGCCACAGGAGAGGACGGCAAAGGAAGCACGATGGGAGTAAGATGATGCAGATTATCATTTACCCGGACCAGACCCTTTCTCCACAATTTTATTTTTCTCGATATCCTTTTCAGATCGGCGCCACTCAGCTTGGGAGTCCTCATACCTATGGAATTGATCCAGATAATTCTGTTATCTCTGGACAACAGTTTCATAACCTGATGCTTGCTGGTCGGATCGCTTTCCCAGTCATTGGCAAAACAAATAATGTCTTTTCCTCTCAGATCCACGCCTTCAGCTCCGGATGAAACGTTTATGCCAGATCTCAAATACCAGAAGATTCCACAACTTCTCACCGTTATTAACTCTTCCGGATTTATGATCATCTAATAGGGATTCCATATAGGAGCAATGAAAATAATTGCTGCATGCACTCGAGGTATCCAGCAGGACTGCTTTTGCAATCCCATTGAAATCCTCCTGGAACCATTTGTCTATCGGAGTGTAAAATCCAACTTTATTCCTTTTAATAATCTCCTTAGGAATCACCTTCTCTGCAGCCTTACGCAAAAGATACTTTGTCTGACGTCCTCTTATTTTCTGATTCGGTGGCAATGAATATACATACTCAACCAGACGATGGTCCAGAAATGGAACCCGCAATTCTTGAGATGACGCCATTGTCATCTTATCTGCCTTGACTAGCAAATCATCCGGAAGCCATGTGTTCATGTCCACATAGAGCATTCGATTCAAAGGGGAATTGCTTTCCGTTTTTTTGTAGTACTTGCTGAATACAGAATCATGATCGGTAGCGGGGTTATTTCCATTCCTATAGAGCCTGATCAGCTCTGCCGCCGTAAATACTTTGGATACTCCCCTGTACCTTTCTTCCAGAGGCAATGAGGCCATTTCCAGATATCTTTGATACTTCTCTCCCGAAGATATTTTAGCAAGCTTCAAAAGCAAGATTCTTGCAGAATTCAGCTTTCTGAGTTCCTCAATCAGAAGCATTTTTTTGTAGATGTAATAGCCCGCAAATACTTCATCGGCTCCTTCTCCGGACAGAACAACCGTCGCATGGGGGCGCGAATATTTCGACAAAAAATATAAGGGTATCGAGGCAGGGTCCGACACAGGCTCATCCATATGCCAGACGAAATCCGGTATAAAATCATAAAAGCTTTGGGCGGTAATGGGGTACTCATGATGCTCGGTATCAAAACGATCTGCAATCATACGTGCAAAAGCGAACTCGCCGGCTCCATTCGCTTTTTCGGGACCGATACAGAATGTCTTAACCCTACCGGTTGCCATTCTGGCCATCGTTGCCGCAATCAGACTCGAATCAATCCCCCCACTCAAAAAAACACCCAGCGGAACTTCACTCATGAGCCTCATTTGGATGCAGTTTTCCAGGAGATTTTCCATTTGCTCTTGAATGGATTCCGCTGAATCTGTATGGTTTGGCTCTTTGGCATGATCCACCTCCCAGTACTTATGCTCTGTCATACATCCATTTTTGATCAGAATATAATGGCCCGGCATCAGTTTCTTTATGTTCTGAAACATTGTCAGAGGTCCGGGGACATACCTTAATTTCAAATAGTAGTTCAAAGCTTCCGTATTTACTATCCTGGAAACGGATTGATGAATGAGAATGGCTTTAATCTCCGACGCAAAAATGAACTGGCCGTCCTGTAAGGCGTAATAAAAAGGTTTGATACCCAATCTGTCCCTGGCGGCAAACAACTCCTTCTTTTTTTCATTCCAGACGGCAAATGAAAACATTCCGATAAAATGGTTGACGCATTCGGGACCAAATTCTTCATAGGCATGCAGGATCACTTCAGTATCCGAACGCGTTCTAAATATATGTCCTTTGGTTCGAAGATATTTTCTAATTGCGTCATGATTGTATATTTCACCATTATAGCTGATCCAGACGGTACCGTCCTCATTCGTCATGGGCTGATGGCCGCCGGCCAGATCGATAATACTGAGCCTGCGGTGTGCCAGACCGATACATCCTTTAGAATACACCCCCGAAGCATCGGGCCCGCGATGCTCCTGTATATTATTCATTGCGATCAATTTCTGATCGTCAATTGGACGATTTAGATTCAGGGAAAGTATGCCGCTAATCCCACACATGAATATGTAATTTAATCCTTTCTGATCAGGTATGGACTAAGCGTTTCGATTATTCAATCGGATGATAGTTGTGATATGACATGGAAAAGATATCCAACCGGAAAACACCAGCTTTTTGGAGAGATGTTTTTCCCCGTAATATGAGGATATCCAGAGATCCTCCAATTGCGGAGTCAATTCCGGATTCAGGCACTCAATCATATGCTTTTTTCTTATGCATACATTTCTTTCTATCCTCCATTCCGTACCGCCCAGAGGATAATTCAGTTTGACTAGATGTTGTCCGCCACCGTGTAGGCTATCATTGATTATAAATACATCCGGCTTATAAAAGATAATCTCGCGAGTATGCTTCCATTCGGTATCTCCCGACAGGCAACCTATCACATGGTCATATTCCCTACCTGGTTGCCATTTAATCAGACAGTGGTGAGATACTCTCTTCCAGTGAAAAGGCCCTGCCGGTTCTGTCGGATGAGCGCCATCCACTGTGATGGAAGAATGGTTTTCCGCCCTACGGAAGTAATTTCGCCACGGCTCACAGTAAGTATACGTCCCAGGATCGACGATGACAGATTCTTTCCCTGCCGTAATATGAAAGCTGAGAAGATCCGCATGCGCGTGTCCTCCATTTAACCATCCGTGTGGACCGCATTTGAAAGCCATATAATTCGACGAATCCGACCAACCGCTTC
Source organism: Syntrophaceae bacterium UBA4778 (assembly GCA_002403175.1). The sequence goes on along the minus strand of DHHG01000218.1, from coordinate 1,117 downwards.
GCAGAAAAAAAAAGCCCGTATTTTTGAATCCGTTCGAATCACGATCGGGAGTAAACGAACGAATCGCTTCATAACCTTTATGACTATCCCAACCAAGCATCCATAAAGTATGCTCCCGGTACCCCTCAGATACATACTTGAAATCGCCTCTCCCATATAGAGCGGCAAGTGTCGACATAATACCCCGAACATCATTGCCTTTCAGATCATCGAGCGGAATCAGGCATCCTCCGTCATCGTCTCCGATCAGAGGGAACGTTCCGTCAGGCTGAATCGCATACATGAGAAACTCACCCATGGATTCTATTTTCTGTTCAAGATTTGTAGGGACTTGAATTTTGTAATATCTACAGAGCAGAAGATAGTGTAGATATATTTCCAGGGTATATCGATGATACCAGAAGGATCGCTCCATGTACCCGCCGTCCGGCAGGATGTGCCTTTCGAGTTCTTCCTGAAGAATTCTGGATCCAATTTGGATCCAGCGCGATGACCTTTCCGAATGAAGAAATAAACCGATATACAGCAGGCCCAATGCCTCGCCGGTTAAGTGGGTATTCGGGCTAAAGTAATACGATAAATTATGTTCTATATGCTCTCCCTGTATTTCCATGTACCGCATCAGATCGGATGTAAATGTATGATTAAACGGTCTGCTTGCACCGGAAAACAGATGGAAGGCCCATATCCAGGATATGCAGCGGAAGGCCATCTCCAGACTGCTTAACCAGTTGACACCTTTTTTAGGGCAATTGGAACTAAACCAGCCCTCCATCTGCTGAATAAATTCCAGTCTGTATTTTTGATTTCCTGTGAAACGATAGGCCATCCCCAATAAAATCATAAACTGATGTCGATTTAGTTCCCAAATGACTTTCAGGTCTCCCGCGTCCTTCAGGTGGCGGTTATTGATATTAATCCACGACAGGAAAGGGGTTCTGACGGATGACAGAGGATTCCGGTGCCAGTCAATTCTATCATTGTGCTTGTAAGATATTCGATTTAGGCCTAACAGATTGAATTCGCCTCGACAGACAGCTTCCGCCTTTCCCAGTAAATCCTGCGTATATTCTGCATTGTGTGTATTGATTGATGTTGCTATTTTTTGCAATTCATT
>DHHG01000041.1 GCA_002403175.1 Syntrophaceae bacterium UBA4778 | reverse complement strand
CCGCTTCTCGAGAAAATTGAAAACTGGATTCATAAAGAAGGGAAACCTATTCAATATCAGCATTGACGTTTCGTGCTTGCCCTGTTCATGACCGTGTCAGAAGGGGTTTGTTCTATGCGTTATGGGGCGGAAACACCGCAGTCTAAAGTATCTTTCAGGGATAAAGCGAACGGTTAAAAATAAATTGACTTTTCTTGTGGGGTAAAATACGATACACGAAATTCATTGAGGTTTTTCCTGAAATGACTTCCGGCGTTCAAAACGATTATCTGAATTTATCTTTGTTGCGTAGCTTATTGCTGCTCGCTCTTCTTTTGGGTGCCAGGACAGCACCCGTCGTTTTTAGGAAATAGCTGAAAGCAGATTTAAATTCCTGAAGGCCATGGGTGAAATAAAAACTCCATGGCTTTTTTTTGGGGGATAACCAATTATAGGGAAAAAATAATGTATGAAATTATTTGGCATGGCAGAGGCGGGCAGGGCGTAGTAGTCGCGGCCCAGATTCTGGCAGAGGCGGCATACCTGGAAGGTTTCAAAGGCGTTACTTCGGCGCCTACCTTCGGCCCTGAACGGCGGGGCGCACCGCTGACAGCTTCCACGCGGGTTTCCAAGGAGCCGATCAGGATATTTTCGCAGATTGATAGGGCCGACATCGTGGCCATCCTCGACGAAAGCATCCTGAAGGTCGTCAACATTATGGGACAAGCAAGGCCTGGCGCCCTGATTATCATCAATACGCAGCTCACGCCCGACCATTTCGATTTTCCGGGTTCGGATATCGCAACGGTCGATGCGGTCAGTATTGCCATAAAACATCATCTATATAAGGAGGGTGCCCCGGTGATCAACACGCCTCCGCTTGGAACCCTCGTCAAGGCAACCGAAATGGTCTCTCTCGACAATATAGAGCGGGCCCTGCAAGGGAAGCTTCACAAGGAGGCCGTTTTCAAGAACTTTGCTGCCGTCAAAGCCGCTTATGAGGAGACGCGTATTCAACGGGCAAAGCCCAGGCTTAAAAAAATTACGAATGGTTGAACACATGAATAAAAAAGATCCAAATATAGCGGGTGTTTGCAGCCCTGCCATCGGAGAGGCCGGGAAAACCGGCGATTGGAGAAGCTTGCGGCCGGTTATCGATCATTCCAAGTGCATCCCCTCCGTAAAAAAGAAGAAAGCCTGTTACCTCTGCTGGCTCTATTGCCCCGAAGGGATCGTCAAGGCAGGCATACCGGTTGAGATTGACCTGGATTATTGCAAAGGATGCGGCATCTGCGCGGAAGAGTGCCCTCCCAAGGCAATCGACATGGTGAGAGAGGAGAAGTAACCATGGCCAACATTCAGATCATAACCGGAAACACAGCCGCTGCCATCGGGGCCATGCTTTGCGACGTGCAGGTCGTAGCAGCTTACCCGATCACGCCCCAGACAAGCCTGTCCGAAATGCTCTCCAAGTATATCGAAAGCGGAGAATTGAAGGCCGAATACGTGGGCGTCGAAAGCGAGCATTCCGCCATGACGGTCTGCATCGCCGCGTCAACAACGGGTGCCCGGGCCTTCACTGCGTCGTCCGCCAACGGACTCCTTTATATGCACGAGCAACTTCACTGGGCGGCAGGGTCGAGGCTTCCGATCGTGATGTGCTGTGTGAACCGCGGGGTGGCCGCCCCCTGGAGCATCTTTAACGATCAGCAGGACTCTTTTTCGCAAAGAGACACTGGGTGGATTCAACTTTATTGCCGCAATAATCAGGAGATCATTGATACAGTGATCCAGGCCTATAAACTGGCGGAGGCGGTCTATGTCCCTGTCATGGTTTGCTATGATGGATTCGTCCTGTCCCATACCATGATGCCTGTGGAGATACCCGATGCGGCAACTGTGAAAGCTTTTCTCCCTCCATATAAGCCTTATGCAGTCCTTTCTCCCGAAGACCCCAAGGACTTCAACCCGGTCACCTTCCCATGGCGGCGCGAAAATGCCGAGGGCGTCCTCTGTGACGGCTATATGGAGAAACGATATAAGCTGCACAAGGCCATCGAAGACGCAAGTGACCGGATCCATGCCATAGGTAAGGAATTTGCGCAACTGTTCGGTCGCGATCACGGTGGCATGCTCTGGGAATACAAAACGGATGACGCGGAGATCGTCCTTACGGGGATGGGATCGATCGCCTGCGAAGCCACGGTAGCCGCCGACACTCTGCGTTCAGAGGGTATCCGGGCGGGGGTGATCGGAATCCGCTCTTACCGCCCCTTTCCGAAATACGAGATACGCAAAGCCTTTAAGAAAACCAGGGCCGCAGTCGTCCTGCAGAAAAGCGTGAGCTACGGGTACGAAGGGGGCCTTTGCTCCGAAATCAAGGCCGCCCTTTACGGATCAGGAATCGATATCCCGATGTACGATATCATTCTTGGGATCGGCGGACGGGACGTCAAGGTGGGCGAGCTTGTCGAGACGGCCAAGAACGCCTATAGCGATCTGGCTGCAGGCCGCCGGGAAAAGCCTTCGCTGTGGCTCAATTGCGACACGGAAGGATAGCATCAATTTACATAAACGACTCTAGGCGGAAAGGTGTTTCATGCCGGAAAATTTGTTTAAACTCAACCAGAAAGAATTTATCCTGCCCGGAACCAGGGCATGTTCGGGATGCGGATTGTCTCTTGCTTACCGCTATATCCTGAAAGCCTTGCGGGAAAATACGATCGTAATCGTCCCCCCAAGCTGCCTATGCGTTCTGCACGGCCTGTATCCGACGACCTCGGTTATGATTCCCTGCCTCAACAGCGCCTTCGCCGGTTCCGCAGCGTCCGCTTCGGGCGTCCTCGCGGCCTTGCAGACCCTGAACAAACAGGACATAACGGTCGTTGCTGTCGCGGGCGACGGGGGAACGCACGATATCGGACTTCAGTCGCTGAGCGCCGCCGCAGAAAGGGGAACCGATTTTATTTACGTCTGTTACGATAACGAAGCATACATGAACACGGGAACCCAGCGTTCGGGGGCAACCCCATACGGGGCCATGACTACGACCACCCCCATTCTACTGAAACAGCAGCACAAGAAGGATATCCCCCGGATCATGGAAGCGCACGACATTGCGTATATCGCTACGGTATCCCCCTCCTATCCGATCGATCTTTACGACAAGTTCGTCAAGGCCAAGAAAATCAAAGGAACCCGCTATATCCAGGTTTTAACGCCGTGCCCTCCCGGCTGGGGATACGCCCCGAAGGATACAGTCAAGATCGGCCGTGCGGCGGTCGAGACCGGGATGTCCCCCCTCTACGAAATCGAAAACGGCAAGTTCCGATTCACCGACCGTAGCAAAACGATTGCGGAAAAGGGAACCCGGCTCCCCATGATCAAGTACATTGAAAAACAGGGGCGATTTCAAAAGATGAGCATCGAACAGCTCAATCAACTCCAGTCCTGGGTAGACACGAAATGGGACGAGTACGTGAGGAGAAACAAAAAAAGCAGGAATTAATCAGGAAGCCTTTCATAGCAAACCTGGACAGAGGAGATCCGGCCACCATCTTCTGACTAACTTCCAAATTGGTTTAAGTCAAATCCCCGCACCCCTGCAGCAGGAGCCGACTCTTTCCCGCTTGTTACTCGTTACCCGTCTCTTTGTCACTGCAGCGCACCATCTATTCAGGCATAAGAACGTTATTGAATGGAGTTATTTGCTTTTCCTGCAAGGGTTTTAACAATCATATCAGCATATCTCTCCGAGGCTCCTTTGTTCATTGCGACTGCTTCTCTTCCCGCCTCGCCTTTTTTAAATTGCAATTGAGAATGATCCAGCAAATTCATTATTTCAGCCAAAAGTTCCTCTCCGTTCCTGATCGGAATGCCTGATCCGGCCTCTTCCAATAGAGCTTTTTCATTTTGAAAATCATCCATGAATGGACCATAGAATACGATTTTTCCCCAGGCTGCGGGCTCCAGGATATTCTGACCTCCACGCGGAACAAGGCTCCCTCCGCAAAAGACAAAGGTTGCCAGGCTATATACTTTAAAGAGCTCGCCGATCACATCGATTATAATGACCCGCTCGAATGTTCTGCTTTTTCCGGCCAGGATCTCACTCATCCGGATACAATCCGGAAATCCTGCATCAACCACCATCTGGGTAACAGACTCTCCCCTTTCAATATGGCGGGGGATTAAAATAAACAGAAAATCCGGATGTGATTTGAGGAGTTTCGTATAGACCTCGAGCATTATTTTTTCTTCACCTTCATGTGTACTGCCTGCCACCAATACATGGGATCCCTCGGGTATCTGCAATTTTGCGGATATCTCCTCCTTTAGTTGAACATTAACCCGAGCCGCGAGCCCATCGAACTTAGCATTTCCCATGATCTCCATTTTCATCGGAGGCACTCCGATCCATTCCAGACGCTGGGCATCAATATTGGAGATTGTTCCAATTTTCGTAATCATCTCCAAAACTCTCTTCCAAAAGATCTTGGTCCGGGAATATCCCTTGAATGACCTTGGAGAAATCCTGCCGTTCACAAGGAGGATATCCGTGCCACAAGTTTTAGCTATTCGTATGAAGTTCGGCCATATCTCGGTTTCGACGGCCACGAAAACGTCAGGACGGGTATTTTTTAGCATCTTTTTTATTACGAACGGAAAATCGAGCGGGAAATATAGGAAAGCAGTCACTCCGGAAGCTATTTTTTGCGCCATCTCCTGTCCGGTTTCCGTGCTCGTAGATAAAATGATGCAAGCATTCGGCAACCGTTCACGAAGGGCCTTTAATATCGGAGCCGCTGCCGTCACTTCACCCACGGAAACCGCATGGACCCATATTCTCGGAGACCCCTTCATCTTATCGAATGTCCCGCGGGGCACGATCCCCAGCTTGGGACCTATGCTTTTTCTGTATTTACCCCTTACTGCTATCTTGAATCCGTAAAAGGGAATGAGGAATAGCAAACTCAATATCAGCAGAAGATTGTAAATGATAAACATGGATAATTCCGACTAACTTTAATTTTCGTGAGGATATGAGGGCGAAGCGATTGTGTCAAGTTTCTTTTGCCTGCCCTTATTGGAATTCATTAAATAATTGACAGGCTACCAGTGGTCATATAGGATTATAATATTATTAGTGCCTTGGGAAATGCCCCAATCAGATTTTAAGCTCGGAAACGAATTCTCTTAAAGAAAGGGTTAGGAACATGGTGCATAGAAAATTTTATAGTATCTTTTGTTGCTGCCTGCTGATCCTTTTTACGATCTCCTGTACCCGCTATGAAAGACAGGTCGTACCTTTTAAGTTGCCGGCAGGATATCCCAATGTAACGAATGTTGCGGGAGCTCAGATTGCTGCCAAATCCTATGATAAGAAAGATGCGGAAACGGCTTTTGGATTCGATATTCTGGGCTCAGGAGTAAAGCCGGTTCAGGTAGTCTTTGATAACCAAGGCCAGAATTCGATCGAAATCGTCCCGGATCGGACCTATCTTGTAGATACCGATAACAATCTATGGCCCATCCTTGATGCCCGGATGGCTTACGACAGGATAGAGAAAAAGACGGAATTGGGAGAAGTTGCCCCTAAAGGGGCTAAATACGGAGCTCTCGGCGGTATCGCTGGAGGCATTATCGGAGCTGCTATCGGCATTGTGTCAGGCCAAAGTGTCGGAGAGACGGCCATGCGGGGAGCCGCTGCCGGAGCGGCAGGAGGCGTCCTCATAGGCGGCGCTCAGGGAATGGATAATTCTGAAGTCAGGCATCAAATCAGAGAGGACCTGCAGACCCGAACCCTGGAGAACCGCGGTATAAAACCAAAGGAGATAGCCCACGGGTTCATATTTTTCCCGGGAGAGTCCAAAAAACCTAAGGAAATCCGTTTGAGCGTCAAGGATTTAGGAACAGGCAAGGAATACCCTCTTATTTTGAAATTGGAAGAGCCTTCAAAATAGGATTTCATTTTTATTGGAAAGAAGTAGAACTTGAAAAAAATTGCACCATCCATTCTCTCGGCGGACTTTGGCAAACTAACTGAAGAAATTAAAAAGGTTGAATCAGCCGGAGCTGACTGGATTCACGTAGATGTCATGGATGGCCGATTTGTGCCCAATATCACCATCGGTCCACCCGTCATCAAATCTATCCGCAAAGCATCGCAACTCCCGTTTGACGTCCATTTAATGATTGAAAACCCGGAGTGGCATATTGATTCTTTTGCCGCGGCGGGGAGCGATTTAATTACCGTCCATGCAGAAGCAGTAAGGCATCTCCACAGGGTTGTCCATCAGATCAAGGAATTGGGAATCAAAGCCGGGGT
>DHHG01000288.1 GCA_002403175.1 Syntrophaceae bacterium UBA4778 | reverse complement strand
TCATCCATAATAATTTTGGCCAAACTTTTAGAAAATGGGAGGATGGACTTTATGTTTGAAAGGAAATGGGCCAAAGGAGGCCTTGTCCTTGTTATCCTTTATCTATTATTGAGTTTCACGTTGGAAATGGAAGCTTACGCCAGGGCAGGAGGGGGGCGATCCTTTGGAAGTCGGGGGGCCAGATCCTATTCGACTCCATATCGTCCGGCACCGAGTCAGACTCAGGCATCTCCAACCTTTGCCCAGCCGCAAAGGCAAATGAGCCAACCCTTCCAGCAACCGGGTGGTTTTATGAGAGGGCTCGCGGGAGGAATTGCAGGAGGTATTCTTGGGGGCCTGCTCTTTCGCAGCTTGGGGTTCGCTGGAAACGGTTTTGGAGGTGGCGGGATTGGTTTGATGGATATCATTCTGATCGGCGGCATTCTCTATGCCATATACTGGTTCATAAAACGGAAGCGACTTCAGGAAAGCATGGCGGTTTCCTATCGCGGAACAGCCGTCAATGAGCCTATGCAGCCGGGGACCTATTCGTCACCCTCCGCTTCTGCAGCTTATGCTCAGGAAATCCCTGATAAAGACAGGGGAATAGATCATATACGGAAGATGGATTACTCTTTCGATGAAAAGCTATTTCAGGATGCATGTATGGATTATTTCTTCAAAATACAGGGAGCCTGGATGAACAGGGATCTATCCAGTATTCAGAGCCTCTTGACAGATGAACTATATCGTTCTTTCAGAGAGGATATCGATAGATTGAAAATGGATCGCAGGATAAACCGCCTTGAGAATATTGCAGTCCGCTCTGTAGATATTACAGAAGCATGGCAGGAAAATGGGATGGACTTTATTACGGTTAAATTTTATGCCAACCTGCTTGACTATACGACAGATGAATCAGGAGCAGTCGTTTCAGGCAGCAAAACGGATCCGGTGAAATTCGAGGAATACTGGACTTTCACAAGACCTGTTGGGGTAAATAGCTGGCGATTGTCTGCCATTACTCAAGCCCACTAATCGAAACAGATTCAGACAAGGCGGCAGGATTAGATTATTCTGCCGCTTTTTTTTAAGATTTTTCGAAATTCAATCTAAGCATTACGCTAATTGCCTTTCAGGACAATTTGTTTATTTATTGAGAAAAATAGAAAGGCGCCAAATGCAACCAGAAGACGTTCTGAAAAATCTGAAACAGGGTGACCACCTCTGCTTCTTTTATGAATCCGAGAAGGAGCAAACCGCGCTTCTCAGTCCTTTTATCCGTCAAGGTCTCGAGACCGAAGATAAGGTTATTTATATTGGCAACGAAGGTACAGACTTTCTGTTCAGAGGCACTCTCTTCCATTCAGAGCCATTTCTGAAGAGCCGGCAGCTCGTCCTCATCTCCTGGGGCTCTCTGAAAAAAAATGAAAAGGTTTCGCTGCCTGATATCTTTAAACGCATCAAGGCCGAAATGTCCTCCGTAGTTTCAGAAAAGTATTCCCTGAGAATCGCAGCCGATACCTCATCGGTCCTTCCCGATTTTGATTCCGAAGAACTGATTTCTATGGAGCGGCAGTTTGATTCATTTTTCAAAGAAATTGGCTGCATTGCATTCTGTCAATGCAATGTCACTCTGATGAAAATCGACTATATGATGGATCTCCTCATAAGACATCAGGTGATCATGACCGGCTGGGGATCTGATAAAAATTTTTATTACTTCCGCCAGCTTTCGAAGGAGAAAGAAAATCAGCAAAATACTTCCCTTTATTTGCTCCGTGTTCTTCGAGAAAGGACCGCCATTGAAGTTATGTTGGCCAGGAATGAAGAATTGTTTCGGAAATATATCGACATTGCAGGATTCTTTATCGTCATTCTGGACCGGGCAGCAAAACTGCGTCTAATTAACCGGAAAGGTATTGAGATCACAGGGTATGCGCCGGAGGAGCTACTCGGAAAGAATGCCATTGATCAACTTATTTCCCAGCGGGAGAAGCAAAACTGCAGGGATTTTTTTAAAAAAATAATCAATCAGCAGACAGATCAACTCTATGTAGAATTCCCGATAGTCACCAAAAGTGGTGAGGAGCGGCTTATATTTTGGCACTATGCTGTGGTTCTGGAGAATAAAAAAGTAAAACACGTGCTTATTTCGGGTGAAGACATCACATCCCGGGTACAGAACGAACAGGCTCTCAAAACAAGCGAAGCCTTGTATCGTGACCTGTTTGAGCATGCGGTTGAAGGGATATTTCAGATAACGCCCGACGGAAGATTTCTAAACGTTAACAGCGCCTATGCGAAGATGATCGGTTTCCAGAGTCCTGAAGAAATGATCAAAAAAGTTCACGCCTTTTCAAAACAGCACTATGTGTACCCGGAGCAGCGAAAAGAGTTGCTTAGCAAAATAGAGAAGCAGGGTATTGTCCGGAATTTCGAAGCACAAGTCAGTAGATTCAACGGCGAAAAAATATGGATTTCAGTAACAGCCAGGGCTATCAGAGATGCTGATGGAAAATTGCAGTATTATGAAGGAATGGTTGAAGACATCACATCCAGAAAGCAATCGGAAGAGCAACTGAATAAAACGTTGCATAATCTTAGAGTAGCTATGGAAGGCGCCATTCACTCCATAGCAAGAACCGTCGAGGCGAAAGACCCCTACACTGCCGGCCACCAACAGCGCGTGGGAGTGCTTTCCCGCGCTATTGCGATCAATATGGATCTATCACCTGATATTGTGGAAGGTGTCTACCTGGCAGGCTCCATTCACGATCTCGGTAAGATATCCATTCCTGCAGAATTTTTGGCAAAACCAGGAAAGCTGACTGAATATGAATTCATGCTGATCAAAACCCACCCGGATGTCGGATATAAAATTCTGCGGGATATTGATTTTCCCTGGCCCGTTGCAGAAATCGTGCTGCAACATCATGAACGAAACGACGGTTCGGGATATCCCAAAGGACTCAAAGGTGACCATATCCTGATCGAAGCCAAGATTATCGCCGTTGCAGATGTTATCGAAACGATCACGTTCAGCAGGCCTTATCGTCCCGCTTACGGCCTTGATTTGGCCCTGCAGGAAATCGAGCGTAACAAAGACATTCTCTTTGATTCTG
>DHHG01000291.1 GCA_002403175.1 Syntrophaceae bacterium UBA4778 | reverse complement strand
CCGTCTTTCATGCGGATCATGAAGCATGGGAGGACAGGAGCTTCCGTATTCAATGCCAGCACGGCAAGGCCAATTCCCGTACAGGCCGGTCTTCCAAAAAAATCGATGAAAATCCCCTCCCGCACTGCAACGTTCTGATCTATGAGAATAGCCATGATCTGATTTTTTGCAAGCAGCCGGATCGTTTTCCGGATGGAACCTTCTTTGGGCACCAGGGCATTCCCAGGCGCGGTTCTCGTCCAGCCTATCAGGTTCTCGACCAAAGGGCTGTCGAGCGGACGGTAGATAATATTGACTGGTTGCGCCCCTAAAGGCAAGGCCGCTGACATCAATTCCCAATTTCCGAAATGGGCAAGTATCGAAAGCACACCTTTCTTTTTTTCGAGAGCTTTTTTAATGTGCTCAAAACCATCGAATTCCACGTATTTGTGCACATTCGCTTTCGTAATATAAGGGATCTCAAAAAATTCCGCAGCCATAATCCCTATATGTCTGAATGATCCTTTGGCAATCGAGATAATTTCGGAAACCGACTTCTCCGGAAAGGACCGGGATAAATTGTGGATCGCGATCAGACGATGTCTAGGAGAGATATAGTAGAATAGCATCAAAAGCGATCGGAACAGTATTTTCCGCACACCGAGTGGGATTAATCTGAAAACAAAAAAGATGAAAGCTGTCGTACGTGTCTTTTTCATCCGGCAATCCGTTCGAGGATTAATCTTTCCAGCTCGTATTTCGGCTCAATGACCAGTTCAATCCGCAATAAATAAACATTCCGGAAAAAATCGGAAAATCCTGATAATTTCACGCCATCCTTTTCGGTCGTGACGATCATTTCTACCCTTTCATCCTTTGCCCTTTGCGCTATCATCTCAACATCCCCTTTTGCATAGCGGAAGTGATCGGGATAAGAGATGAAGGATACGATTTCTGCTCCCGCACTTTCAAGGGAATACTTGAAAGAATCCGGGTTTGCAATTCCGCAGAAGGCCAGCACCCGTTTGCGCTTTAAATCTGAAATCGGATAGACTTCTTTCCAATTCCTGCTCAAATCCTTCAGTTGATAGGACGCGGTCAAAACAGGGATATCCGGGAATTTTCTCTTGATGTGCCGTCTACAGGCCGCTGCTTCTTCCGAATCCGGCATTGTGCCTGTCAGAATGATAGTGTCGGCACGTCGGAGGGCTGTTTCCGGATCCCGAAGAGATCCGCGCGGAATCAGAAAACCGTTGCCGAAAGGTGCTTTTGCATTGAGCAGGACGATATCAAAACTTCTTGCGAGCTTACGATGCTGGAACGCATCGTCCAGAATCAGAAGATCGGCCCCAAGATAATCGACAGCATATTTCCCGGAAAGAAACCGGGTGCGCCCCGTCAGGACCGGGATTCCGTCCAGGGATTTGGCTATCATGAACGGCTCATCCCCGGATAATTCCTGATCCATCAGGATGGATTTGCCATCGCTCACGATATTCACGTCGGTATTAGTGCGGCCGCCATAGCCTCGGCTCAAAATTGCAGGCTTGTATCCTCTGGTCTGGAAAAGAGATGCTAAAAAAATAACAGTGGGTGTTTTGCCCGTTCCGCCAACCGTAATATTTCCAATGCTGATGACCGGACGACGAAGGGATTTTATTTGAAAAACGCCTATGCGGAAAAAAAAATTTCTGAGGCAAATACCTGCCCGGTAGACAAACGAGAGTAAATAGAGCAGAAGCAGAACGGGATTCCAATGATCGGTTCTGTGATCCGCCCAGACTCTGATAACAAAATCCCGCAACATTGCCATTTCCGGATTTACTGCCTTCCGTTATCGTCCTTGAATTGCAACTTGTACAACTTATAATATTCTCCTTTTCGTGCCAGCAAGGATTCATGGGTTCCGTCTTCCACAATCCTGCCTTCCACCAGCGCAACGATTCGATCGGCATTTCGAATCGTCGACAGCCGGTGCGCGATCACCAGGGTCGTCCTACTTTTCATGAGTTGGTCGAGGGCCTCCTGTACTTCTATCTCGGCCTCGGTGTCCAGAGAGGAAGTCGCTTCGTCCAGAATCAAAATGGGTGCATCCTTTAACAGCGCCCTCGCAATTGAGATCCGCTGCCGTTCTCCCCCCGACAATTTAATTCCCGATTCACCGATTACGGTCTCGTATCCATTGGGAAGCTTCGTGATAAAATCATGCGCATTGGCGGCCTTGGCCGCGGCGATGATTTCGTCCTCGCTTTTTTTAATATCGCCGTACGCGATGTTGTTCCGAACAGTGTCATTGAAGAGAATCGTTTGCTGGGTAACAATACCGATCTGCGCTCTCAGGGATTCAATCGTCACATCCCGGATATCCATGCCGTCAATAAGGATCTGGCCTTCGGTGACATCATAGAATCTGGGAATCAGGTTCACCAGCGTCGTTTTTCCCCCTCCGCTCATGCCTACAAAGGCAACGACCTCACCGGCCCGGATGTTGAGATTAATATCCCTTAAGACAAAAGTGTCTTCATATCGGAACGAGACATCCCGAATTTCGATGGCCTTGGAAATACGGGGGAGAGGGACTGCATTCTTCTTATTGAGGATTTCAGGAACGGTGTTGATGACCTCATAAATCCTCTCTGCCCCTGCCAGACCCTGCTGAATCGTATTGTTGACGTTGGTCAATCTTTTGATCGGCTCATAAAGCAGCAGGAGCGCTGTAATGAACGACATAAAAGTACCCGGGGTCGAAGCCCCTCTGATAACCTGTGAGCCTCCATAGAAAATGACAGCCGCAATACCGATCCCTCCAAGGAATTCCATAAAGGGACTGGAAACGGCTCGGATCGATACCGATTTCATGGTCAGTTTAAAGAGCCGTTCGTTTTCTTTTGCAAACCGCTCATTTTCATAATGTTCCATTCCGAACGCCTTCACGATGCGGTTTCCGGATATGGTTTCCTGAAGAAGCGAGGTCAGACTCCCCATGGTAACCTGGGTACGGTTCGCGATACTCCTCATCTTTCGGCTGAATTGTGCAATAGGATAGATCGTCAGAGGAAAAACAGTCATGGCAAGAATGGCCAGTTTCCAATCCTGATAAAAGACCACAACGACCAAACCGACAATCGTGAAGCTGTCCTTGACAAGGCTTGTCACAGCTTCAGAGACGGCGCCCTGAATTAGTGTTACATCGTTGGTTATTCTGGAAATAAGAACCCCTGTGGGGCTTTTGGTGAAAAATGAAAGGGGCTGCTTCTGAATATGGCTATAGAGATCTCTGCGCATATCCGTAATGATGCGCTGTCCGATCATGCTCATCAGCACGGTTTGACCGTAACTGCCGGCGCCTTTCAGAAAGAAAATGACAATGACCGCGACGGCAATCCAAACAAGTGCGTGTCCATCTTTGTTTAAAAAGACATCATCAAAAACCGGTTTCATCAGATACGCTGAAGCACCGGTAGCTCCTGCGACGATGCCCATGCAGATCATCGAAAGTACGAATTCCCGCATATGGGGCAGGGTGAGCTTGAATAGTTTTTTCAAAATTTCCATAACGAATCTATAATTAAACTGTAGTCAGCATTTCATAAGCAATTTGGGCAGCTCTTTTTGCTCCACCCGGCTGTCCCAGAATGGCCCTTATTTTCTTTAATTCACCTATCATGGCCGTCCTTTTTTTATCGTCGGTCAGGATATCGGAAAGCGCCCGCGCCATGTCTCCAGGATTCGCCGCACCCTGAACAAATTCGGGCACGACAGGCTTTCCGGCGATGATATTAACAAGGCCGATCTGATCGATATAAACGAACCGTTTCCCAATCTGATAAGTCAGTTCAGAAACCTTGTAAACAATGATCATCGGCGTTTCCAGCAAAGCTGTTTCCAGCGTCGCCGTTCCCGAAGCCACCATAGCGGCATCGGCGATCCTGATTGCGTCATATGTTTCCCGGACGATCCGGATATCCAATGCAAATCGACCTACCATATCGGAAATAGCTTCCG
>DHHG01000130.1 GCA_002403175.1 Syntrophaceae bacterium UBA4778 | reverse complement strand
TGTTCAGCGCATTATCCATCGGCACGGAGGACGGATCTGGGCGGAAGGAGAGATAGGAAAAGGAGCAACTTTCTATTTCTCACTTCCAAAACAATGATCAGATTCAGTCTTTCCGTTCGCAAGCACCCCCCCTACAAATTCGCCCCATAGACAATTAAAGGGATACAGAGCGTATTTGCGTACGGTGCTATTTCTGCTGGATATTGACATCCGCTACAAACGGACCAAAAGCTGTCGTAAATGGGATAGCAATGCTCGGTCCCGCCAAGACATGGCCGATTTCATGATCTTTGCCCGACACGATTGAAGGAATGCCGGCTCTTATTATGAGTCCTTTGCTTTCCAGCCTCTTTCTGGCGTCACCTGAAATCATGTTCGTGAGTTCGCCTGCTGTGTCCCGCGCCAAATGATTAATGCTACTGATCTCTTCACGCAGCATGGTGGAGGCAACTTTTAAAATGCAGTCTGACGAAAAACTCAGAGCAAACGATCCCACCAAAGGACCTGAGAATGTTATGATTCCGGAAACATCTCCCGTTGCCAACCTGTCTTTTTTTAAAAAGGGTTTTCCCGCAGTTGCATCTAAAGAAGCCATAACTTTCAATACATGAATTGAACTATTCAAAAAGGCATTGATAACATCAACATTCATAAAAATCACATCTTCCTGAAAGAAGGTTAACTGGATTGCCTCATGACGCGGGCAACACTGGACGTCAGTTCACCGATTGTGAATGGCTTAGAAATAAAATCATTGGCTCCGTTTTGGATAGCTTGATCTATGCTGATATCAAGACTCTCCACGGATAACATGATGAAAGGCGTTTCTGCGATATCCTGATCAGCCCGAATCTTGCTCAGAAGCTCGATTCCTGTCATTCCACACATGTTCCAGTCCGAGATAACAAGGTCGATCTCATGGGTTTTCAAAACCTTGTATGCTAAAAGACCGTCTCCCACCTCAACAAAATGCCGGTAGCCCTCTCTTTCCAGGATATGCCTGACAAGAATTCTGATGGGTTCATTATCATCGACTATCATTATAGTAGTTTCTTCATTCATGGCTGTGCCCCCTTTCATCCATGTCGAGTAAACCAGCTCCCCCGATGCCATATACAAAATCTCCTCCGATCCTGATTTATTTCAAAGGAGAAACAACCAGTAACGATTGCAACCTAGCATAAAACTGCAGGATGGAGAAACAAGAATTACAATGAAATTGGAAAAATTCCAGACCCGATAAATTCCTTTGGAAATCAATCAGGAAAGTGAAAAAAAAGAGGCCATAGCATTCTGTTAGCTGATGGCCTCCTTTTATAAGATTTTCCAGTTGGATTGGCAAATCACTTCGTACGTAATATGTTTTCGAAAACCAGTTCAATCATTTCCACCCCCTGTGGTGCTCCGGCACTCTCATTCAGGGGCTCTACCGGATTATAAATAAGTTTTGAAGGCCAGCAATTAGCAAGGTTCCAGCTAGCCAACTCGTTACCCATTTGATCACGCATAACGATAGTAACTGCCGAGCGGGCCTCATTTATTTTTCCATCCAATACCTTTTGTCTCCAAGAAGCTATTTCTAAATTTTTTGAAATTCCCCCCTTAAGTACGATGTTCGTATATTTAAGCCTTCCTGGAATTTTCTTTATGTATGTCTTTCCCTGGCTATCTGCCACCTTCTGTTCGATTATTTCGTGTTCAGTACCTGCATTGTACATTTCAGCAAAAAGGGCAACCGGTTTGCCGTTAATATTCAACTGGTACTTATATACTGATTGCACAGATGCTGTAGCAGACAGCGCATCCTTTAGTAAGAACTGGTTTGTTAAGATAAAACACATAATGAAAGCGCCAAAAATCATTCCTAAAGATATAATTTTTTTTCTCTCCATCATTTTTCCTCCCATAGTTTCATAAAGTTTCTGCCAGAATGAATGGTCCATTCCGTTCCTACAAAAATTTGAAAATATCCTTTCCATCATTGCAGCAGTGACACAAACCCGAGTACGGCAATGGAGGCAATACTTAAATAGGATCTCCCCGGACCGCGGATTGGCTGTAAAGCGGAGGGATTGAAGACTCACCGGAGCAAGTCTCCGGCGAATCTCCGATCTTCAAGGAAAATGTTTAAACATGATCCGCTAGCTTACCCCGACGCAAGCAGCGGGGCATGCGCTCACTGCCGGATTCACTCCCGGTTGAGTTCATCCAGTTTGTTCAGGATCTCCTGACTATTCGGAATATCGGCCATCGAATTGCCGTAATGCACATAACGGATCAAACCTTTTTTGTCCACGATAAATTGAGCGGGCATTCGTCCTAGCTTCAACAATTTTACCTGCTGCCTGTAGATATTGGAGATGAAGTGATCAGGATCGGGCAGACCGATAAACGGCATTTCGTGCCGGCGCCACCAATCATTAAAAGTTGGCTGGTCCTCAGGGCCGATTGCAATCACTTCGGCGCCGCGACTGATAAATTCAGGGTAATCCTGGCGCAACTGCGCCATGTGCTTGCGGCAGTACGGTCAGGAAAAACCGCGATTAAAGACGAGGACAACATGGCTTTTACCCTGATAGTAGGAGAGCCTTACCTTTTTCCCTTCGCTATCCTGACATTCAAAATCCGGCGCTGGTTTACCAACCACAATATCGATATCGCCCACGCAAATGCCTCCTACATCTCTTGCGAGCACCCCATTTCATCCAGGAGATTCTGAATTTCTCCGCGATTAAAGGAATATCTTGTACGGCAGAATTCACAGGTGACCTGTATCTCTTCCCGTTCTGATTTCAGCTTGTTCAACTCGTCGCATCCGAGGGAAATAAGAATTCTTTCAATCCTGTCCCGATTGCAGGTACAGCAATAAGATAGACCCCTCTTTTCGATCACGCGGTAATCAATACCTGCGAAAATTCCAGCAAGCATATCCTCGGGTAATTTTCCCCTCCTGATCATTTCCGTAACTGAAGGCATCTTCCCGATATTTTTCTCCAGTTGATCCAGAACTGGACCCTCCGAGGGAGGAAGAGACTGTATCATGAAACCTCCTGCCGCCGAGACCTTCCCGTCCGGTTCCACAAAAACGCCCAGACCGACAGCCGACGGGATCTGTTCGGATTCCGACAGATAAAACGCGATATCCTCCGCTATTTCACCTGTCCTGAGTTTCACGATCCCCTGATAAGGTTCCTTCAGACCGATATCTTTCAGCACGGTAAGAAAGCCTTCCCGTCCTACGACGCCGGAAACATCGAGTTTGCCTTTTCTGGGAGGCGCATCAGCAGAAGGACTTTCGACAAGGCCCCGAACGCATCCTTTGCTGTCCGCCTCCACAACAATCTTCTTCAATGGACCATTGCCTTCGAATTTCAGGCCGACACGCTGCCCCTCTTTGATCATGCATCCCAGCAGTAATCCCCCCGTGAGTGCGCGACCAAGTGCGGCCGAAACCGTCGGCGAAGTTTCATGAAGTCTGGCGGCCTCCTCAACCAGTCCCGATGTAATGCAAGCAAGCCCGATCACATTGGCTTTTTCGCTTATTGTTCGAATTAGATAATCATTCATTCATAACCTCAAAATCTTACTTTTGGCGGATTCAATCGACTCCAGCGGCTACAAATGCACCATTTACAATCGTAACGGCCTCCTCCAGCATCCGGTTCAGGTGCGCTTCGCCCAGAAAGCTCTCTGCATAGATCTTATAGATATCCTCCGTCCCTGAAGGTCGGGCCGCAAACCAGCCGTTCGCAGTTACTACCTTAAGGCCGCCTATGACCGCCTGATTGCCGGGCGCTTTGGTCAGCGTTGCTGTTATCGGATCTCCGGCCATTTCTTTAGCTGAAATCATGCCGGGCGTAAGCCGCTGAAAAGCCTTCTTTTGCGCGGGTGAGGCAAACGTGTCGATGCGGATATAGGAAGATGATCCGAAGCGCGCTTCCAGTTCCCGATACAGGGCCGCTGGATCTTGTCCGGTTCTGGCCGTTATTTCACAGGCGATCAGATCCATGATGATGCCGTCCTTGTCCGTCGTCCAAACCGAACCATCGCGGCGAAGGAATGCCGCTCCGGCGCTTTCCTCACCGCCAAATCCGCAGGAGCCATCCAAAAGTCCATTGACAAACCATTTGAATCCTACAGGAACTTCCAGGAGAGGACGGCCGATCCCGGCAGCTACGCGGTCGATCATCGATGTCGATACAAGCGTTTTCCCGACGGCAGCATCGGGACGCCAGCCAGGACGATTCTGGAATAAATACCAGATTGCCGCCGAGAGAAAATGGTTCGGATTCATCAGGCCCGCACTGCGGGTAACAATGCCATGCCGGTCGGCATCGGTATCGTTACCAAAGGAAATGTCAAAGCGGTCTTTCAGCCGAATCAAGCTTTCCATAGCATAAGGAGACGAGCAATCCATGCGGATCTTGCCGTCTTTATCGACCGTCATGAACGAGAATGTCGGATCGATAACGCGATTGACCACCTCCAGATTAAGATTGTAGAGATCCCGGATGGGATCCCAGAAATCGAGTGCAGCACCTCCGAGAGGATCTACCCCGATCTTGAGTCCTGCCCCGGCAATAGATTCCATATCGATTATATCCGCCAGACCTGCGACATACGGTTCAATATAATCGGACTCGATTACGTAATCCGATATCATTGCCCTCTCGTACGGCGTCCGCCGTATCGAATTTAATTCATCGGCCATGATTGAATTGGCACGCTCCTCAATGATCCGGGTAACGCGCGTATCCGCAGGACCTCCTTCCGGCGGATTATATTTGAATCCGCCGTCCTCAGGAGGGTTATGGGACGGCGTAATTACGATTCCATCCGCCAATCCTTCTTCCCGGTTCCGGTTATGAGTTAGGATTGCATGGGATATGACCGGTGTTGGAGTATACCGACGGTCTTTCTGAATGATGACGGTAACACCGTATGCGACGAAGACCTCGATTGCAGTTGCAAAGGCTGCTTCGGAAAGCGCGTGGCTGTCCATCCCTATGTAGAGCGGGCCCGTTATATCCGCACTACGGCGGTACTCGCAGATAGACTTGCAGATGGCGATAATATGATGCTCATTAAAACTGTTTTTGATAGAGGAACCCCTGTGCCCGGATGTGCCGAAAACAATTCGCTGAGCCGGATCGCTCGGATCGGGACGGTGGGAATAATAGGAAGAAATCAATCGGGGAATATTGGTCAGAATCGATCGGGGCGCCGGTTTCCCGGCCAGTTCATGAACGCTCATCATCTTCTCCAGAAAGAGTCGCAGTCGCCGACATCAAAATAGTATCAAGATTTGTTTCTCACAGAAAAGCATTGCAAAGAAATTTAATTCACTTGAAGCGATTTGTCGAACATTATTTCCCTTTCTCTAAAAACGGAACCACTCAAATGTGCGGCACTTTTCCGTCCGCCACAACCTGGATATTCGATTTCCTTGTTATTGACAACGGAGTACTTTCAATGTACTTTCCACGAAACGCTGAGGCGTTCATTTTCAAGGAGGAGATATGAAGCATTTACTATTTGCAATTTTGGTATGCGCTTTTGCTGTTTCGGCACAAGCTGCCGATGTCGGTGTATCGGTCAGTGTTGGTGAGCCCGGTTTTTATGGCCGAATCGATATCGGCAATGCACCCAGGCCGGAAGTGGTTTATTCCAAGCCGGTTGTGATCCGACAGCGTGCGGCAGTTGTTGAAGAACCCATTTATCTGCGGGTACCTCCCGGCCACGCCAAACATTGGCGAAAAAACTGTTCGAAATATAACGCCTGCGGCCGCCCCGTCTATTTCGTAAAAGATCAATGGTACAATGATGTTTATGCGCCCCATCATAAAGCACAGATTGAAAGACATGGCGATCGGGATGGAATCCAGAGAATAGATAGGGATCCGGGCAATAAACACGACAGGGGAAATCGAGGTCACGGCAGGGGAAACAGAGACTGAATCGCCCTGGTTTTCACCTCAGATATTTATAGCAGGATGAGAATCTAAGCGAATCTCTCATCCTGCTTACATTCAATATCTTTCTCGTTCATGTCCTATTAAGGGCACAGTTTTTCGGGGCGGGTTTTGAAGTTACAGCGACCCCACAATTTTTAAATTCTCCCGGAACTATCCTTTAATTTAACCTACTCTTTTATTCAGGCGATTCCAGTATCCAAAATACTTCATACGATTTGGTTTCAGCATTTCTATTACGTTCCCAGCCATTGCGGATTGCGTGCCGTGCTGTCGAAAGTGTCCGATGTTTTAAAGAGTTCGTATTTCCCTTCGAGGGCTGCTCTTTTCGTCCTGGAAAGCAATAAGGCAACCTGTTCATCGGACATAGACTCAAAAGTCCGGGCTGCCTCCAGAGCCTGATCCAAAATTGACATATTATCGATCCCCGTAATAACAACATTGGTTGGCAAATGTAGCGCATACTGGAGACATTCAATCGGTTTGACTTTTTTACTCTTCAGGATGATTCCATCTCCCATCGATTTCATTCCCAATACCCCGATCTCTTCCTTAACCAATCTGGGGAGTACCAAATGGGAAAAGCTCTTATAGTGCGCATCCATTACATTGAGCGGCATCTGAACCGTATCGAAACGAAATTTGTTCATGGCAGCGACATCCAGCATTTTCAGATGAATTTCAGGACTCTTATGTCCGGTAAAACCGATGAAGCGAGTTTTTCCGGCTGCGCGCGCTTCCAGAGCTGCATGGATTGCGCCGTTATCCGCGAAGATACGTTCCGGATCTTCCATACGGATAATTTCGTGGAACTGAAGGAGATCCAAATGATCCGTTCGCAATCTCTTCAAAGATTCATCGATCTGCCGGGCAGCAGATTTTTTCGTCCTTCCGTCTACCTTGGTCATCAGGAATACTTTTTCCCTGTATCCGTTTTGAAGCGCCTTCCCCATCCTCCTCTCGCTTTCGCCACCGTTGTAATCCCAACTGTTGTCCATAAAGGTGATCCCTCTATCAATCGCCTTACGAATCAATTTAACACTCTCTTGTTCCGTATCCTGAATCCCGATATGAAAACCTCCCATTCCGATGGCCGACACCGTTTCACCTGTACGTCCAAGTTTTCTGTAAATCATTTTATTTTCTCCTATTCCACCCTTGGCTGCTATTGCATCTGATAAAAGAAAATGACGAATCGGAAAAAAGGAAAAACCTGCCAGGATAAGCATACCTTTGAGCATATCGCGTCTTTTCATAAACTAACTCCTTCGGAATAAAAGAAGAATGAATCCGCTCTTTTTCGCTTCTCCTACGTAATTTTTCATATAGAAAACTCTCTCCGTCCATATCGAAAAACCTGATTTTTAAATTTCTGATTTCTTATCCGGCTTCATGAGCAGGGAATTGTTCTTTGGAGTCTCATTCAGAATCCGGAAATGCCCTATCATCCAATTCTACCAGGTATTTTATCCAAAGCTAAATTGGATTTCAGTTGTTACCCGATTTCAAGTCAAAACTGTTTTGATAGACTCCAAAGTAAAAAAACAGGAGGCCGGGAAGATGGAATATGAAGGCGAAACAAGAACGGAAAAAAGGGTCAATCTAAATAGCGCCAATCTGGAAGACCTTGAGAATCTGCCTATGTTGGGAAGGGAGCGTGCAGAAAACATAATTAAATTCAGAAAAAATTATGGCGGGATCAGGAGCTGGGACGACTTGAAAGAAATTGCCGGATTTTCCCGCGGCCTGATCGAAGATCTTAGGCAAAGTGGGGCAACGATTTAAATCCAGGAGGTATCCATATGGCAAGGAGAATCAATCTGAATGAAGCCGACATGGACGAACTCGCACAGGTGCCGGGACTGGGCCAACGAAGGGCGGAAATGCTTATCGATTATAGAAACGAACATGGAGAATTTGAGGATTGGAGCGATCTGGACAACGTCCCGGGATTTTCCAAGAGTGTCATTCAGGAGATGCAACGTGCAGGTGTTGAAATTTAAATAAAAAGACCGGGTCATAGGCCCGGTCTTTTTTCATTTTTTTCTCCCCCGCTTTTTCCAGTTGACTATAATGCTGCCACATGACAAACATGAAAATCGATTTAAGAGGGAAATCGAAAATAAAAGCTTTTTCTACTCAAGAGAATGTTCTTTTATTTTTGTCAAAAGATCGGAAATCATCTTATCACGGTTTTTCAGATATGCACGGTATTCAAAAGACCGATCTGCGTGATGAATTTCCACTCTTGTCCCCACATCTTCTTTTTTCAGCAACATTAGCAGATATTCCAGTTCATCTTTAGTTAATTCCAGATTCATAAGGCGTCTCCTTTCTTTGGAACTAAAAGGTTAATGAACAGGGAAACCACTTCTCACGCAATTTTAACCTAATTTTAATGTATTTCATCGGCACTTTCAAACTAATTGCGAATTGAAAATAATTGAGGCCTGGAAGTCGAATTTTATCACTCACTCTTTTTCCAAAGTGCAGCTAACTCCAGGAGGTCTTCAATTTTCTCCAGCTTATGCGTAATCGCAATGAATTGGTGACAACAGATACGGAACTCAGGGCCATTGCGGCAGCAGCGTAAACAGGATTCAGGAGAACTCCCCAGAATGGATAGAGAATCCCGGCTGCAATGGGTATACCGATTGTATTATAAATAAAAGCCCAGAAAAGGTTCTGCCGTATGGCTTTCATTGTCCGGGCAGAAAGCCGGATCGCATCCGGAACGGCTCTTAAATCGTCCCGAATCAGGGTGATGTCGCCGGCTTCAATGGCGACATCCGTTCCGGTCCCGATGGCGATTCCGATATCCGCTGCGGTCAGCGCGGGGGCATCATTGATCCCATCTCCCACCATCGC
>DHHG01000242.1 GCA_002403175.1 Syntrophaceae bacterium UBA4778 | reverse complement strand
GTTTGTGATTAAACCAATCCTGATAAAGACCAACCATGCCGGAAGTAAAAAAGTTGACGTAAATAAAAAATTGATCTTTGTTTTTTATCCTTGAGAGCGTTTTCTCATCGCTGACTATTTTATCGATAAAGAGCGCTTTGAGCTTGTTCAGGAAAGTGATTGCGCCTTTAGCGCGAATCAATGAGCGATAAAACTCCAGATCCTGTTCCAAAAAATCTGCAACCTTGTTTAGAAATGGCAGGGGGTTCTCGATGATTTTACTGTGCTGAAATTCCTCAAGAAGCTTCAGCAGGGTCGATATGATCTCATTTTCGATTTGCTCCAGAACCGCATAGGTTCCGGCATAGTGGGCATAGAAGGTCCCTCTGTTAACATCCGCCCTGTTTACGATATCCTGGATTGAAATCCGGTCGATCTCCTTTTCCTGCATCAAATCCACAAAGGCTTGCCTGATCAACTTCCTCGATCGAATCGCGCTCCGATACTCTGCTTTCTGTCTCATTTTTATTTCCTCAGACCTCCAAACTTGGACAGTACCAACAACAATTGTCTGTTTTTGTATAATTCATTCAACCTTTGATTATTGACAATCAACCTTTCGGCATTATATTGCATTTATCATCAAAATACAACATTTGTACTATTTTGATTAAATATCTTTTTTTTGCAAAGGACTGTTGGGCTATGAAAAGGAAAGTCATTCTGTTCTATTCATCAATCGGCCAAGGGCATATCAGCGCCGCAAACGCCATTGAGAAAGAGATCCGCAGGCAGGATCCGTCCGCCATCGTATCAAAAAAGGATATTCGTGATTTCATGGATCCGTTGCTGCGGATCATCGATGAAAAGGTCTACTGGTTTATCGCAAAGAATCTGCCCCTCTTATTTGATAACTTGTTCATCACATTGCAGGAGGAGGGGAATCAGGCCGGTTCTCTGTCTCAGCTTGCAAACGATTACCCGGAAGAAAAGGTTCTTGAATACATAAAAATCGAAGCCCCCGATACAATCCTGGCCACCCATTATGGATCCGCTCAGGTCCTGGGTACTCTTCGAGAGAAAGGGCTGATTCCGGGAATCAAGATCGGCTGGCTCCACACGGATTATTTTGAAGGATATTTCCCACGCATATCCAAACGGATCGATCGCACCTTCCTGGCCCATCCCGAACTGGAAAGCCGCTGGATCAAGGCAGGCGTCCCTACGGAATTGGTTGTAACCACGGGGATGCCCGTCAGTGTGCCGCAAGGTCAGGCAAACGCTTCAAAGGAATGTCTCTCCTCAATCGGTCTCGACCCGAAAATCAGAACCATCGTCATTGCCTGCGGGAAGGAAGGCGCCGGCAACTTTATCGGTGCGATCAAAAGCATTGGGGCAGAGGCGAAAGAGCCTTTGCAGATTATTGCTGTTTGCGGTTTGAACGCGAAGCAACAAAAGGGCTTAGAGAAAATTCAACCGGAAATCCGAAAACAGGTAAATCTGAAAGTCATGGGATTCATTCCGCAGGCGGACCTGGTTTCTTTTATTCAGGCATCGGACCTGTTTATTACCAAGGCAGGCGGACTCTCTCCCGCTGAAGCGGTTACGTTGGGGAAACCTACGGTTCTCTTGAATGTGATCAGCGGTCATGAGAGGGAAAATGCGGAGTTATTCTCTAAATTGGGGATGGCGGTCTTCAACAGGGATATCAAAAATCTGGGGGTCGAGGTGATGGACCTCATTCAAAATAAAGAAAAACAGGAATGTATGTTTCAGGCCCAGCGCGCCTATCAGGAAAACATCGATATCGAGAAGATTGCCCGTTTCGCATTGGATCCGGCTCTCCGGGCACGGTCTCCCCAACACGACTTCGGTTTGGAGCACGGCCTAGCGCCCAGCAATATTCGAGAAGCCCTTGAGCAGCTCGAAAAAGATGCCCCCGCCGATATGGAAATTCTCCTTTCGTACTCGTCTTCCAAGGAGGACGAAAGGATCGTAATGGAAAATCCTTTTGGGCATATCGCCATTCGTGTCGGGCCAATCGTCTATAGTTCAAACCACATCTCCGATCCGGTAGAGGATACTTTTCTCCTTCAGAACCTGAGCCTGGAAGAATACCTCTTTGGGGTTTCCCCGCCTTCGGACAACCAGGTTCACACCAGCACGTACGGGATGGCTTACGGACGCGATACCCTCGGCTTCAGGATCAAAGGACTTACCGCGGATGCTCTAAAGTGCATGCATAAAGAGGCGGCAGAAATCGAAGAAGAATTTCGTGATGGACGATGCAGGTGGGATTTGAAGAAATCAAATTGTGCCGACTACGTGGCCCGCATTCTGCGAAGCGGCGGCTATGATATCGATTCTATGGAGGGACCAAGTTGTTTATACACAATGCCATTGGATGTTTTTGAAAAGGTTTATACCGCATTTCAAGAGAATCCCGTATTTCAAACCGAGTTGGTGGCCTATCGACGACTTCCCGGTTCCAAGGCCGACTACCGCTTCTGCCGTTTTCCCCTTTCCCTGGGACAGCCTGTGCGCGCCCTGACCAAGGTGCTCGCAGATTCTATCCCCGACAAGCTCGAGAAGGAAGTAGCCAAGCAAATAACAGGCTATGTGGGGGATGACCGGATCTACTATGAGAACCTGTTGAAGCGCACTTCCGCATCCATTATCAATTCCCGGAGCCACGCCAGGAGTATCGAGGAAGTCCTGATCGGCGAAGCGCATCATTTGATCTCCGAACAGAAGCATCAGTATTATGATGCATACAGGCGCAGGCTGGAGTATCTGATGCAAGATCCGCCCGATTTCGTAGAGCGATGCCGTCACGCCATAAGGCTTTCGTCGGAAGATCTCAAAGAATTCCTCAAATCTCCAACAATGGAAAAAATTCGAAGGACCTTTTTACAGCAATGATTCTGTCGAAATTCGGACCTGCAATCGGCATTTTCTTTGCGTGCGCTTTGGGAATGCCCGTTCCTGAAGAGATTACCCTCCTTTCGGCAGGGCTCCTGGGATCGGCAAAGGAAATCCCTATCATACTTGCCGCTCTTTTCGGCTGGGCCGGCCTATGCCTGAGCGATTCGATCCTTTTTTTCCTGGGACGTCATCTCGGCCCCCGAGTCTTTCGTCTACCACTGCTTCGAAACGTGTTTACGGAAACTCGGGTCAAAATGGCCGAATCCCGAATTCGCAGCAATGGCATTCTGGTGTGCTTTATCGGGCGGTTCCTTCCATCTATGCGCATGGCCGTATTTGCTGCAGCCGGAGCGCTTTCAGTTAACCCTATCGCTTTTCTGATCACTGACGCCCTTGCGGGGGCTACCGCCGTCCTGATCTGGGTCTCTATCGGAAGTTGGATGGGAAGCTACTTAGGAGATACAGCACAGCATTTGCAGTACGTAAAAACAGCCGCCATTTCCCTCCGGGACGCTGCCGGCTTGTTCGCCATCTATTAGTCCAGCGACTTCTGCTTCATCAAGCAACTGCCATCTGTTACTGATTGTCTTGTCAGCAGTCAAGCCGCTCACTAGCACCATTGTGAAATCTCTGGCATCGATTACTCTTTGGCATATCGTTTATAGTTTGGTTGGATATTTTGTATAAACAAATCCAGAAAACAAAAAGAGGGTGTCGGAAATAGCTTACTGTCAAGAGTGTAGGCCTGACCCTTATCCGGAGGGGTAATCCGTTATAAATTAAGCTTTACAACGAATACCCCCTATGCTAATAAGCTCCCACCCGGCACGCAGAGAGGGTCTAGGCCGGGTTTCTGGAGCAGTTACTTTTAAAAAGCCATTGTCGGTTGTTTCTCAAAAATGCCTTTAACCATCAGCCATCCGGCTGCCGCAATTCCCCTGTCCCGATATGGGTTAAATATTCAGGCCCTGATACTCGGCAGCATGGTTCCGGATCTCGTGTTTTTCATTAATCTGAATTCCTGGCGGGATTTCTCTCACTCCATAGGGGGATTGTTTTTTTTCTGTCTGCCTGCCGGTCTGTTGCTCCTTGCGATCTATCACTGGCTGGTGAAAGAGCCTCTTTTTTCCCTTCTGCCACAATGGCCACCCATCAGGTCGACCCGGAAAACGGAATTTCGAATCGGAACTCTGCTGATCACGGCTTTTTCCGTTTTGATCGGTGCGGCAACTCATCTGATTTGGGATAGTTTTACCCATGAACAGGGATTCGTGATCGACCATCTTCCTTTTCTGACTCGAACCGTTCTTGATGTGGGATTTGACCACATTCCCCTCACGCGCATTCTCCACCACATGGGTTCCCTATTCGGAGCCATTTGGATGATGAACTGGATCAGGTATAGGTGGATTGAATGTAAATCGCAATACGTTAATATGGATATGAAAGAAAAAAGAAGCCGAAAAGGATTGAGACTTGCGATCTTAACGACCGCTTTTCTAGTATTCGGCATCATGTATTCCTGGCTTCTTGAGGAACCGATCAAGACTTACGATCAATTGCGACAAACAATGGTTGGGGGCCTCTTCGCTACCGGTACAATTACTCTTTCATTTACGATGGTCTATTCTCTTATTTGGCAATTCTTCTTAAAAAGGAACTCTTTCCAAGAAGTGACTAAACAACGAAAGCCTGAATCCGGCTGAGTTCTTCGGAGATAAGATGAGGTGGACCGTGATGAAACCAAAAGGAGTTTTCTTCACGATTCTCCAGATCTTTTTTCTTTGCTTCTGGTGCGCCGCCTGCCATCCTTTAAAAGCCCAGCATATCGTCCAGTCATATCCGTATCACGGCAAACCTCCTTTCATAGTCTCGGAAAATGGTCCTCTTAGCCGGACTGAAAGTGCAAGACTCTTTGCAGGGCTCCTACCCGAAGCCGATTCGACTCCCCTGCTTGGTTTGCATACGGCTTTTGTGCAGGACATGACCGGATCCGCCATATTTGCGGGCAATGATATAGAGCTTCTCCATGACGGACCGGCGACATTTGATCGCATGGCGGAGGCAATCGACCATGCACAGGACCATATCAATATCGAAACTTTCATTTTCAGGGACGACAAAATTGGTCATCTCTTTTCGGACATGCTGATAAAAAAAAGTTCCGAAGGCGTAGCTGTGAATCTTATGTACGACGGTTTCGGGAACCGGAAAACGCCTGCGGTTTTCTATGAAAAAATGCGGGCTTCCGGTGTCAAAACACTTGAATTCAACCCTTTTGCTCCGATAGAAGCAGCTCTCTCGGATAACAATCTCAATAACCGGGATCACCGTAAAATTCTGGTCGTCGACGGCAAAGTCGCCTTCACAGGGGGAATTAATTTTTATTGGGAAAATTCGACCCGAACGGACGCTTATGGGAACCGATCCCTTCGCCCCTGGAGGGATACCCACATCCGCATCGAAGGGCCTGCAGTAACCGAATTCCAACGCATTTTCTTTGAAACATGGAATGCAAAGAACGGCCCCAAGCTTGCATCCGCTAACTATTTCCCAATTCAGGATAGTAAAGGAGATCTTCTGGTGCAGATCATCGCGGACGGACCTGAGCGGGAAATATCAAACATCTACATGACCTATGTATCAGCCATTATCAATGCACGAAACTCGATTCATTTGACCCAATCCTATTTAGCTCCCCCGGAAGAGATGCTGACGCTTCTGGAAAAAGCCGCCTCTTCCGGCGTCGATGTAAAAATTATCGCACCCAGTTTCAGCGACTTCTGGCTCCCTTTCTACGCGGGGAGGTATAACTATACACGCCTTCTGAGATCGGGGATCAGGATATTTGAATTTCAAAATGCCATGCTGCATTCCAAACTGGGGATTTTTGACGGGACCTGGTCGATTATCGGTTCTGCAAACCTGATTCCGCGAAGTTTCGTCCATGATCTCGAAGTGGAAACAGCCGTTCTCGGAAGCACTTTTGCATCTCAAATGGAAGCGAACTTTATTGATGATCTTTCCGAATCAAAGGAGGTCAAGCTGGAAGACTGGAAAAACAGGCCCTTTAAGGATAAATTTCTGGAATCGTTTGCACAGCTCTTCAGGTTTCTCCTCTAGCCCTCGGTGAAGAAACCCGCTATCCCCCGTACTCCAGCTCGCGGCCGGATAACTTTAATATCCTGTCCCGGATTTCTGCTGCCCTTTCGAACTCCAGATCTCTGGCGGCATCGGACATTTCCTTCTTGAGCCTCCGGATCAAAGCGAGGAGTTCTTTCTCGGAATAGACTTCCTCTTCTTCGGCAACGGCAATGGTCATATAATCCGATTCATAGACGGAGGTGAGGACGTCCGAGATAGATTTCCGGATCGATTCCGGAGTAATGTCGTTGTCCGCATTGTATTTCGCCTGAATTACCCGCCTTCGTTTGGTTTCCTTCAGGCATGCTTCTATACCGGAGGTGATCTTGTCCGCATACATGATCACCTCGCCTGAGACATTCCGGGCAGCACGGCCACTGGTCTGGATCAGAGACCGCTCCGATCGCAAAAAGCCTTCCTTGTCGGCATCGAGAATCGCAACGAGAGAGACCTCCGGAATATCAAGTCCCTCTCTAAGCAAGTTGACCCCCACGAGGACATCATATTTTCCTATCCGCAGGTCGCGAATGATATTGACCCTTTCCAGGGTAACGACATCGGAATGGAGGTAAGCGACTTTTATGCCGAGTCCCTGATAGTACTCGGTCAGATTCTCGGCCATCCGCTTGGTCAGGGTCGTCACGAGTACGCGTTCCTGTTTCTCGATCCTTTTTCTGATTTCACCGAGAAGATCATCAACCTGATGCTGAACCGGTTTTATGATGATCTCGGGGTCCATCAGGCCCGTCGGACGGATGAGCTGTTCGACGACTTTCCCGTTCGACTGCCTCATTTCATAATCCGCCGGGGTAGCGGAGATATAAAGCCGCTGCTGGGGGTACGCTTCGAATTCCGGAAACCTCAGGGGCCTGTTATCGAGCGCCGAAGGCAGACGAAATCCGTAATTGACGAGGGTCTCCTTCCGGGAACGGTCTCCCCGGTACATCCCGTTTAACTGAGGCACCGTGACGTGGCTCTCGTCGATGATGATCAGGGCATCTGTCGGAAGATAATCCATCAGGGTCGGGGGAGCCTGTCCCGGATTGCGCCCTGTCAGGTGGCGCGAATAGTTTTCGATTCCCTGGCAGTATCCCATCTCTTCCATCATTTCGAGATCGAAATTCGTGCGCTGTTCAAGACGCTGCGCTTCGAGGAGTTTGTTCAAAGACCGGAGCTGTTGGAGCCTTTGCGTCAATTCTTCGCGAATGGTTGTCATAGCCCTTTTCATGTTGTCCCGGGTCGTGACATAATGGCTGCCGGGATAGATGGCGCATTTATAGAGGCGTTCGATTTTTTTGCCCCGCAACGGGTCAATCGTCGAAATTGCATCGATCGTATCTCCGAAGAATTCCACCCGGATCGCCTTTTCTTCTTCATATGCGGGGAAAATCTCCACGACATCTCCCCGGACGCGAAAGGTCCCTCGATGGAAATCCACATCGTTTCGCTGGTACTGGATTTCAACGAGCTTTCGCAACATGTCGTCACGCCCGATCTCCCGGCCCTCTTCGATCTGAAGGAGCATCTCCGAATACGCCTCAGGCGATCCGATACCGTAAATGCACGAAACACTGGCGACGATAATGACATCCCGGCGCTCGAGAATCGAACGCGTAGCGGAATGACGCATTTTATCGATGGTTTCGTTGGTCGACGAATCCTTTTCGATATAGGTGTCGGTGCTTGGAATGTATGCCTCGGGCTGATAATAATCGTAATAGCTGACGAAGTATTCTACCGCATTATCCGGGAAAATGGTTTTGAACTCGCTATAGAGCTGGGCCGCCAGGGTTTTGTTATGCGCGATCACCAAAGCGGGACGCTGGACACTTGCGATCACATTGGCAACGGTAAAGGTCTTTCCCGAACCTGTAACTCCGAGCAGTACCTGATGGGGAAATCCCTCCCGAATTCCTTCGGAAAGTTTGTTTATTGCCTGAGGTTGATCACCTTTCGGTTCAAAATCCGTAATAATTTTAAATTTGCTCATTGAGATCTCAATTTTTGTTGTTATATTGACCAGGTCAAAGCCGTATGCATGTTAAAGCCGACTTGCGAATCAATCTCCCGCAAAACCGGCTTACATTTTATATTTCTGAATTGGTTAGTCCGAAATTATACGCCCGCTGATTTAAAATGCAAGTTAGCCCCTATCGTAAAAGGAGGACCCGATGAAAATAGCCCGAATCATGAGTACCAATAACGAGATCCTGTACGGCTCTTTCGATCCCGAGCTGCCGAAACGGATTCATATTATCGAAGGGGATCTTTTCGGACACTTTACCGTCAGCAAGAAGACTGCTGAAATCAAATCTCTCCTGGCCCCCGTCACACCTCCAAATATCTTTGCTCTCGGCCTGAATTACGGAAAGCATGCCGATGAAACGGGAATATCCCACCCCGATTCTCCGGTCGTCTTTATCAAGGCAACGACCAGCATTACCGGACCTGGCTCCCCGATTCTGCTGCCCAAAGCGGGTTCAAAGCATGTCGATTATGAATGCGAGTTGGCGATTGTGATTGGAAGGGAATGCAAGAATGTTTCGCCGGGTGAGGCTTTCGATTATATCCTTGGCTATACCTGCGCTAACGACGTGAGCGCACGCGACTGGCAGATGCAATTGCAAAAAGGACAATGGGCGAGAGGAAAAAGTTTCGATACCTTTTGCCCCATCGGTCCTTACATCGTTACAAAGGATGAGATTCCCGATCCCGATTATTTGAAGAT
The DNA here is from genome assembly GCA_002403175.1 of Syntrophaceae bacterium UBA4778. The sequence continues at coordinate 244 of DHHG01000242.1, read as the reverse complement.
TTCGACATTTCTGAACAGCACGATCATGCAGGATTCCAGCACGGCAGACATGACCTTTGATGTAGCCAGGATCGTTAGCGACCTGAGCCGCTCATTGACCCTGCTGCCCGGGACACTAGTCCTGACGGGAACGCCCGAAGGAGTCGGATTTACGAGGAAGCCACCCATATTCCTGAAATCAGGCGATACCATCAGCGTTGCCATCGAAAATATAGGCATTCTTACCAATCCTGTTCAGGACGAG
>DHHG01000241.1 GCA_002403175.1 Syntrophaceae bacterium UBA4778 | reverse complement strand
TTATTATGGCTTATAAACTGATTGATCATACCGCCGACATCGGGTTTGAGGTGATATCCGGCTCCGAACGCGAGCTTTTTGCCGACGCCGTGCTGGCCATGTTTGGCCTGATTGCTGATTTGAGAGGAGTCCAGGCGGCAGACCAGAGAAATCTGACCGTTGAGGGAATGGATCCGACGGATCTGCTGATCAATTTTCTACGTGAAGTCCTCTATTTATTCAATGGAGAAGGTTTTCTTCTCAAGGAAGTTGCAGTGACGGAACTTTCGGATATCCGGATCGTGGCGACTGTTTCCGGAGAAAATTACGATCCCGACCGGCATACCATCAAAACCGAACTCAAAGCGGTAACCTACCATCAGGCTTATGTCCGGAAAATAGACGGGATCTGGAAGGCACAGGTGATCTTCGATGTCTGATTTGAAGCTGGAAAAGATGGACGATTTTCGCTGGAAGATACTTCCCCAGGAAGGCATGCGCGTTCCGGGGATTATTTATTCGAGCGAGGCTCTTTTCAAAAAAATGGGCAAAGACGAGAGTCCACGGCAGGTCGCCAATGTGGCTCATCTGCCGGGAATCGTGAAATATTCACTGGCAATGCCGGACGTCCACTGGGGTTATGGATTTCCTATCGGCGGCGTTGCGGCTTTCGATCCTGCCGACGGGGTAATCTCTCCCGGCGGCGTCGGATATGATATCAATTGCGGCTGCCGCCTGATTGCGACGCGCCTTCATCATGATGAGATTAAAGACAAGCTGGAAAACCTGGTTATCAATATCTACCGAAATATCCCTTCCGGAGTCGGTTCGAAAGGGCCTCTGAAGCTCTCGCCGAAAGATGAGAGGGGTGTCCTTGAAAAAGGTGCGCAATGGGCTGTTGCCAACGGCTACGGTTCCCAAGCGGACCTGGATGCAATGGAAGAAGGGGGCCGGATGGAGGGAGCCGATCCCGATCAGGTCAGCGAGCGGGCCTTGACACGTGGGCGGGAGCAATTGGGGACGCTCGGTTCGGGCAATCATTTTCTGGAAATTGAAATTGTCGAGGAGATTTTCGATGAGAAAGCAGCGGCGGTATTCGGGTTGGAAAAGGGACAGGTCACAATTCTGATCCATTCCGGGTCGCGCGGCTTCGGATATCAGGTCTGTGATGATTACCTTGTCCTCATGATGAAATACATTCAGAAAACGGGCCTCGTCCTCCCCGACCGGCAGCTTGCCTGTGCCCGCATCGATTCGGAAGAGGGTAAAAGGTATTTCGCTGCCATGTGCTGCGCGGCGAATTACGCCTGGACGAATCGACAGATGATGATGCATTGGACTCGGGAGACATTCGAGCGAACGCTCCAAAAAAGCCCGCGAGAACTGGGGATGCGACTTGTGTACGATGTCTGTCACAATATCGCCAAATTCGAGGAATTCCCGATCGATGGAAAAATGGTTAAACTTTGTGTGCACCGAAAGGGCGCAACCCGGGCATTTCCCCCCGGACACCCCAAAGTTCCTCCTCAATACCGATCTGTTGGGCAGCCCGTTCTGATTCCCGGTGATATGGGGACGGGGTCATACGTCCTCACGGGAACGCAAAAGGCCTTGGAAGAAACTTTCGGAAGCACCTGTCACGGCGCGGGGCGGGTTATGAGTCGCGCTCAGGCAAAAAAGGCCAGCATGGGGCGGGGAATCAAAAAAGAAATGGCCCAGCGAGGCGTGATCGTCCTCTCCACAGGCAGGGCCACCCTTGCTGAAGAAATACCCGAAGCTTACAAGAATATCGATGAAGTGGTCAATGTTGTTCATAATGCCGGTATTTCAAAGAAGGTGGCTAGGTTGCGGCCAATCGGATGCGTGAAAGGTTAGATCCTGAATCTGCCGCTGGCTTTCTATTTCTCACCGACGGTAACGGAACCAAAGATGCATTGGAAGATGCTCTTCAAAAAAGGCGAGGCACGACCGCTCTGATAATATTACCGCAGATACCTGTTCGGAGTATTTCATCCTGTTTGCAAAAAGGTGTACCCAGATTGATGCGATCGCCGTCAAGCAAGTAAAAGGTGCCCTTAATTCTAATGATTATCAGCGGCTAGATGTCACGCCTATTCGGTCGCAATAGATGAAAACCGGACATCTGCTGCAAAAAGGTGATATCGGTCTGCAGGTGTGCTGTCCATGAGCTACAAGGATGGTATTGTAAATGGCCCAGTATTTTTTGGGGAGTTTTTCCCGGAGGGCTGTTTCGGATTCAGCAGGTATTTTGGTCTTTATGTACCCGAGCCGGTTTGAGATTCGGTGAACATGGGTATCGACACACATCCCGCCACTTCCGAATCCCAGAGCCAGGACAAGATTGGCCGTCTTTCTTCCTACTCCCTTTAAGGTGAGCAATTCCTCCATGGTCCGCGGGACCTGTGACCCGAAGTGCTCCACCAGATCTCGGCAGAGGGAGTGGATAGCCCGGGCTTTGGTCTTGTAGAAACCGACAGGATAGATCGCTTTCCTGATTTCTTCCTCGGATAATGTCAGCATCTTTTCAGGACTGGAGGCGAGTGAGAAAAGTCTCTTCGATGCCGCCGCTGTGACCTCATCTGTCGTCCGGGAGCTCAGAACCGTAGAAATCAGGATCAGAAAGGGATCACTCTTCTGTTCCGCCATGAGAGAGACAATGGGAAGGTCCCGTTTTTTCAGTTCGGAGGTGAGAATCCTGATGATTTTACCGATATCTTGATCGTTCATGGTAGAAAAAGGCAGGTTTCAAATGAGCTTACAGTCTGCAGGCAACAAGCTGAAAGCTAATGATACAAATAGAAATATGTAGTTACTGTCTTGCTCGCGAAAGCTGGAACCGGCTTTTTCTAGAAGCTCGTCACGTTTATTTGACACTAGTCACTTCGGTGTCAGCCGCTAATTATAGCCCTCTTCATTGGCCAGCATATCAAGATGAATGGTAGTGATGTCTTCAATATCCAGGTTCGGCTCTTCCTTCATGCTGCGAAAATCAATGGTTTTTATATACCGCTTACACCGATCGCAGACATCCACCCGGTAGCGCTCATCTTCTTCAACGGTAAAGTAAGATAGTGTCTTTTGTTCCTCATTGCCGCAGAAAGGACATTTGATTCTGCGAAAATTCCATTCCGTCCCGCATTGACTGCAAAAAAGAAATCTTTTACCTTCTTCCTCTCTTATTTCGCCGATATTCGGTTCTTTTCCGCAAACAGGACAGTATCCTTCGCACCATTTGGATTTGCTTATTTTCTCCGCATATTTTTCGGCTATTTGTTCGAAAGCCGGCCTGAGGCTCTCTTCTACAAAAAAACCTAAAAGATCAAAGGAATCGTCTTCCTCTTCGGCATTGGATTCCGATTGCTTATCGAAGGTTTCTTCGACCATGTTGTTAAAAAGGATCTTCCCTTTTTTTAAATCAGCTAAAATGGCCTGACTTTCTTCAGAATTGATCTTCTCTGCAATTCTCATGAGTTCGATAAAATAGGCTTGTGCTTCGGAAAGGTCCAGGTTTCCTTGCGACAGATCGACCAGTGGAAGCCCGCCCGACAATTTTTTATCAATATGGGCCTCCTCGATATTGAAAACAGCCTTTTTCATCCGGCATCGGAAGTCTTCTCGGAGGATCAGAATATCTCCGTAAATATCAAGCAGCTCCTTGTAGTGGGGGCTGCTATTCTTATATGTTTCAATTTTTTTCAAATTGTCTTGTAATTTAACCATTCAAAATAACCTCTTCTCCTTGGTGCAATTATGTATATCCCCTTTTCAATCAGACTTCAATATATAAATAAGGGGTGTTTTCAATACCTTCGTGAAGCAGAATTTTTTTCTGCTCTGGAATCAGACTAAATCCGAACCCCCATATGACTCGTCCTGAACAGGATTGGTAAGAATGCCTATATTTTCGATGGCAACGCTGATGGTATCGCCTGATTTCAGGAATATGGGTGGCTTCCTCGTAAATCCGACTCCTTCGGGCGTTCCCGTCAGGACTAGTGTCCCGGGCAGCAGGGTCAATGAGCGGCTCAGGTCGCTAACGATCCTGGCTACATCAAAGATCATGTCTGCCGTGCTGGAATCCTGCATGATCGTACCGTTCAGAAATGTCGAAATCTTCAAATAATCGGGATCGGGAATCTCATCCTTTGTTACAATGTAAGGACCGATCGGGCAAAAGGTATCGAAACTTTTTCCTCTCGCCCATTGTCCTTTTTGCAATTGCATCTGCCAGTCGCGTGCGCTCACGTCATTGGCGCATGTGTAGCCAAGGATAGAATCGAAAGCCTCACCCGGCGAAACATTCTTGCATTCCCTTCCAATCACAATCGCCAACTCGCATTCATAATCGACATGCTTTGAACCCGCTTTGGGCAGCAGAATCGGGGAGCCAGGTCCGGTAATGCTGGTCGTTGCCTTAATAAAGACGACGGGAGAATCGGGGTGGGACATTCCCGTTTCATCGGCATGCTTTCCGTAATTCAGGCCGAGAGCAAAGATATTCGGAGGTGTGACGGGGGCAAGGAGAGATTTGATTTCAGCAGTCTTCTTGCTGACGGTAAAGTGCCCGAAAAGATCCCCTTCGATAATCTGAATCCGTTTCGGCAGCTCGGGATCGAAAGAGCCATACAGGATCTCGTTATTGTTACTCATGATTCGGGCTATTTTCATCGGGTCCTCCTTTTACGATAGGGGCTAACTTGCATTTTAAATCAGCGGGCGTATAATTTCGGACTAATCAATTCAGAAATATAAAATGTAAGTCGGTTTTGCGGGCGATTGATTCGCAAGTCGGCTTTGACTTGGTCAATATAACAACAAAAATTGAGATCTCAATGAGCAAATTTAAAATTTTTACGGATTTTGAACCGAAGGGTGATCAACCTCAGGCAATAAACAAACTTTCCGAAGGAATTCGCGAGGGATTTCCCCATCAAGTACTGCTCGGAGTTACCGGTTCGGGGAAGACCTTTACCGTTGCCAATGTGATCGAAAGTATCCAGCGTCCCGCTTTGGTGATCGCGCATAACAAAACCCTGGCGGCCCAGCTCTATAGTGAGTTCAAAACCATTTTCCCGGATAATGCGGTAGAATACTTCGTCAGCTATTACGATTACTATCAGCCAGAGGCATACATTCCAAGCACCGATACCTATATCGAAAAAGATTCGTCGATCAACGAAACCATCGATAAAATGCGTCATTCCGCAACGCGTTCGATTCTCGAGCGTCGGGATGTCATTATCGTCGCAAGTGTTTCGTGCATTTACGGCATCGGATCGCCTGAGGCGTATTCGGAGATGCTCCTTCAAATCGAAGAGGGTCGGGAGATCGGGCGTGACGACATGCTGCGCAAACTCGTTGAAATCCAGTACCAGCGAAATGATGTGGACTTCCATCGAGGGACCTTTCGCGTCCGGGGCGATGTCGTGGAGATTTTCCCCGCATATGAAGAAGAAAAGGCGATCCGGGTGGAATTCTTCGGAGATACGATCGATGCAATCTCGACGATTGACCCGTTGCGGGGCAGAAAAATCGAACGCCTTTATAAATGCGCCATCTATCCGGGCAGCCATTATGTCACAACCCGGGACAACATGAAAAGGGCGATGGCAACCATTCGCGAAGAATTGACGCAAAGACTCCAACAGCTCCGGTCTTTGAACAAACTCCTCGAAGCGCAGCGTCTTGAACAGCGCACGAATTTCGATCTCGAAATGATGGAAGAGATGGGATACTGCCAGGGGATTGAAAACTACTCGCGCCACCTGACAGGGCGCAATCCGGGACAGGCTCCCCCGACCCTGATGGATTATCTTCCGACAGATGCCCTGATCATCATCGACGAGAGCCATGTCACAGTCCCCCAGTTGAACGGGATGTACCGGGGAGACCGTTCCCGGAAGGAGACCCTTGTCAATTACGGATTTCGCCTGCCTTCGGCCCTCGATAACAGGCCGCTGATGTTTCCGGAATTTGAAGCGTACCCCCAGCAGAGGCTTTATATCTCAGCTACGCCGGCGGACTATGAAATGAGAAAGTCGGAAGGAAAAGTCGTCGAACAGCTCATCCGTCCGACGGGCCTGATGGACCCCGAGATCATTATCAAGCCGGTTCAGCATCAGGTCGATGATCTTCTAGGAGAAATCAGGAAACGGATCGAGAAACAGGAACGTGTACTCGTGACGACCCTGACCAAGCGAATGGCAGAGAATCTGACCGAGTATTATCAGGGACTCGGAATGAAAGTCGCTTACCTCCATTCCGATGTTGTTACCCTGGAAAGGGTTAATATCATACGAGACTTGCGGATAGGCAAATATGATGTTCTCGTTGGTGTCAACCTGCTCAGAGAGGGTCTTGATATCCCGGAGGTCTCTCTTGTTGCGATTCTCGATGCCGACAAGGAAGGCTTTTTGAGATCTGAGCGATCCCTGATCCAGACCAGCGGCCGTGCGGCCCGGAATGTCTCGGGCGAGGTGATCATGTATGCGGACAAGATCACCTCGGGCATAGAGGCGTGCCTGAAGGAAACTAAACGAAGGCGGGAGATTCAGGCAAAATACAATACGGACAACGGCATTACTCCGGAATCGATCCGGAAATCTATCTCGGACGTCCTCTCCTCCGTCTATGAATCGGATTATATGACCATCGCCGTTGCCGAAGAAGAGGAAGTCTATTCCGAGAAAGAACTCCTCGCTTTGATCCGAAGGCTAAAGCAGGAGATGTCCGATGCCGCCAGGGATCTGGAGTTCGAAAGAGCAGCAGAAATCCGGGACAGGATATTAAAGTTATCCGGCCGCGAGCTGGAGTACGGGGGATAGCGGGTTTCTTCACCGAGGGCTAGAGGAGAAACCTGAAGAGCTGTGCAAACGATTCCAGAAATTTATCCTTAAAGGGCCTGTTTTCCCAGTCTTCCAGCGTGACCTCCTTTGATTCGGAAAGATCATCAATAAAGTTCGCTTCCATTTGAGATGCAAAAGTGCTTCCGAGAACGGCTGTTTCCACTTCGAGATCATGGAAGAAACTTCGCGGAATCAGGTTTGCAGAACCGATAATCGACCAGGTCCCGTCAAAGACCCCCAGTTTGGAATGCAGCATGGCATTTTGAAATTCAAATATCCTGATCCCCGATCTCAGAAGGCGTGTATAGTTATACCTCCCCGCGTAGAAAGGGAGCCAGAAGTCGCTGAAACTGGGTGCGATAATTTTTACATCGACTCCGGAAGAGGCGGCTTTTTCCAGAAGCGCCAGCATCTCTTCCGGGGGAGCTAAATAGGATTGTGTCAAATGAATGGAGTTTCGTGCATTGATAATGGCTGATACATAGGTCATGTAGATGTTTGATATGCCCCGCTCAGGTCCGTCCGCGATGATCTGCACCAGAAGATCTCCTTTACTATCCTGAATTGGGAAATAGTTAGCGGATGCAAGCTTGGGGCCGTTCTTTGCCTTCCATGTTTCAAAGAAAATGCGTTGGAATTCGGTTACTGCAGGCCCTTCGATGCGGATGTGGGTATCCCTCCAGGGGCGAATGGATCGGTTCCCATAAGCGTCCGTTCGGGTCGAATTTTCCCAATAAAAATTAATTCCCCCTGTGAAGGCGACTTTGCCATCCACGACCAGAATTTTACGGTGATCCCGGTTATTGAGATTGTTATCCGAGAGAGCTGCTTCGATCGGAGCAAAAGGGTTGAATTCAAGTGCCTTGACACCGGAGGCCCGCATATTTTCATAGAAAACCGTAGGCGTTTTCCGGTTTCCGAAACCATCGTAAATAAGATTCACAGCGACGCCTTCAGAACTTTTTTTTATCAGCATGTCCGAAAAGAGATGACCAATTTTGTCGTCTCTGAATATGAAAGTTTCGATGTTGATATGGTCCTGTGCATGGTCGATTGTCTTCGCCATACGATCAAATGTCGCCGGTCCGTCATGGAGAAGCTCTAGATCATTTCCCGCAAAGATGGCGGATCCGGTCATGTCCTGCACAAAAGCCGTATGCAAACCAAGCAGAGGGCTCGAATCGGCTTCGGGTAGGAGCCCTGCAAAGAGCCTTGCACTTTCAGTCCGGCTAAGAGGACCATTTTCCGAGACTATGAAAGGGGGTTTGCCGTGATACGGATATGACTGGACGATATGCTGGGCTTTTAAAGGATGACAGGCGGCGCACCAGGAGCAAAGAAAAAAGATCTGGAGAATCGTGAAAAAAACTCCTTTTGGTTTCATCACGGTCCACCTCATCTTATCTGCGAAGAACTCAGTCGGATTCAGACTGCTGTTGTCCGGGAACTTTTTGGAAGAAGTCCCTTTTTAAGATGAATTGCCAAAAAAGAGAATAGACCATCGTAAAGGAAAGAGTAATCGTACCGGTAGCGAAGAGGCCTCCAACCATTGTTTGTCGTAATTGATCGTAAGTCTTGATCGGTTGTGCAAGAAGCCAGGAATACATGATGCCGAATACTAGAAAAGCGGTCGTTAAGATCGCAAGTCTCAATCCTTTTCGGCTTCTTTTTTCTTTCATATCCATATTAACGTATTGCGATTTACATTCAATCCACCTATACCTGATCCAGTTCATCATCCAAATGGCTCCGAATAGGGAACCCATGTGGTGGAGAATGCGCGTGAGGGGAATGTGGTCGAATCCCACATCAAAAACGGTTCGAGTCAGAAAAGGAAGATGGTCGATCACGAATCCCTGTTCATGGGTAAAACTATCCCAAATCAGATGAGTTGCCGCACCGATCAAAACGGAAAAAGCCGTGATCAGCAGAGTTCCGATTCGAAATTCCGTCTTCCGGGTCGACCTGATGGGCGGCCATTGTGGCAGAAGGGAAAAAAGAGGCTCTTTCACCAGCCAGTGATAGATCGCAAGGAGCAACAAACCGGCAGGCAGACAGAAAAAAAACAATCCCCCTATGGAGTGAGAGAAATCCCGCCAGGAATTCAGATTGATAAAAAACACGAGATCCGGAACCATGCTGCCGAGTATCAGGGCGTGAATATTTAACCCGTATCGGGACAGGGGGATTGCGGCAGCCGGATGGCTGATGGTTAAAGGCATTTTTGAGAAACAACCGACAATGGCTTTTTAAAAGTAACTGCTCCAGAAACCCGGCCTAGACCCTTTCTGCGTGCCGGGTGGGAGCTTATTAGCATAGGGGGTATTCGTTGTAAAGCTTAATTTATAACGGATTGCCCCTCCGGATAGGGGTCACCCTCTTGACAGTAAGCCATTTCCGACACCCTCTTTTTGTTTTCTAGATTTGTTTGTTTATACAAATATCCAACCAAACTATAAACGATATGCCAAAGAGTAATCGATGCCAGAGATTTCACAATGGTGCTAGTGAGCGGCTTGACTGCTGATAAGACAATCAGTAACAGATGGCAGTTGCTTGATGAAGCAGAAGTCGCTGAACTAATAGATGGCGAACAAGCCGGCAGCGTCCCGGAGGGAAATGACGGCTGTTTTTACGTACTGCAAATGCTGTGCTGTATCCCCTAAGTAGCTTCCCATCCAACTTCCGATAGAGACCCAGATCAGGACGGCGGTAGCCCCTGCAAGGGCGTCAGTGATCAGAAAAGCGATGGGGTTAACTGAGAGCGCTCCGGCCGCGGCAAATACGGCCATGCGCATAGATGGAAGGAACCGCCCGACAAAGCACACCAGAATGCCATTGCTACGAATTCGTGATTCGGCCATTTTGACCCGTGTTTCCGTAAACACGTTTCGAAGCAGCGGCAGACGAAAGACTCCGGGGCCGAGATGACGTCCCAGGAAAAAAAGGATCGAATCGCTCAGGCATAGGCCGGCCCAGCCGAAAAGGGCGGCAAGGATGATGGGGATTTCCTTTGCCGATCCCAGGAGCCCTGCCGAGAGAAGGGTAATTTCTTCAGGGACTGGCATGCCCAAAGCACACGCCACGAAGATACCGATTACAGGTCCGAATTTCGGCAGAATCATTGCTGCAAAAAGGTTCTTCGAATTTTTTCCATTGTTGGAGATTTGAAGAATTCTTTGAGATCTTCCGCCGAAAGCCTTACGGCGTGACGGCACCGCTCTACGATGTCGGGCGGATCTTGCTTCAGGTACTCCGCCAGCTTGCGTATGTATGCATCATAATACTGATTCTTCTGTTCAGAGATCAAATGATGCGCTTCGCCGATCAGGACTTCCTCGATACTCTTGGCTCGGCTGCGGGAAGTCATAATGGATGCGGAAGTGCGCTTCATCAGATTCTCATAATAGATCCGGTCATCCCCAATATAGCCTGTTATTTGCCTCGCTACTTCCTTCTCGAGCTTGTCGGGCATAGAATCTGCGAGCACTTTGGCCAGCGTGCGCACAGGCTGTCCCAAGGAAAGGGGAAAACGGCAGAAACGGTAGTCGGCATTGGACCCAGGAAGCCGCCGATAGGCCACCAACTCGGTTCGAAATGCGGGATTCTCTTGAAAAGCGGTATAAACCTTTTCAAAGACATCAAGCGGCATTGTGTATAAACAGCTTGGTCCCTCCATGGAATCGATATCATAGCCACCGCTTCGCAGAATGCGGGCAACGTAATCGGCACAATTTGATTTCTTCAAATCCCACCTGCATCGTCCATCACGAAATTCTTCTTCGATTTCTGCCGCATCTTTATGCATGCACGTTAGAGCACCCGGAGCAAGCCCTTTGATCCTGAATCCGAGAGTATCGCGTCCGTAAGCCATCCCGTACGTGCTGGTGTGGACCTGGTTGTCGGAAGGAGGGGAGACCCCAAAGAGGTATTCTTCCAGGCTCAGGTTCTGAAGGAGAAAAGAATCCTCTACCGGATCGGAGATGTGGTTTGAACTATAGACGATTGGCCCGACACGAATGGCAATATGCCCAAAAGGATTTTCCATTACAATACGCTCGTCTTCCTTGGAAGACGAGTACGAAAGAAGAATTTCCATATCGGCGGGGGCATCCTTTTCGAGCTGCTCAAGGGCTTCTCGAATATTGCTGGGCGCCAGGCCGTGCTCCAAACCGAAGTCGTGCTGGGGAGACCGTGCCCGGACAGTCGGATCCAATGCGAAACGGGCAATCTTCTCGATATCAATGTTTACCTGATAGGCACGCTGGGCCTCAAGCATAGAGTCCTGTTTTTCTTTATTGTAAACGAGTTCCATCACCTCGGCCCCCAGATTTTTGATATCCTTGTTGAAGACCGCCATCCCCAATTTAGAGAATAACTCCGCATTTTCCCTCTCATGACCGCTGATCACATTCAAGAGAACCGTAGGTTTTCCCAACGTAACCGCTTCAGCGGGAGAGAGTCCGCCTGCCTTGGTAATAAACAGGTCCGATGCCTGAATAAAAGAAACCAGGTCCGCCTGCGGAATGAATCCCATGACTTTCAGATTTACCTGCTTTCGGATTTCCGGTTGAATTTTCTCTAAGCCCTTTTGTTGCTTCGCATTCAAACCGCAAACAGCAATAATCTGCAAAGGCTCTTTCGCTTCTGCCGCAATGCTTTTGATCGCACCGATAAAGTTGCCGGCGCCTTCCTTCCCGCAAGCAATGACAATAGTTCTGATTTTCGGGTCGAGACCGATTGTGGAGAGACATTCCTTTGAATCGCTTGTCTGCCCTTGCGGTACATTGACGGGCATCCCTGTGGTGTCAACCAATTCCGGGGGGACGCCTGCATTGATCCAGCGGCTTTCCAGTTCGGGATGGGCCAGGAAGGTGCGATCGATCCGTTTGGATATGCGTGGGAAATATCCCTCAAAATAATCCGTGTGGAGCCAGCCGATCTTGATTCCCGGAATCAGCCCTTTCTCTCGAAGAGTACCCAGGACCTGAGCGGATCCATAATGGGTGGCCAGGATTGTATCGGGGGCTTCGATTTTTATGTATTCAAGAACCTTTTCTTCCGGATAATCGTTTGCAAGTTGAGATAGAGAACCGGCCTGATTCCCCTCCTCCTGCAATGTGATGAACAAGTTATCAAATAAAAGGGGTAGATTCTTGGCGATAAACCAGTAGACCTTTTCGTCGATGAAACGCAGCAACGGATCCATGAAATCACGAATATCCTTTTTTGATACGATGACGGACGGATCCTGCCTGCGGATCTCTTTCTCAATGGCGTTTGCGGCACTGATATGCCCTTGGCCGATTGATGAATAGAACAGAATGATTTTCCTTTTCATAGCCGAACTGTCCTTTGCAAAAAAAAGATATTTAATCAAAATAGTACAAATGTTGTATTTTGATGATAAATGCAATATAATGCCGAAAGGTTGATTGTCAATAATCAAAGGTTGAATGAATTATACAAAAACAGACAATTGTTTTTGGTACTGTCCAAGTTTGGAGGCCTGAGGAATAAAAATGAGACAGAAAGCAGAGTATCGGAGTGCGATTCGATCGAGGAAGTTGATCAGGCAAGCCTTTGTGGAGTTGATGCAGGAAAAGGAGATCGATCGGATTTCAATCCAGGATATCGTGAACAGGGCGGATGTTAACAGAGGGACCTTCTATGCCCACTATGCCGGAACCTATGCGGTTCTGGAGCAAATCGAAAATGAGATCATATCCACCCTGCTGGAGCTTCTTGATGAATTTCAGCACAGCAAAATCATCGAGAATCCCCTGCCATTTCTAACCAAGGTTGCGGATTTTTTGGAACAGGATCTGGAGTTTTATCGCTCATTGATCCGCGCTAAAGGTGCAATCACTTTCCTGAACAAGCTCAAAGCGCTCTTTATAGATAAGATTGTCAGCGACGAGAAAACGCTCTCAAGGATAAAAAACAAAGATCAATTTTTTATTTACGTCAACTTTTTTACTTCCGGCATGGTTGGTCTCTATCAGGATTGGTTTAATCACAAAC
>DHHG01000004.1 GCA_002403175.1 Syntrophaceae bacterium UBA4778 | reverse complement strand
AAAGGCCAGAATGGAATAATTCTAACAACCAGCCCCGGAATATACGGGAACAATGATAAGGGAGGAGCCATGACACAATTTACTGAAAAATCGTTAACTTGGGGATTAAATATTCTGGACAGCATCAAAGAACATCCGGTACCTACAGCGATTGCGGGTTTGGGCCTGGGCATGTTGATATTCAGAAGTGTAAGGAGGAGAAGCGAGGGCCAAATGAGCTTTGAGGAAAGCCCTGCTATGGCCAACATCAAAGAAACATTGGGTGATGTGTCTGAAAGGGCTCAGGATGTGAAGGAAAATGTCTGGAACAAAGCCAAGGAATGGACAGGCATGGCATCCGATTACTCCAGGCAGATGGGTGGGATCGGTATGGAAAGGATCAAAGGGACCACCAGTTCTCTACGCAGTGCGATTGAGGAACGTCCTCTTATGGCAATAGCAGTGGCGCTGACGGTAGGAGCCGTTCTGGGACTTGCTATTCCCGAGATGAGAAGAGAGAAAGAAAGGGAAATCACATCTGAAGGGATGATGCATTAATTTTAGAATCCGGAGGTGAATGCGTGAATCATAAACTGCTTTCCGTTTTACTGTCTCTCGTCCTGCTTGTCGCTTGTGCTTCGGTTCCCGAGGAGCACAAGGGCGCTGCAACCGGTGCAGGGGTAGGTGCCGCTACCGGGGCTGTGGCAGGTGGATTGATCGGAGGCGGTACCAAGGGCGCGGTCATCGGAGGCTTGCTGGGGGGTCTGGCCGGTGGCGCGATCGGTCACTATGGCTATGATACCAAAAGATCGGAATCAGACACTGCCAAAGCTTATAATTATCAGCCTTCAAGCGGCAATGTTGTGAAAATAGAAGAAGCATCGGCCACCCCGTCGACTGTTCAACCCGGTCAACCGGTCGATCTGAAGATGACCTATGCCGTTATGACCCCTAACCCAGGCCAGGCGATCAATGTGACGGAAACAAGGGAAATCAGATTTGGAAATGAGGTTGTTGGAAAACCGCAAGTCAATGTCTCCAGAAGCGGTGGGACCTTTACTTCGAATGTGCCCCTTACACTTCCCTCAAATGCTCAGAGGGGAACGTATACAGTAACCAACACGGTCCAGGCGGAGGGAGTTACAGATACCAAGCAATTCACGTTTAATGTAGGTTGATTCAAATTTCTCAATGCCCGTATGCGGGAATCTGAGCTCAAGGAGCGGAATGCGCATAACTGCGGTTTCTGGCCTGGCCTGTACTGGGTACAGGAAAGAGTAAAGAATCCCGTAGCGGGCAGGTTTATCCTGCCCTAAAACCGGAAACGGTTTATCTCAAGCACTTTCCCGGAGAACTACATCCTGCATATCGTACAATCCGTTCGCCTGCTGCACGACCCACTGCGTTGCCCTGATCGCATCGTTAACTATGGTATCATGCAGGCCGACATTCGGAATCAGAACGCAACGGGTTTTACCAGCAAGCGTTCTGATTTGGCCCATCTCATTTTCATCAAATCCTTTCGAACCTGCAATAATTGGAATATTCTGCTCGGCTGCAATTCTCAAATGAGCAAGTATGGTACCATTATCCGCAAAACAGAGGATGACATCGGTGCTTTGAGGGTGGATCGTAATATTCTCATCTGTAATATGTATCGTTCGGATTAGTTCTGAGCGGGAAATCAGTTCAACTATTTTCTGCCGCATTCTTCCATTTGCCCCAATTAACATTGTCCTTATCATAAGACCCCCGTCCAACTGAGTCCTGATTCTTCGGATCAAAATTCCGGACTCTTCTGTTATTGGTTTTCGTCTATATCACAATTGCAAGCCCCTTCAAAGGGTTGCTACACATTTGTAGCTGGAATTACCAACAACTACATTATTGTATCAAAATAATTCGCCCTTAACCTCATTTTATGACAGGGGCTGCTCCCCATTTTGCTTTCAACTATCTGTTTATAAATAGCCTTCCCAGGATATACCCCTTTTTAAAAAAAATATTCCACTCGAGGGCACGCCTTTTGCCATTCCTTGTATTGCGAAAAAAATACCAAAGAGTCACAGGAGGTTTCATGAACGAAGCTTTTCAGAGCCTGCAATTCTCCAGCAATACATTGTTTCTTGTGCTGGGGGCTGTTATGATCTTTGCAATGCATGCAGGATTTGCATTTCTTGAAGTCGGGACGGTCAGGAGAAAAAATCAGGTCAATGCCCTGGTCAAAATCATTTCAGACTGGTCTGTATCGACTATTGTCTATTTTTTAATAGGTTTTCCGATTGCGTATGGGATCAATTTCTGGATGGACGCAGGGAGCCTTTCCAATCTTCTCAACGGAAAGATCGTTACGGGAGCACGCGGTTTTGATCTCGTCCACTGCTTCTTTTTAACGACATTCGCCGCCTGTATCCCCGCCATTATTTCGGGTGGAATAGCAGAACGCGCGAAATTTTGGCCCCAGGTCTTTGCCGGCGCCATTCTGGTAGGGATCTGTTATCCGCTTTTTGAATCCATCATCTGGGGACGTAACGCCTTCTTTCAGGATTGGCTCACCGCTGTAACGGGGGCCAAATTCCACGATTATGCCGGCTCAGTGGTCGTCCACTCTATGGGGGGCTGGCTTGCGCTTCCGGCCATAGTCATTCTGGGACAGCGGATTGGAAGATGGTCCGACGGCGTCAGCTTGGGCATCCCCATTTCCAGTATTCCCTATCTGGCTCTTGGAAGCTGGATTCTTGCGATAGGATGGTTCGGATTCAATGTGATGAGCGCCCAGGATTACAATTCCATTAGCGGCCTTGTGGCTGTTAATTCCCTGTTCGCTATGGTGGGGGGAATATTCTTTGCCCTTGTATTCTCAAAAAATGACCCTGGTTTTGTACACAATGGTGCGCTGGCGGGGCTCATTGCAATCTGTTCGGGATCCGATCTTGTCCATCCTTTCGGGGCTTTTTTTATAGGAGGCATTGCTGCCGTAATCTTTATATTCGGATTCCAGATTGAAACGGAAAAATTAAAAATCGATGATGTCCTCGGTGTCTGGCCACTGCATGGAGTTGCAGGAACTTGGGGGGGCATAGCAACCGGCATATTCGGACAGAAATTCTTGGGCGGTATCGGAGGTGTTTCTCTTGGCGCACAATGCATCGGATCGGGAGCTGCCATTGTGTTTGCGTTAATTTTTGGATCGCTGGTTTACCTGGGCCTCAAAAAAACAACAGGAATACGACTTTCTGAGGAGCAGGAAATCAGGGGCGCCGATTTGAGCATTCACAATATCAGCGCATATCCGGAAAGAGATATCAGAACGATATAGGTTGAACTCGGCGCCGTATTGGCTTTAAAACAATCGGAAGGTCCGGAAACAAGCCTTTGTTCATAGATCATCAAAAAAGGAGTTACCATGAAATACATTATCGCTATCGTTCAGCCTACCCGGCTTGAGGCAGTGAAAGAAGCTTTAAGCAAGATCGAAGTCTTCCGTCTTACAGTTTCAGACGTGCAAGGAGTTGGAAGACAGAAGGGGCACACGGAGACGTATCGTGGACACGAGTACCAGATCAATTTTCTTCGCAAGGTCAAACTCGAAATTGCCGTTGATGATCCTTTCGTAGAACCCACTATTGAAGCGATATCCAACGCTGCCCGATCGGGTCCGGAAGGTAAGATTGGTGATGGAAAGATATTCGTCCTGCCGCTGGAGGATGTCACACGTATCAGAACACGGGAAAGGGGTCCTGAAGCCCTCTGAAAATGCCTGCCTGGACCGATTCAACATCCATTGCGAATAAACGGGAAATCCTGTTCGGCTCTCATGGTCAACTGACCGCCCCTCTGGATGCTGCCCGCAGCTTTTCCAACGAGGTGGATCGGGTCCTTAAAGGAATATTCCACACTCTCTTCTCCATTGAGAATGTCTGTCTGATTGCTCTCGGCGGCTACGGTCGCCGGGAGCTTTGTCCTTACTCCGACATTGATATTCTTGTTCTCCATGATAACCAGGATTTGGATAAGATAGCCGCCATGGTCAGACGTTTCTGGGATACCGGACTTACGATGGGCTGTGTGGTTCGTACACTAGATCAGTGCGCTTCCATTCTGGGGCAGGATACCGCCAGCGATACGGCCTTGCTGGAGAATTCCTTTATTACCGGAGATCGGGAATTGTTCGAGAGATTCCAGAGAGATTGCATCATCCCATATTTCAAAAGAAAAAAGAGAGGATTTATTGAGGAGATCTGCAGAACCCTGCGGAACGGACTTCTCTCTTCGGGAAATTCCCTTTTTCGAGTGGAACCGGATTTGAAAAACGGAATCTGTACCTTACGGGATTGCCAGCGTATGCTCTGGGCTGAACGGGTCAGAAGGAAAGGATTGCGCTTCAAAGGTTTGCACGATCTTCACTGGCCGTCCATGCAAACCAAAGATTTCGAAACCGATTACGCCTTTCTCATCGGACTCCGGATCGAACTGCATATGCTTTGCAAACGCCGAATGGACATTCTGGAAATCGATCTCCAGCCGGATGTTGCCGAACGATGCGGATACGGGGCAAACGGTGCAGGACGGATGATGGAGGATTTTTTCAAAACCGTCCGTAATATACGATTACGGGTCCTCTCCTTTCTCGAAAGGGATTCCTCGGGAAGAAATATCTGGAGTGTAGTGCGCAAACGGATCAGTGCCAACCCTATCGGGCCGGACCTTTCCGTACTGGATGGCATTATTTTCAGTAAACGGAAAAGACTGCATTCTATAAGCAATCCATTATGGATCATGAAGCTCTTCAAAAGCGCACTCACCCATCAGGCCACACTCAGCGTGGAACTCCGGAATAAACTGCGCCAATATACTGCCGAACTGAATTCGCATGATTTTGCTTGCACCGAAATTGCGGAGCTATTCAGGGAAATTCTCGCACGTCCGGAGCCCGTCGGACCTGTCATGCAGATGATGCATGAAACAGGTGTTTTAGGAAAGCTCATCCCTCCTTTCGATGCGCTCAATTGCAAAGTCGAATACGATTCTTATCACGAATTTACAATTGACCAGCATATTCTCCTGGCCGTATCCGTTGTGGACAGCATGGTGCGGGACAAAGATAGGAAAATCCGGTCCATGCGCAATTCTTTAAAATCCCCGTTTCTTTTGAGGGCGGGTGCGCTTTTCCATGATATTGGCAAATCGCAGCCTGGAGATCACGCGCAGAATGGCGCCATAATTGTTGAAAACATTTGCGGCCGCCTCGGGTTTTCCGAAAAAGAAACAGAACGGCTTAAATTTATGGTCTACCACCACCTTGATTTGTCCGATCTTTCATTCAGAGAACCTGAAGACGGGCTCTTGCGTCAATTCGCCGAAGAGGCGGGAGAAAGGGAAAATCTCGATCTGCTGCATCTTTTAACTGTTGCCGATATCCGTAGCGTCGGGCACAGCACCTGGACGCACTGGAAGGCATATCAGCTCGAACAGCTGCACAACCGCATACGGAAATTTATCGACCATCCGACGGGAAATCGGCGGGACATGACGGAATACAACCCCCAGATTTACGAGTCCTCCTATTTATTGGATATTCTTCCGGAGGACCGGGCATTGCATACAAAATGGCTTTCCGAAAGCGGTTCCGATTTGACGCTACATCACGATCAATTCACCGGATTTGAGCGGATAACCGTCTGCGGAAGCGATCGCCCCGGCTTTCTATGCGATCTGATCGGATGTATCACTTCCGAAGGGTATAATATTCTGAACGCCCATATTTACTCGACAAAGGATGGCAAGGTCCTCGATATTTTTTATCTGGAGCCCTCGGATATCCCGGCGATTACCTGGGAAGAGAAGAAGAAAAATATCGAAAAGAAATGGCGCAAAATAGTACGGAGAGAGACAACACCCGACGATCTGGTCACAGATCGGATCAGAAGATATCCACTGCCGCCATTACGCCGCACGGAGAAGCCTGCCTTGCAGGTGCGCATCGGCAACCCCGATTCCTCTTCCCTGACCATCGCTGAAATCGATGCGACAGACAATTTCGGTCTCCTTCACAAAATCATCCGATGTTTTCACGAGAATAATATAAATATCGTTTCAGCACGCTTATCAACCAGGGCCGATCTGGCGGTTGATATTTTTTATGTCTGCGATGCCGATAAAAATAGAATCATTGATGAAACAAAGCTGGAAAATTTGAAGAATCATCTCATTGCCGCATTAACTGAATAGTGCGAGCAGGGAGCCAGCCGGCTCCCCTGCCCTGCTCCACTGGATTTAGCCGATGGCAAGCTCACCGCACTCACCGGTTCGAATGCGAATCACATCCTTCAGATCCAGGATAAAAATCTTTCCATCTCCGATTTCTCCGGTGCGTGCGCCCTTGCTGAGTGCCGCAATCGTTTTTGAAACGAAATCCTCGTTCACGGCAATCTCAATCTTGATCTTTTTCAGAAGACTGCCGACCTCTTTGGCTCCCCTGTAAATCTCGGTAATACCCTTCTGACGTCCCCTTCCCAGCACGTTGGAAACGGTCATCAGATGGACTTCCACATCCTCAAGGGCCTCTTTCACTTCCTCCAGCTTATGTGGCTGAATAATTGCGATGATATATTTCATTTCCTTTCTCCTATTCGATTACAGTGTAGGCAACTTCATTGTGCTGGGTCAGATCAAGGCCGATCAGCTCATCTTTCTTTTCGACTCTCATGCCCAGAACAGCATCAACAAATTTGAAGAGAATCCAGGTCATGACGACGGCGAAGATAACCGTTACCGCCACCAGCGATGCCTGAACCAGGAACTGATTCAGGCCGCCGAAGAAAAGGCCGTTTGCACCCGCGTCGTTTACTGCCTTTTCCGCAAAGAGTCCGGTCGCAAAGGTTCCCCAGATCCCGCCCACGCCGTGGACTCCGAAAACATCAAGCGAATCATCGTAACCGAATTTTGCTTTAACCCAGGTCAACGCAAGGTAGCAGAAGATACTGGCCAGGATTCCGATAAAGATCGCGTTCATGGGGTTGACAAATCCGCAGGCAGGTGTAATTGCAACCAGACCCGCGACAGCACCCGTTATCGTACCCAGAACAGTCGGAGCGCCGTGTTTCATCCATTCAATCAGAGCCCAAGTCAATCCTGCCGCAGCCGCAGCCGTATGGGTTGTTACAAATGCATTTCCAGCAAGGCCATTGGCGCCCAGGGCGCTTCCCGCATTGAACCCAAACCATCCGAACCACAGAAGCGTTCCACCCAGAACCGTAAAGGGCAGGTTGTGCGGCCTGAAGGCACCTCCATCATATCCGCATCTTTTGCCGAGCATGATGGCCATGATCAGAGCCGATACGCCCGAACTGGTATGAACCACAATGCCTCCGGCGAAATCCAGACCGCCCAAACTCCTCAGCCAGCCATTAGTACCCCAGACCCAGTGGCCCAGAGGATCATAAACAAAGGTTGCCCACAGAACAGTGAAAAGCAGGAACGAAGAGAATTTGATCCGCTCTGCAAAAGCCCCGATCATCAGTGCCGGAGTTATCACTGCAAACATCGCCTGAAAGATCATGAAAACCTGATGAGGAATCGTTGCAGCGTAATCGCCATTCGGCTGCATGCCGACATGATTCAGACCCATCCATTTCAGACTGCCGATGATGCCGTGCCCTGCATCAGGTCCGAAGGTCAATGAATAACCGTACAAAACCCATTGCAAACTGATCACGCACAGGATAATCAGGCACTGCATGAGCAAAGAAAGAACATTTTTTCTTCGTACCAAACCGCCATAAAAGAATGCCAGGCCCGGAACCGTCATCAACAACACCAGCGCACTCGACATTAACACCCACGCTGTATCTCCAGTATTCATAGTAATGCACCTCCTATAAGTTGCCCCTATAGAGAGCAATTCAGGTGCCAGAGAGGATTTTCGAATTAATGCCTTGAATTCATTAAATATAAAACCAAAAGTTGCGAGCAGGTCCTGAAAAAATAAGGTTCATAAATGTAATTTATTGTAACTTAATTACTTTTTTGTTGTTTTTAAATTCGAAGCCCCTGATCTTAATATCGGACAAACTGTCTGTTGCAACAAAAAGCAATCACGACGCATCAAAAATCCAGATTTCAAAGAGGAGCGAGAGGTTCGATTAGTCAAAAGTGTTTCCTCTGAATTGGCAAAGACAAAGGGTTGCTCGGGGCGTCATAGTTCCATACATAACCAATAAACTCTGGCGAGATACCGATTAAATTCTTTTTGGTTTAGCTCCGGAAATGTGGCTCGGGCCAAAATGAGATGAAAGGAACAGCGATTCACTCTTTTTTTTCAACAGCATGGGTGGAGTTTAAAAGGAATCAAGAGGTATGATTGCGGCTATCGGTAGAATGGCATAGGATCTGCTCTGTACCTTTTGAATCATAACTCATAACAACACATCTTTTCAAAGTCATTGGTGATAGGTGATGAGGTTCATACCGAGTGATATCCCCTATGAATAGAGCACATGCCCTCACCTTCTGCCAGGAAATTTCAGGTTACATCGCATCAACCGTTTGTAATTTTATATAGAATTTTTGGCTTGGAGCCAAAACAAAAGGCAGGGTTTTTCGACCCTGCCTGTCTGTTTTTATATGTGTGCTTTACAGTTTACTTCCGCAAACGCTTATTGCAGTGCGCCGCCGAATTCCATAGCTGAAATCCCGCCATTATTCCAAATATACTCCGCCTTTTCATAGGAAAACGTAAGCACTTCGCTTATATCATACTTCTGCAGATCGGGATGCCTGATATTCTGCATCTGGGTTCTGATGGACAGGATTTTGGCATTAGTCAGCCTGACCGTATAATGCTGGACCTCTGACCCCACCCCTGTGCCGGCCTTAATCTGGGGCGTCCAGAACCTGATATAAACCTCAGTGAGAGGCTCCTGCGAGTTCATTGCATTACGAAGAACCGGCGAGGACTTATCCAGTTCTTTCGTGACGGTGATCGCCCCGACCTTGAGAGCACCCCCAACGCCTTTTGCTCCGAGAGCAACCTGAGTGGCCTGATCGAAGGTTATGATGCCGATCGAGTCTTCCCGCCCTTTCTGGGTGATGCTCCCTTTGATCTGGCCCGATTTCTGACCTTTGACGGTCATGTAGGCCATCATCGCAGCCTGAGCAGTGGCCGTCCATAAGAACATACCTGCGATCGCGAGAGAGAGAATGGTTTTCCACATAAGAACCTCCTATTGTCCTTGAATCCGGTTAACGGACGATATCCTTATCGGCCCTGATTACAGTCCATGGCACGTATCCCGACCCCGAGTTTTCTCCGGTATAAGGCTTGCCGTTCGCGAGCGGACTATATACGCCCGGATTGACACAAGTCAAGGAATATAGAGGGAAATAAGAATCAAGGATTGAAAATACTTCAGGGAAAGCTTATGCCGGCGGACCGGGAAAAAACGGCTGTGATCGACTTATCTTCATTCATAATAAGGTGGCAGACTTCTTTTTTTTCAGGTTCTTCAGGTTCGCAATTTCCGATCCAGCCATCGAAACGGCTGTCCAGTTTCGCCGGTTCCGCCTTGAGAATTACTTTCGTTCCGGGATCAAAGCCGTATGTACAGAGAGAATCCGATCTTCTGCATTGCGCTTCCAGGGGAGAGACACGAATTGTTCCATCCCCTATGCCTGACACAGTGATATCCAAATATAATTTTCCTGGAGTTCCAAGCCGGACAGAGCCCTTATCGGGATCACCCGCGATCGCCCCTTGATAAAGGACGAACAGAATTGCCGGGACGAATACGGATAGCTTAAAGAAGCGGCTCATACGTTCCACCCTAAAATATTTTTTCGAAGAAAGCTCTTCTGAGCTTTATTTGGGTAAAGGGCCCTGGGTGATCTCCACCATATCGTCGCAACGGAACCATTTTTCAAATGCCGCCCTGACCTGCTCCGGCGTCATTGCGAGGTATTTGTGAGCCGCCAATATCGGCTCATTCAGTGGCAACCCATATTCCATTCTTTCGAGAAACCCGGAGGCAATCCGACTTACGCTCGCTTCCGACAGCGGAATCTCCCGGAGGAGCAACGCTTTCGCCCTTTGCAGTTCATCATCGTTAACGGCTTTCATTCTCATTTGGTTCAAATCGAATTCGATGATCGATTTGGCCCGAGAGATGTTTCCGGGATTGCTACCATATTGAACTGCATAGTATGCGCGGCTCTCGTCTGCTTCAAGGATTGCGCTTACGTTGTAAACGAGTCCTGAAGTTTCTCTGAGATCCCGGTAAAAGCGGGTGGCGTAAAAACCTCCTCCGAGGACATGATTCCCGAGCTGAAGCGGATAATAGTCAGGGTGCGTTCTGGTGATTCCAAGCGTTTGCGCCAGGATGACCTTGGTCTGGACCCTGCTTTTGTCCGGAACAGAAGCATAGGCGGGTTTGTTGGGGGGAACAGCCGGAAGCCTTACATCCGGTTTTTTCCCTTCAGCGGTCCAGTTTCCAAAATACCTGGATATGACCTGAAATGCGCGTTCGGAATCGATATTACCGATTACAACAATGGTCGTCATGTCCGGTCGAAAAACGCTACGGTGATATATTTCCACATCTCTTAGATTCAGCCCTTGAACGGTTTTCGGAACGGCATGGCGCAGCATCGGATCATTTCTGGGGAAAAGCGCTGTCTTCAGCGCCCGGTCCGCAAGAAAATCGGGACTCAGGAGTACCCCCCCTGCCAGATCAGTCACCTGCTTTCTGGTTACCGAAAAAGCTCTTTGAGGAAAAGCGGGATGGAGGAGATTGTCCGCCAGAAGTTCCACTCCCCTCTCAAAATGAGGGGTCAGTACATTCAATGAGAAATCGCTCCCCGCGCTTTCCGCAGCTCCGATTGCATCCAGGGCTTTTTGGAAATCAATTCTATCGAGAGAGCGGGTCCCAAATGAGAAAAGGCTTTCCATAACCTGATCCAAACCTTCCTTGCCGGGCGGAACCTGGAGGTAGGGATTGTTT
>DHHG01000005.1 GCA_002403175.1 Syntrophaceae bacterium UBA4778 | reverse complement strand
AAAGGCCAGAATGGAATAATTCTAATAACCAGCCCCGGAATATACGGGAACAATGATAAGGGAGGAGCCATGACACAATTTACTGAAAAATCGTTAACTTGGGGATTAAATATTCTGGACAGCATCAAAGAACATCCGGTACCTACAGCAATTGCGGGTTTGGGCCTGGGCATGTTGATATTCAGAAGTGTAAGGAGGAGAAGCGAGGGCCAAATGAGCTTTGAGGAAAGCCCTGCTATGGCCAACATCAAAGAAACGTTGGGTGATGTGTCTGAAAGGGCTCAGGATGTGAAGGAAAATGTCTGGAACAAAGCCAAGGAATGGACAGGCATGGCATCCGATTACTCCAGGCAGATGGGAGGGATCGGTATGGAAAAAATTAAAGGAACAACCAGTTCTCTGCGAGGCGTGATTGAGGAACGTCCTCTCATGGCAATCGCAGTGGCACTGACGGTAGGAGCCGTTCTGGGACTTGCTATTCCCGAGATGAGAAGAGAGAAAGAAAGGGAAATCACATCTGAAGGGATGATGCATTAATTAATATTAATCCGGAGGTGAAGGCATGAATCATAAACTGCTTGCCGTATTACTGTCTCTCGTCCTGCTTGTTGCTTGTGCATCGGTTCCCGAGGAGCACAAGGGCGCTGCAACCGGAGCAGGGGTAGGTGCCGCTACAGGAGCTGTGGCAGGTGGATTGATCGGAGGCGGTGCCAAGGGTGCGGTCATCGGAGGCTTGCTGGGGGGACTGGCCGGTGGCGCGATCGGTCACTATGGCTATGATACCAAAAGATCGGCATCAGACACTGCCAAGGCTTATAATTATCAGCCTTCAAGCGGCAACGTTGTGAAAATAGAAGAAGCATCGGCAACCCCGTCGACTGTACAACCCGGTCAACCGGTCGATCTGAAGATGACCTATGCCGTTATGACCCCTAACCCAGGCCAGGCCATCAATGTGACGGAAACAAGGGAAATCAAATTTGGAAATGAGGTTGTTGGAAAACCGCAAGTCAATGTCTCCAGAAGCGGTGGGACCTTTACTTCGAATGTGCCCCTTACACTTCCCTCAAATGCTCAGAGGGGAACGTATACAGTGACCAACACGGTCCAGGCGGAGGGAGTTACAGATACAAAGCAATTCACGTTCAATGTAGGTTGATTCAAATTTCTCAAATGCCCGTATGCGGGAATCTGAGCTCAAGGAGCGGAATGCGCATAACTGCGGTTTCTGGCCTGGCCTGTACTGGATACAGGAACGAGTAAAGAATCCCGCATCGGGCAGTTTTTATTCTATCCTAAAGACGGAACCGATTGATTTAAGCACTTTCCGCGATAACAACATCCTGCATATCATACAATCCGTTCGCCTGCTGGACGACCCACTGTGTTGCCCTGATCGCATCGTTAACAATGGTATCATGCAGGCCGACATTCGGAATCAGAACGCAACGGGTTTTACCAGCAAGCGTTCTGATTTGGCCCATCTCATTTTCATCAAATCCTTTCGACCCTGCAATGATTGGAATATTCTGCTCGGCCGCAATTCTCAAATGAGCAAGTATGGTAACATTATCCGCAAAGCAGAGGATAACATCGGTGCTTTGAGGGTGGATCGTAATATCTTCATCTGTAATCTCTATCATTCGGATTAGTTCTGAGCGGGAAATCAGTTCGGCTATTTTCTGCCGCATTCTTCCATTTGCTCCAATTAACATTGTCCTTATCATAAGACCCCCGTCCAACTGAGTCCTGATTCTTCGGATCAGAATTCCGGACTCCTTCTGTTCTTGGTTTTCGTCTATATCACAATCACAAATCCCTTTAAAGGGTTGCGACATATATGTAGTTGAAATCAACCACAACTACATTATTGTAGCTCAAAAACTCACCCTTAGTCTCATTTCACACCAAGGGCAATTCCCCATTTTGTTTTCAACTAATTGTTTATAAATAACTTTCTAAGGACATTCCCTCTTTGAAAAAAATCTTTCCCCCAAGGCATACCTTTTGCCATCTTTAGCATGCAAAAAACCAAGAAGTTACAGGAGTATTTCATGAACGAAGCTTTTCAGAACATGCAATTCTCCAGCAATACATTGTTTCTTGTGCTGGGGGCTGTTATGATCTTTGCAATGCACGCAGGATTTGCATTCCTTGAGGTCGGGACAGTCAGGAGAAAAAATCAGGTCAATGCCCTGGTCAAAATCATTTCAGACTGGTCTGTATCGACCATCATCTACTTTCTAATTGGTTTTCCGATTGCGTATGGGATCAATTTCTGGATGGACGCAGGAAGCCTTTCCAACCTTATCAACGGTAAACTCATCCCGGGAGCGCGCGGTTTTGATCTCGTCCATTGCTTCTTTTTAACTACATTTGCCGCTTGCATTCCCGCCATTATCTCCGGAGGAATAGCAGAACGTGCGAAATTCTGGCCCCAGGTTTTTGCCGGTGCCATTCTAGTAGGAATCTGTTATCCCCTTTTTGAATCCATCATCTGGGGACGTAATGCCTTCTTTCAGGATTGGCTCATCTCTGCAACGGGGGCCAAATTCCACGATTATGCCGGCTCAGTGGTCGTCCACTCTATGGGAGGCTGGCTTGCGCTTCCGGCCATTATCATTCTCGGGCAACGGATTGGAAGATGGTCAGACGGCGTCAGTTTGGGCATCCCTATTTCCAGTATTCCCTATCTAGCCCTGGGAAGCTGGATTCTCGCGATAGGATGGTTCGGCTTCAATGTGATGAGCGCTCAGGACTATAATGCCATCAGTGGCCTTGTGGCTGTAAATTCCCTTTTTGCAATGGTAGGGGGAATATTCTTCGCCCTCGTATTCTCAAAAAATGACCCTGGTTTTGTTCACAATGGCGCGCTGGCGGGACTCATTGCAATCTGTTCGGGATCCGATCTTGTCCACCCTTTCGGGGCTTTTTTCATAGGAGGCATTGCGGCCGTAATCTTTATATTCGGATTCCAGATTGAAACGGAAAAATTAAAAATCGATGATGTCCTCGGCGTCTGGCCGCTGCACGGAATTACAGGCACTTGGGGGGGCATAGCAACCGGCATATTCGGACAGAAATTCTTGGGCGGTATCGGAGGTGTTTCTCTTGGCGCACAGTGCATCGGATCGGGAGCTGCCATTGTGTTTGCGATGATTTTTGGATCACTGGTTTACCTGGGACTCAAAAAAACAACAGGAATACGACTTTCGGAAGAGCAGGAAATCAGGGGCGCCGATTTGAGCATTCACAATATTAGCGCATATCCGGAAAGAGATATCAGGACGATATAGATGGCTTGAGCTCGGCGCCGTTTCGGTTAAAAAAATCGAACGTTCCGGAAACAAGCCTCCGTTCATAGATCATAAAAAAAGGAGTCGCCATGAAATACATTATCGCTATCGTTCAGCCTACCCGGCTTGAGGCAGTGAAAGAAGCTTTAAGCAAGATCGAAGTCTTCCGCCTTACGGTGTCCGATGTGCAAGGGGTTGGAAGGCAGAAGGGGCACACGGAGACATATCGTGGCCACGAGTACCAGATCAATTTTCTTCGCAAGGTCAAACTCGAAATTGCCGTTGATGATCCTTTCGTAGAGCCTACCATCGAGGCCATCTCCAATGCAGCCCGATCGGGTCCGGAAGGAAAAATCGGTGATGGAAAGATATTTGTCTTGCCCCTGGAGGATGTCACGCGTATCAGAACACGGGAAAGGGGTCCTGAAGCCCTCTGAAGATGCCTGCCTGGACCGATGCAACCATTGCGGATAAACGGGAGATCCTGTTCGGCTCACATGATCTGCGGACCGCCCCGCTGAATGCGGTTCGCAATTTCTCGCAAGAGGTAGATCGGATCCTTAAAGACGTATTCCATTCTCTCTTCTCCATTGAAAATGTCTGCCTGATTGCTCTCGGCGGCTACGGTCGCCGGGAGCTCTGCCCTTACTCCGACGTCGATATTCTTGTCCTCCATGATGATCAGAATTTGGAGAAGATAGCCGCCATGGTCAGACGGTTCTGGGATACCGGCCTTACAATGGGCTGTGTGGTTCGTACGATAGATCAGTGCGCTTCCATTCTGGGTCAGGATATTGCAAGCGATACGGCCTTGCTGGAGAATTCCTTTATTACCGGAGATCGGGAATTGTTCGAGAGGTTCCGGAGAGATTGCATCATCCCCTATTTCGAAAGAAAAAAGAGAGGATTTATTGAGGAGATCTGCAGAACACTGCGGAGCGGACTTCTCTCTTCGGGAAATTCACTTTTTCGAGTGGAGCCCGATTTAAAGAACGGAATCTGCACCCTGAGGGACTGTCAGCGCATGCTCTGGGCTGAACGGGTCAGAAGAAAAGGATTGCGCTTCAACGGCTTGCACGATCTTCAGTGGCCACAAGCAAAAAGCCTTGAATCCGATTACGCCTTTCTCATCGGACTCCGGATCGAACTGCACATGCTTTGCAAGCGCCGAATGGACATTCTGGAAATCGATCTTCAGCCGGACGTTGCCGAAAAGTGCGCTTATGGAGCGGATGGCGCAGGACGGCTCATGGAAGATTTCTTCAAAACCGTCCGCAATATTCGATTGCATATCCTGTCCTTTCTCGAACGGGATCTCTCGGGAAAGAATATCTGGAGCATCGTCCGCAAACGCGTCAGCGCAAATCCAATCGGACCAGGCATTTCCGTGCTGGATGGTATTGTTTTCAGTAACCGGAAAAAATTGGATGATGCCGGCCATCCACTGTGGATGATGAAGGTCTTCAAAAGCGCCCTCGTTCATCAGGCCACCCTCAGTGTGGAGCTTCGAAACAAATTGCGCCGATACACTTCCGAACTGAATTCACATGACTTTCATTGTCCCGAAGTCGCAGAGGTGTTCAGGGAAATTCTCACCCGCCCGGAGCCGGTCGGACCTGTTATGCAGATGATGCATGAGACGGGCGTTCTGGGAAAGCTGATCCCCCCCTTCCAGGTACTCAACTGCAAGGTCGAATATGACTCCTATCACGAATTCACGATTGATCAGCATATCCTTCTGGCCCTGTCCTCCATAGATGCCATGGTTCGGGATACGGATGCCGGCATCCGGTCCATGCGCAATTCTGTCAAATCCCCGTTTCTTTTGAGGGCGACTGCCCTCTTCCATGACCTCGGCAAGTCGCAGCCGGGAGATCATGCGCAGAATGGCGCCATTATCGTTGAAAACATCTGCGGCCGCCTCGGGTTTTCCGAAGAAGAAATAGAACGGCTTAAATTTCTGGTCTATCATCACCTTGATTTATCCGACCTTTCATTCAAAGAGCCTGAAGATGGCCTCTTGCGTCAATTTGCCAAAGAGGTGGCAGACAAAGAAAACCTCGATCTGCTTCATCTTCTAACCGTTGCCGATATCCGTAGCGTCGGACACAATGCCTGGACGCACTGGAAGGCATTTCAGCTCGAACAGCTGCACAACCGTATACGAAAACTGATCGATCATCCGAAGGGAAATCGGCGGGACATTACGAAATACAACCCTCTGATTTACGAGTCCTCCTATTTTTTGGATATCCTTCCGGAGGACCGGGCACTACACAGAAAATGGCTGTCCCGGAGCACTTCCGATTTGAGTCTGCATCACGATCAGTTTACCGGATTTGAGCGGATAACCGTCTGCGGAAGCGATCGCCCCGGCTTTCTGTGCGATCTGATCGGATGCATCACTTCAGAAGGATATAATATTCTGAACGCCCATATCTATTCGACCAAGGACGGCAAGGTCCTGGATATTTTTTATCTGGAGCCACCCGATATCCCGGCGATTACCTGGGAGGAAAAGAAGAAAAATATCGAAAAGAAATGGCGTAAAATCGAACGGAAAGAGGCAACCCCCGATGACCTGGTCGCAGATCGGATCAGAAAATATCCGCTCCCGCCATTGCGGCGCACCGAGAAGCCCGCCTTGCAGGTGCGCATAAGCAACCCTGATTCCTCTTCTCTGACCATCGCTGAAATTGATGCAACAGACAATTTCGGTCTCCTTCACAAAATCATCCGATGTTTTCACGAGAATAATATCAATATCGTGTCGGCACGCTTATCAACCCGGGCCGATCTGGCTGTTGATATTTTTTATATCTGCGATGCCGATAAAAATAGAATCATTGATGAAACAAAGCTGGAAAATTTGAAGAATCATCTCATTGCCGCATTAACTGAATAGTGCGAGCAGGGGAGCCAGCCGGCTCCGCCTGCCCTGCTCCACTGGATTTAGCCGATGGCAAGCTCACCGCATTCACCGGTTCGAATGCGAATCACATCCTTCAGATCCAGGATGAAAATCTTTCCATCCCCGATCTCTCCTGTGCGTGCACCTTTTTTGAGTGCCGCAATCGTCTTTGGAACGAAATCCTCGTTCACGGCAATTTCGATCTTGATCTTCTTCAAAAGGCTGCCGACTTCCTTCGCGCCTCTGTAAATCTCGGTAATACCCTTCTGGCGCCCCCTTCCCAGCACGTTGGAAACGGTCATCAGGTGGACTTCCACGTCCTCAAGGGCCTCTTTCACTTCCTCCAGCTTATGAGGCTGAATTATGGCAATAATGTATTTCATTTCATTTCTCCTATTCGATCACGGTGTAAGCGACTTCATTGTGCTGGGTCAGATCGAGACCGATCAGCTCATCTTTCTTTTCGACCCTCATGCCCAGAACGGCATCCACAAATTTGAAGAGAATCCATGTCATGACGACGGCAAAGGCAACCGTTACCGCCACCAGCAATGCCTGAACCAGGAACTGATGCAGGCCGCCGAAGAAAAGGCCGTTGGCACCGGCTTCGTTCACTGCCTTTTCCGCGAAGAGTCCGGTCGCAAAGGTTCCCCAGATCCCGCCCACACCGTGAACTCCGAAAACATCGAGCGAATCGTCGTAACCGAATTTTGCTTTAACCCAGGTCAACGCAAAATAGCAGAAGATACTGACCAGGATTCCGATAAAGATCGCGTTCATGGGGTTGACAAATCCGCAGGCAGGGGTAATCGCAACCAGACCCGCTACCGCACCCGTTATCGTACCAAGAACAGTCGGGGCGCCGTGTTTCATCCATTCAATCAGGGCCCAGGTCAATCCCGCCGCAGCCGCAGCCGTATGGGTTGTTACAAAAGCATTTCCTGCCAGGCCGTTGGCGCCCAGGGCGCTTCCCGCATTGAACCCAAACCATCCGAACCACAGAAGCGTTCCACCCAGAACCGTAAAGGGCAGGTTGTGCGGCCTGAAGGCCCCTCCATCATATCCGCATCTTTTGCCGAGCATAATGGCCATGATCAGGGCCGATACACCCGAACTGGTATGAACCACAATGCCTCCGGCGAAATCCAGACCTCCCAGATTCCGCAGCCAGCCGTTGGTTCCCCAGATCCAGTGGCCAAGGGGGTCATAAACAAGCGTCGCCCAGAGTACCGTAAATAGCAGGAACGAAGAGAACTTGATCCGTTCTGCGAAAGCCCCAATCATCAGGGCCGGGGTAATGACTGCAAACATTGCCTGAAAGATCATGAAAACCTGATGAGGAATCGTTGCAGCATAATCAGCGTTCGGCTGCATACCGACTCTATTGAGGCCGACCCAGTCCAATCCCCCGATAATGCCGTGCCCGGCATCGGGTCCGAATGTCAATGAATAGCCGTACAAGACCCATTGCAAACTGATAACGCACAGAATGATCAGGCACTGCATGAGCAGCGAAAGTACATTTTTCCTTCTCACCAGACCGCCATAAAAGAATGCCAGCCCCGGCACCGTCATCAACAGCACCAGCGCACTCGACATTAACACCCACGCTGTATCTCCAGTATTCATATAAAGTACCTCCTATGAGTTGCCTAATAGAAGAGCAATTCAGGTGCCAAACAGGATTTTCGATTTAATACATTGTAATCACTGACGTATTTGACAAAAGCTGCGAACATGCCTCGAGAAGACAATTTGTCATAAATGTTATTTATTATATATTAATTACTTTTTTGTTGTTTTTATTAATTTCGGGAGAGCCCCTGATCTTAATTTCGGATTAGCTTATAACAGGTTCAATTTGTTACTTAACAGCTGCAAACAAATAAGCAATGGAGTTTCCTGGCGGGCTTTTTCTTTTGGGCAGGCATCCTCACCCCATCTTGTACTGCACCCATTTGTAACTTTTGATTTCGAATTGAAAGCCACTATTCGCCTGAACTTCCCCAGGTGACAATGCCTGCCCGGCTCCTTCCTGTTATCAATCAAACCGCATATAGGACATATCGCCATTTCAAACAAAGATGAGATTATTGATTGCGGAATGGAACATTTGAATGAGAAAAAAAGTGGGAATGGGCGAAAGACTATTTGAATATATTCTTGAACTGCTCCTTGATTCCTTTCTCGACGCCCTTTATCGCCTCGCCGCCCTGCTTGACCGCCGTCTGCCCCGCCTTTACGGCGGACAGCCCCAGGCTGTTGGCGAAGCCCGAAGTTAAATTCTGCATCAGATTTTTCCTGAAATTGAATTTGGGGCTCGAGATGTTGCCTTCCAGGATGAAATCAAAGACGATCTGGTGATTGTTGGACTCCATCGCTTTCACGATTATTGAGCGGGGTACGCCGAGGAACCGGTCCTTGGGTCCACTGCCAGACGTGAATTCCAGGTTCCTGATCACCGAGTGGACTGGGGCGTGAATATTTTTATTTTTTATCTCGAGATTCATATCGAGGTCGAGAAAGCCTTTAGAAAAATCTGCCTCGCCCTGCTTGACTATATAAGGTTTCAGGACAGCGAGATCGAGGTCGCTCAGGTTTATTTTGGAATTTGTATCGCTCGTCTTCAAGTCCGTGCTTCCCGAGGAGGTGAGGATTCCCGTGCTGCTGTTGCAGGGGATATGAGCGGAAAACTGATAAGTCGTTAATCTATTCTCGAACGGCTTGGTAATGTAATCCGCATTAAGATTTACATCCGTAAACCTGACGGGATAAGGCCGGGAGGAGATTTTCCCGTCCAGGTAAAGAATTTCCCCGCCTACTATTGCGAATTTATTCACTTCGACCTGCAGCGCGGGTTTCTTAGCGGGGCCGCCGAACGGGCCCTTGATATTCCCCTCGCTGTCCGTCTCCACGCGCAAATGCGGCTTGTTCAGAACGAGATCCGAGATGAGCAGGGGCTTCTCCGGCAAGCCTGCCGAACCCGCCGTAAAGGTCAGGTGCTGTCCACGTAATATCGGCCCTGAACCGCCGCCTGCGTCGGAATAGGCCAGGTCCTTCCCGTCGAATTTCATGGTGAAAGCGTGCGATCCGAAATTATAGTTACCATTCGCGGCAACTGATCCCGAAACTAGCTTGCCCGCTAATTGAGATTGAATCGAAAATTTCGAGGGTTCGTCCTTAAAGGGGTAGGAGAAATCATTCAGGCTGGCATTGAGCTTTTGGGCCTCAATGTTGTTCGGAGCCGGCACACGATGGTCCTGGTATAAAAGCGTGCCGTTTTTCACGACAATTTCCTTAATGGTCAACGGACCGGACTTGGAAGTAGAAGTGGATTCTTTCTCGGGCAGGGAGATCGGGATTATC
Organism: Syntrophaceae bacterium UBA4778; assembly: GCA_002403175.1. The sequence continues at coordinate 5,777 of DHHG01000005.1, read as the reverse complement.
CATTTGCCTTCGGGAGTGACTTCCACCTTGAAGGAAGGCTGCTGCATGACTATACTGGAAATGGAAAACCCGGATTTCAGAAGGGCAAGGAAATGGGCTTTTATAGTGATGCTCTGAGCTGAGGCCACCGTCTGGTCGTCTTTCAGGAACCTGGGCCTATTGATAGCTACACTGTTCCAGTTGAGCGATATGCTGTCCACCGTGAAATTGGGGCCTAGAGCCTGTTCGAGCTTGTGTTTTACGATTCTGTTTGAATAGGCGAGGAGGGTAATTATCGCCGCCGCTATCACGATCACAAGAACTGCAGATATTATGATGAGCTTTTTGCGCAGACGGGGATTCACGGATTTCACCGGGAAATAATTTTTGTTCTACCACTCGGGGCCGGACTTACAGTTCCCATTATAAACTCCCTGCCCGCCCTATACAACCTGATTTGGAGCTCGGTAAAAAGCGCAGGCTCAAGGCTTTGATCGGCTAAATATAAGGACCGAATGTAAAAGACCTTCACGCCAAGATCGGGCAGTTATCGATGGAGAACGATTTTTTATCCGCCGCGCTCGGTCGCATAGCCGATCCGAGCGCCAAGCGATGATCGAGAGAGGAGCAGAACTTCCCGTGACACGTCAATGCGAAATCATGCAACTTTCCAGATCAAGCGTCTATTATCAACCGGTTCCCATCAGCCCAAAGGATTTTGCTATCTTGTCGCCGTCATGGATTGGGCTAGCCGCATGGTACTGGCCTGGAGGTTGTCCAATACTCTCGACAGTGCTTTCTGCATCGATGCTCTGGAGAAGCGTCAAATACGAAGACATCTATCTCAAGTCCTATGCCTCTGCCTCAGAGCTCCGGTCAGGCTTGACCGAGTACTTCAAATTCTACAACGAAATGAGGTGGCATAAAACTTTGACAGGAAGACCCCCGGCTATGGTTTACTTCAACTACTCGCATAGACAGGCTGCGGCATGATCGCTAACCCGGATCAACTTCCCACTTATAAAGCCCTGTTCCCTGTCCAAACAACCCGGACCACCTCTCCTGAAGTGAGCATTCCTCAATTTTGGAAATGACACATCCTATCAGTCGTTAATTCTTATTTCCCATCAAAAAGACGGGCGATTGTATGTTGCTTCATTCATTTTCCAAGAATATTTACTTAGAGCAAATTAAGATTATTCAAGGTCAAAAATGAGAAAATGCCGAATATGAATTAATGATTTTCCATTCTATTTTTATCTGACTCAATGTTAGCTGCAACGGATGATAAGTTATGTTTCACGGGAGTGAACTTCCTGAAATCAGTATTCTATTTTCATAACGATCAGACTGCCGAATCTTAGGGGGTTTTAGATTCATCAGTCAGGGCGAGCCAAGAAAGGGAGATAATACTATGAAAAATGACGACCGCAAACCCACAACAAACGATGCCGGGATTCCCGTATCCAGTGAAGAGTACTCGCTCACCGTGGGGCCTGATGGGCCCATCCTACTGCAGGACCACTACCTCATCGAGCAGATGGCCAACTTCAACCGGGAGCGAATTCCGGAGCGCCAGCCCCACGCGAAGGGTTCCGGTGCCTTCGGACATTTCGAGGTGACCAGGGATGTCAGCGCCTACACCAAGGCCGCGGTGTTCCAGCCGGGCACGAAGACAGAAACCTTGATCCGGTTCTCAACCGTGGCCGGCGAGCGTGGCAGCCCCGACACCTGGCGTGACCCACGCGGCTTCGCGTTAAAGTTCTACACCAGTGAGGGCAACTACGACATGGTGGGCAACAACACTCCAGTATTCTTTGTACGTGACCCCATGAAGTTCCAGCACTTCATCCGCTCCCAGAAGCGCCGTGCGGACAACGGCCTGCGCGACAACGACATGCAGTGGGACTTCTGGACACTGTCGCCCGAGTCGGCCCACCAAGTCACGATTCTCATGGGAGACCGCGGAATTCCTAAGACCTGGCGGCACATGAACGGCTACTCGAGCCACACCTACATGTGGGTCAATGCAAAGGGTGAGCGCTTCTGGGTGAAGTACCACTTCCTGACCGACCAAGGCATCGACTGCCTCACCCAGGACGAGGCCGACAGGATCGCCGGTGTTGATGCCGATTACCATCGGCGCGACCTATTCGAAGCGATCAAGCGGGGTGATTACCCCAGCTGGACGCTGAAGATGCAGATCATGCCTTTCGAAGAGGCTGAGACCTACCGGTTCAACCCCTTCGACCTGACCAAGGTATGGCCGCACGGTGACTACCCGCTGCACGAGGTGGGCCGGCTGACGCTGGACCTCAACCCGACCGACTTCCACACCGAGATCGAGCAGGCCGCGTTCGAACCGAACAACCTCGTGCCAGGGATCGGTGTCAGCCCGGACAAAATGTTGCTCGCCCGTCTCTTCTCCTACGCCGATGCCCACCGTGCCCGCCTTGGGGTCAACTACAAGCAGATCCCAGTAAACCGGCCAAAGGTACCCGTGCACAGCTACAGCAAGGACGGAGCGATGCGGGTACAGAACGTATCCGACCCCGTATACGCACCGAACTCTAAGGGCGGCCCGCAGGCAGACAGCAAACGCTATCCCGAGGTAGCGGTCTGGAAGGCCAGCGGCGAGTTCATCCGTACTGCCTACACTTTGCGCAAAGATGACGACGACTTCGGCCAGCCTGGCACCTTGGTGCGTCAGGTAATGGACAACGGGCAGCGCGACCGGCTGGTATCCAACGTCGTCGGACATCTCAAGAAAGGCGTTTCCAAGCCCGTGCTGCAGCGTGCGTTCGAATACTGGCGCAACATCGACAAGGAAATCGGCGACCGCATCGCCAAAGGAGTGAAAGGCGGCTGATCTCAGCGGCGCACGGTGCACGTTACTCTCTTTCAATCAGTAATTCACAATCATGATAACTGCCAACCACGGAACAATAGGTGAACTCGATATCCGGCTCTCTTCGAATTTGTTTCTTTTCGCTCTGCACATTTCTGAATGAGACCTGCTATATAAAACAAGCTGTCCAAAAAATCGCTTTCAATAAATAATCGTCAACTTTTCAACGGAAGCAAAATAATTGCTCGTAGGTGGAGCCGAGTTCTTATCAGCTTCGATCGATGAAGTGCATTACGGAGTGGAATATTCTATAAATATGAGCCGCATGCCCTCCCCTTCTGCCGGGATATTTCAGATTGCATGGCAGCAACCGTTTGTAAATTTTCTAATTGAGAGTTTAACCATGAGGAATGCTCGGCGAAATTGGATTTTTGTTCAGGTGAGATATCCGACTTGACAGTATAAGGGCGCGCCCTTCATCAAGACTTGACATTTCGGGTGATGTGGCCCGGAAGATTTTTTTAGCTTGGGAACCAAAATAAAAGGCAGGGCTTTTCGACCCTGCCTGTCTGTTTTTCTATGTGTGCTTTACAGTTTACTTCCGTAAACGCTTATTGCAATGCACCGCCGAACTCCATGGCTGAAATCCCGCCATTATTCCAAATATACTCCGCCTTTTCATAGGAAAACGTAAGCACTTCGCTTATATCATACTTCTGCAGATCGGGATGCCTGATATTCTGCATCTGGGTTCTGATGGACAGGATTTTGGCATTAGTCAGCCTGACCGTATAATGCTGGACTTCCGACCCCACCCCTGTACCCGCCTTAATCTGTGGCGTCCAGAACCTGATATAAACCTCTGTGAGATTCTCCTGCGTGTCCATTGCATTGCGAAGGATCGGCGAGGACTTATCCAGTTCTTTCGTGACGGTGATCGCCCCGACCTTGAGAGCTCCCCCAACGCCTTTTGCTCCGAGAACAACCTGGGTGGCCTGATCGAAGGCTATGATGCCAATCGAGTCTTCCCGCCCTTTCTGGGTGATGCTTCCCTTGATCTGGCCCGATTTCTGGCCTTTGACGGTCATGTAGGCCATCATTGCGGCCTGGGCACTGGCCGTCCAGAAGAACATACCTGCGACAGTGAGAGAGAGAATGGTTTTCCACATAAGAACCTCCTATTGTCCTTGAATCCGGTTAACGGACGATATCCTTATCGGCCCTGATTACAGTCCATGGGCGCGTATCCCGACCCGATTTTTCTCCGGAATCAGGCTTGCCGTTCGAGAGCGGACTATATACGCCCGGATTGACACAAGTCAAGGAATATAGAGGGAAATAAGAATCACGGATTGAAAATACTTCAGGGAAAGCTTATGCCGGCGGACCGGGAAAAAACGGCTGTGATCGCCTTATCTTCATTCATGATAATGTGGCAGACTTCTTTTTTTTCAGGTTCTTCTGGTTCGCAATTCCCGATCCAACCATCGAAACGGCTGTCCAGTTTCGCCGGTTCCGCCCTGAGAATTACTTTCGTTCCGGGATCAAAGCCGTATGTGCAGAGCGAATCCGATCTTCTGCATTGCGCTTCCAGGGGAGAGACACGAATTGTTCCATCCCCTATGCCTGACACAGTGATATCCAAATATAATTTCCCCGGAGTTCCAAGCCGGACCGAGCCCTTATCGGGATCACCTGCGATCGCCCCTTGATAAAGGACGAACAGAATTGCCGGGACGAATACGGATAACTTAAAGAAGCGGCTCATACGTTCCACCCTGAAATGTTTTTCGAAGAAAGCTCTTCTGAGCTTTATTTGGGTAAAGGCCCCTGGGTGATCTCCACCATATCGTCGCAACGGAACCATTTTTCAAATGCCGCCCTGACCTGCTCCGGCGTCATTGCGATATATTTGTGAGCCGCCAATATCGGCTCATTCAGTGGCAATCCATATTCCATTCTTTCGAGAAACCCGGAGGCGATCCGACTTACGCTCGCTTCCGACAGCGGAATCTCCCGAAGGAGCAACGCTTTCGCCCTTTGCAGTTCATCATCGTTAACGGCTTTCATTCTCATTTGGTTCAAATCGAATTCGATGATCGATTTGGCCCGGGAGACGTTTTCGGGATTGCTACCGTATTGAACTGCATAGTATGCGCGGCTCTCGTCTGCCTCAAGGAGTGCGCTTACGTTGTAAACGAGTCCTGAAGTCTCTCTGAGATCGCGGTAAAAGCGGGTTGCGTAAAAACCTCCTCCGAGGACATGATTCCCGAGCTGAAGCGGATAATAGTCCGGGTGCGTTCTGGTGATTCCAAGCGTTTGCGCCAGGATGACCTTGGTCTGGACCCTGCTTTTGTCCGGAACAGAAGCATAGGCGGGTTTGTTGGGGGGAACAGACGGAAGCCTTACATCCGGTTTTTTCCCTTCGGCGGTCCAGATCCCAAAATACCTGGATATGATCTGGAATGCGCGTTCGGAATCGATATTACCGATTACAACAATGGTCGTCATGTCCGGTCGAAAAACGCTACGGTGATATTTTTCCACATCTCTTAGATTCAGCCCTTGAACGGTTTTCGGAACGGCATGGCGCAGCATCGGATCATTTCTGGGGAAAAGCGCTGTCTTCAGCGCCCGGTCCGCAAGAAAATCGGGACTCAGGAGTACCCCCCCTGCCAGATCAGTCACCTGCTTTCTGGTTACCGAAAAGTCTCTTTGAGGAAAAGCGGGATGGAGGAGATTGTCCGCCAGAAGTTCCACCCCCCTCTCAAAATGAGGGGTCAGTACATTCAATGAGAAATCGCTTCCCGCGCTTTCCGCAGCTCCGATTGCATCCAGGGCTTTTTGGAAATCAATTCTATCGAGAGAACGTGTCCCAAAGGAGAACAGGCTTTCCATTACCTGGTCCAAACCTTCCTTGCCGGACGGAACCTGGAGGTAGGGATTGTTT